>CAZJFT010000009.1:0-25456 GCA_964545585.1 uncultured Methanosarcinales archaeon
AGAATAAGGCTAAAGAAAAGTATAAGGATAGATATATTTTGATTGTTAGGGATTAAAGCACAGCATCATATAAAATATTTCTTCCATGCTTCAAATATAAAATATCCTCCAATAACTAATAGTATTATTGATATAAATATTAGATAAGAATATAAAAAAGATCCTATTAAAAAAAGGAACCCGAAAATAAAAGAAATTATGGAAATTTTATAATCTTTACTTTTTTTAACTTTCTTAAATTGTTCTCTGTCAATAAAATCCGCCATATTCTCGCCACTACAACCCTTGTATTACAGTTATCACGGCCAAATCTACTATGTCTTGGACTGATGCACCGCGTGATAGATCGTTTATAGGCTTGTTCAATCCTTGCATGATCGGACCTATTGCTTTGTATCCTCCAAGCCTTTCTGCAATCTTGTACCCGATATTTCCTGCATCAAGATCGGGGAATATCAAAACGTTTGCTTCCCCGTGCAATGGAGAATCCTTGCATTTCTTGTCTGCGACTTCAGGGATTATTGCTGCATCAAACTGTATCTCGCCATCGACAATCAAGTCCTTATCCATTGATTTCAATAACCCTGTCGCTTTTGCGACTTTATCTACCGTCTCATGTTTTGCCGTCCCATGTGTCGAGAATGAGAGCATCGCAACTCTCGGTTTTATCCCAAAACTTACTGCTGTGTCTGCCGTTACAAATCCTATCTCTGCAAGTTGCTCTGCTGTAGGATTGATGTTTAATGCACAATCTGCAAACAGGTAGATATCCTCTCCTTTTATCATCAAGAATACGCCCGATGCCCTGCTCACACCTTCACGCGTCCTTATCACATGAAAAGCAGGATAATAAGGCTTCGTCTCTGAATTTATTCCAGATATCATCCCATTAGCGAGTTCATGCTCTACCATCATCGCCCCATAGTAATGTGGCTGTTTTATAAGTTCTAGGGCTTCATCTTCTTTCATAGGCTTGTCGCTCGCGGCCCTTTTCTTCAAGAATACATTCACGTAATCTTTCATGTCCGATTCGTGTTTGTCATCCAAGTAATTGAAGAAATTTTCTGACTCCAAGTTTTTTATTCTCAATTTCTCAAGAGTCATCCTCAGCTTATCCTCATTGCCTAATATCAACGGATGGCATATCTCCTTCTTCACCAATATCGATGCTGCTTGGAGTATCTTATCATCAGTCTCAGGGAATACTATTATCTTCTTTGAATGCTTGTTTATCCTTATGACCCTTTCAGTCATCTGTTCTATTATGTTTTTCTTGAATATCATCTTCTCCTCTTTTTCTTTGTGACAGTTTTCTTCTCTGAAATTTTTCTGTCCTCTATCTTCTTGTACCCTATGTAGATTATCACAAGCAACTCTACTAGAAGCACTAATGCACGCAATAGTTTGCTCATGTCTGAAAAGTATCTTACTGTTGCATAGAACATTGTTGCAAGTCCACCAAACATCAATCCTGCTCCAATGTATTCGACACTCAAATATATTCCTATAATTACTATTATCAATCCTAATGGTGCAAGCATGAAGAACACATTCCTGTTGTATAATCCATTTGCTTGATCAAAGTCTTTCTGGCAGTAATCGCACTTGTCGAATGATGGACATCCGGTAGCATCATATTTGAATCTTGCCATCCCCCCATCATCCATACATGCAGTGTACGCAGGATCTGAATAATAATCTGTGCAGTTCTGTGCTGCTTCAGGAGTCATAGGCTTTGCATAAGGACCGTAGTCTCCTCTACCGCAGTAATCCTCCCACTTTGGCGCAGTATATACTGCATCAACGAAGAATCCTAAGAACAAAGGCAATAATACACCTATGCCTATAATCATAGCAAGCTTTTTAGCATCCATAAATATCACCTAGGACATATCAAATAATCAGGATATAAAAATGTATTGCTAATTTCTAATGAAGAAAAAACGTACGCAAATTATTTAAATGATGGGTTAATCCTTAATAAATATGAAAGATCCAGTCATCATCCCAGGAAAAGAGAAGATAAAGATAGATGACATGATACATACATTGAATGAATATATCCAAGGCACAATAAAAATAGTTAATCCGTTGAACGTCGCCGAGAATTTGCATAACGGGCATTATGTCGATAGGAGCAACATCTCACAATTATGGACTTTCAAGAGGTTTTATGACTTGTTGAATTATAATGTAGGATTGATTGATGTAGGAAAAAGTTTCCTTTCACAGAAGAACTATCATGGCGCATTCGAATCATTTCATTCCGCAAAATACAGTCAAGGGCTTCTAGACATGACAAAGAACATAATTGATGAAGTC
Organism: uncultured Methanosarcinales archaeon; assembly: GCA_964545585.1. Classification (GTDB taxonomy): domain Archaea; phylum Nanobdellota; class Nanobdellia; order Woesearchaeales; family UBA9642; genus UBA9642. The sequence continues at coordinate 2,323 of CAZJFT010000009.1, forward strand.
AAGAATGGGAATAGGGATAACATAGGGTATGCAAAAAAGGCATTGGTTGACATCGTCTTATTGGAAGGAAAAGAGCATCCGAAAAAGGACGTGGTGAAACATTACATAAATACCATTGCTGATGCGTATATAGCAGAATATAAGTCTTTGCTTAAGAACAGCCATCACAGGGATACTTCTTACCTTAACGAGGCATTAGGACTCTATAGGTTGAACAATAACATGTTAGGCATCGCTAAGACCACTGCAAAAATAGCATATCATAAGATGGCACATCACACAGATGATTCTAATTCTGCAAAGATAGGCGTGCATGATCATTTGCATATGTGACAGTTATTTCGTATATTGCATATAAACATTTTTAAAACAGTTTAATTTATCATTCTCCATGGCAAGGATAGCTGTTATTGATAGGAAGAAATGTAATCCTGTGGCTTGCGGAAATTATTTGTGTGCTAGAGTCTGTCCTGTTAACAGGATGGGCGAGCAATGCATAACTGCAGGCCCTGACAAGAAGGCACAGATAGATGAAAAACTATGCACTGGATGCGGCATCTGTCCTAAGAAGTGTCCTTTCGGTGCAATAAACATAATCAATCTCCCTGAAGAGTTAGATAAGGAACCTATACACAGGTATGGAGTCAATGGTTTTGCATTATATAATCTCCCAACACCTATTTTTGGTAAGGTCGTAGGTATAATAGGCCGGAATGGTATAGGAAAAAGCACTGCATTGAAGATTCTCTCTAAAAGCCTTAAGCCTAATCTGGGAAGAGAACATGATGCTGATATGAAAGAGATAATAGATTACTTCAAGGGTAGTGAGGCACAATCATATTTTGAAAAATTACGTGATGATAAGATAGTCATTTCATACAAACCGCAACAGGTTGATATGATACCTCGACAGTTCGAAGGCACTGCAAGAGAATTGCTCAAGAAGGCAGACCAGAAAGGAAAGATTGATGAGATGGTTGAGTTGCTTGAATTAAAAGATATAATAGACAGCGACATAAAATCCCTTTCAGGGGGCGAATTGCAGAGGGTCGCTATCGCTGCGACAGTCCTCAAGAAAGCGAACGTTTACTTCTTTGATGAGCCTACATCATATCTTGATATAAAGCAGAGGATGAAGATTGCAAGATTCATCAAAGGACTTGCTGATGAGAAAACCGCAGTCATGGTCATAGAGCATGATTTGATAATACTTGATTACATGACTGACATGATACACTTGATGTATGGTCATGAATCTGTGTATGGTGTCGTCTCTGGATTGAAGACTGCTAAGAATGGCATAAATATATATCTTTCTGGTTTCTTGAAGGAGGAGAATGTTCGTTTCAGGGATCATGCGATAAAGTTCGAGAAGTATGCACAGCAGAAGGAAGGTAAGCCTTTTGTATTGACTGAATGGAATCCTTTTGAGTATAAACAAGGGAAATTCTTATTGAATGCGGAGAAGGGAGAGATATACAAAGGGGATGTTGTAGGAATATTGGGACAGAACGGTATAGGAAAGACTACTTTCGTAAAGATCCTTGCAGGAGTCTTGAAGACAGGAAATGACCAGGATAAGATTAACCTTAAGGTCTCATATAAGCCGCAGTATCTTGAAGGGTCAGACGAACTAGTCATAACTGCATTGCAGAGAGCGATACAGAAGTATGAGATAGAGATAATCAGGCCATTGAATCTGAAGGAATTATTCACCAGAAAAATCAATGAATTGTCTGGAGGAGAATTGCAGAAAGTCGCTATTGCGCACTGCCTTTCACAGGATGCTGACATGTATCTGATGGATGAGCCGTCAGCATATCTTGATGTCGAGCAGAGATTGATTGTTGCAAAAGTGATTAAGGATGTGATGTTCACTACAGGTAGGAGCGCGATGATTGTAGACCACGATTTATTGTTCATCGATTCCATATCTGATAAATTGTTGATATTCGAGGGACAGCCTGCACTGAGAGGAATAGCGACTTCACCTTGTTCGATGAGACAGGGCATGAATAGATTCTTAGAAGAATTGAATATAACATTCCGTCGTGATGAAGAGAACCATCGGCCAAGGATAAACAAGGAAGATTCCGTAAAGGACAGAGAGCAGAAAGCAGAAGGGAAACTGTATTATTCTTAGGATAATATCTTTAAAAGAAATATTTATAAACATTCTAATCCGAAGTATATAAATTGATAGTGTGAGGTGTCCCTGATGGAACTTAAGGAAAAAAATAATTTATTCTTATTAGTAATCGTTGCTGTCGTTGCGATAGTCGCGATAATCATAATGATATCGACAACTAGCACAAGAAACTATGAGCCGACAAATTATGTTGAACAGACAACAGAGGTTTCAAATACAGAATTTTCATCTTCAGACATTACAGGTGCAGCATACACTACAACTACTCAGACGACTTATGGATGTATCGACACGGATAATGGAAAAAGCTACGCCAGTAAAGGAGTAGTCACATACAAAGTTGGCAATACAAAGATAACAAAGGGAGATTATTGCAGGGCATTCAATGGTCCGATATTAGTTGAGAATTATTGTAAGAATGGACAGTTTGCATCAGCAGATTATGTATGTCCATATGGTTGTTCAAACGGTAGATGCAAGAGTTTCAATGAAGCAATGTATTGGACAGATTGGATAGATAGGGATGACCCTAGCGGGATGGCAGATTATGAACATAAGATTGAAACACCATGGGTATGCAGCAGCCCTATAGCTGTTGAGTGCAGGAAGACTGATGGAACGCATTATATTAGTGCCGATCAGGATATTTTCTGCAACCGCGAGGTCGGGGTAGTATGCTATAATGCACTCAATCCAGAAGGGTGTTATGATTATAAAGTCAGATATCTTTGCCCAAAGATAAATCTGACCAATTCCACTAAATCGGAATCACATATCAAATGTATAGAGACTGATAATGGAAGGGATGTTTATAATAAAGGATTCACTACGGGCGTGACATTTGTCGGTGACAGGACTCAAGCACAGAAGCTTATGGATCATTGCCAGACACCTACCGATCGTAATCTTTTGGTAGAATATTATTGTGGAGACGATGGATACTTGCATGAAGAACAGGCAATTAAGTGTTCTGAAGGATGCTTTGATGGTGCATGCAAGAAGCCTGCAACGGGATATTGTGGTGACAACTTAATCAACAATTTCCCTAATGAGGAGTGTGATGGCATAAATATCGGGCAAGTGACTTGCAAAGACTTTGGATTTGATTCAGGGAATGTATCATGTATGCCGCCAGGTTCACAGAGTGAATGTAGTTTTAATACAGCAAAATGTTTCAAAAACACAGGTGTATGTGGAGATAATATAATAAGCCCTGGAGAAGAATGTGAGCCTGAAGTGTTGTTTAAGGCAGTATGCACTGATTTTGCTGATTATGCAGGAGGATTATTGACATGTAATCCTCAAACATGTAAATTTGACACTTCAAAATGTGAAAAGATACAAGCAGGGTATTGTGGTAATGGTGTAATAAATATCGGGGAACAATGTGATGGGACAAACATACAAAAGTCTTGCATTGACATCAATGAATTCACTGGTGGAGAATTATCTTGTTATCCTGCCGGGTCACAAAACGGGTGCAGCTATGACACTCGTAATTGCGTACAATTGAATGTGGACATATCCATGATTAATGATGTGTTGATGAATCAAGGGGATACATTGTATATAACTTGGACTGCAAGCCAGAACATGGCGAACTACTTGAGATACATAAGCGCAATACACGTAAAAACAGGAGCAGAAATAATAATAGAAAACGGCCTTAACACAATTGGGACATCAGGAAAATACTCTTGGACAATACCGACATACCTGCCAGATGGAGAATACGTGATAGAAGTGGGTGTACAACCAAAAGGATACGGAACATACTCAAGAAGCAGGCCATTGACAATAACCAAGAATGTGGTCGGATGCAATGGCGATCCAAATATCGATTCCGCACCGCAATGCGAGATCGGCCAAGTATATAAGTGTGAGGCCATAGACCCTAGCGTTTATATAGATGGACCAGCAACATGCAAGAATGACTGCACATTTGACCTATCGCAATGCATCAAAAAACCAAAAGCATATTGTGGAGATAGGATAATAAATGGTTACGAGCAATGCGACGGAACCAACTTCGGGAAGGTGATATCGTGCAGCAACATCAACCCACAATACACGGGCGGAACATTATCCTGCTTCCCGCCAGGATCACAGAACGAATGCAGCTTCAACACAGCAGGTTGTATAGTGGGCTTTAATGATTATGTTAAAGTCTTGCAGATAAGAAATAAGGGCACAATAACTAATTCTAATGTAGGAGGATTATTAGAATTTGGGGATATAACCAAAATGTATGGATATGCTACAGATGGTAAAATATTCAAGGTAAAGGCCAGCATAGCCCATTTCCCTAATAATCCTAAGTATAGTTTCCCATTTGAATTGATGATGAATCCGGGAATACCGGAATTCGAGTGTGAAAAATATAGGATATATTCTGTAAGCGCATCGACTACATACACTACGTGGATACAGTGCGCAGCAAAGAACTATACTATTAATAATAGCGGATACACTACTGCTGAATTGACTATCTCTATACCTGCAGCCAGTTCTTATAATGGACAGGTAGTCACTGCAAGAGTCAGACTATATAAGGGTAGCGTATATGTTACTAGTGATTCATTATTTGTCTCTTATGCAGAAGTGTATGCAAAGAATAAGCCTGTAGCATACTGCGGAGATGGGATAATAACACCGAGTGCTGGAGAAGAATGCGACAATAGTGCAATCACCATAGATGTTATGCGCGAGTGTTCCACATTCTATCCTGATAAATATGTATCTGGATACATAAAATGTGGTGCAAACTGCAAGTATGACCTAAGCGATTGCAAATCTGCGACATATTGTGGAGATGGGATAATAACTTCAGGTATTGGAGAGCAATGCGATGGGTCGAATCTGGGTCAAATAACTGAGTGTACACAAATCGACAACAGGTTCGTTGGAGGAAAGGTAATCTGCACAGCAGACTGCCAATACGACTTATCTCAGTGTATGGTTTATTAATTTTTTTTATCCTCTTTCTTTTACAAAATATTTATAAATACACATATACAAGGTATATAAATTACTATCATGAGGTGTAATGATGGAGCCTAAAGAGACAAAAAATAATCTATTCTTATTGACTATTGTTGCCATAGTGGCAATCGTTGCAATCGTAATAATGATTGCATCAACAGGTTCAAGAACCTATACGACAGAAGATTATGCTGGACAAGCAGCTAAAGCTACAGCTAGCGCAGACTTCGTCACAGAGGGAAAGCCTGTGACAGATGCAGCAACCGTCCCGACTGAAACAGAGCTGGCATGCACAGATACAGATGGTGGAAAGAATTATGATGTAAAAGGGACAGTCAAATCAGGTTCTAAGAAATCCACTGATTATTGCAGGAATTATAACAGTTCAACATTAGTAGAATACTATTGCAATAGGAACAAGATCGCATCAGTAGACTACGTATGCCCATACGGATGTGAAGACGGGGCATGCAAGAACTATACAGAGCCATACTGCGGAGATGGAATAATACAACCAGAATTAGGAGAACAATGCGATGGAAGCGTTCCTAATGGTATAGATTGTACAGATTTCGGATATGGTGGAGGAACATTATCATGTGATTCAAACTGTCGTTTTGACACCACACAATGTATCCAAGCGCCAGTCTGCGGAGATGGAGTCAGAAACGGTCTTGAACAATGCGATGGATATGATTTAGGAGGAATGCAATGTACAGATATCGGATCATTCCAAGGAGGAATGCTGATGTGTGATTCAGACTGTACTTTCGACATATCAAACTGCGATGCAGGATATGGATACTGCGGAGACAACCTAATCAATAATTTCCCTAACGAACAATGCGACGGAACAGATTGGGGGCAAATAAACTCATGCACAGACCTCGGCTTCACAGGCGGATTATTATCTTGTAATACTCCTTTCGAGGAAAACAGATGCAATTTCGACACAAGCAATTGTACAGGCATAGGATACGGAATATGTGGAGATGGAGTAATTAATCCTGGAGAACAATGCGAGATGGGAATTCCATTAACAGCAACATGTTTAGACTTCGGATATTATGGAGGAGTACTAACATGCGATTATTCAACATGTATGTATGACGTATCACAATGCACAATGAACGCGACACCATACTGTGGAGATGGAATAATACAACCGGCATTCGGAGAACAATGCGATCCACCAGGTAACACAGGATTATTATGTTCAGAATTAGATCCTAATATATATACAGGTGGAACAGTTATGTGCAGTTCGAGTTGCCAATATGATTTGTCAGGATGTATAGCAGGAAATGTATCAAACTGCGGCAATGGAATGATAGATCCAGGAGAACAATGTGAAATCGGACAGTCAACATCCTGCGGACTTTTATTCGGAAACTATACTAATGGCACAATCACATGTAACAATGATTGCACATGGAATGTAAATAGTTGTCAATATTGCACGGATACAGATGGAGGAAGCAATTATAATGTAAAGGGAACTGCATCAATATATTATGGTTCAGGACAATTAATTGACTCACAGACAGATGGATGCACCAATTATCCTCCCGGATCCCGTAACCCTCCTACAGACTGGTTGTTAGAGAAATCATGCAGCAATTATTATTATGGAGTATACATCTTTACATACCTGTTCCAGCATTGTGACGATGGATGTGCTAATGGAAGATGCTTAGGTGTGAATGAGAGCAATAATTTCACATGTTACGACTCAGACCCAAACAATAGCCCATATATACTGGGAACTGTAAGCGGTACTAATGGTGCAGGATCCTATTCATTGACCGACACGTGTGCAAGTTCTACGCATGTGTACGATTACTATTGCAGCAACAAAGTAGTCAAGTCAGCATATATCGCTTGCCCAACAACATGCAGCAACGGAGTATGTCTACAGAACCAGACACAGACAGGAAACCTTGAAGTGCAGACAATACCTACAGGAGCAAGCATATACGTAGACAACATATACAAGGGAACAACACCAAGACTAGTAACAAACCTGACAGTAGGAAACCACAACATCAGACTGACAAGAACAGGATACTATGACTATACAACAACAAAATACATATACGCGGGACAGACAACATTCCTAAACGTAACATTAACAGCAAATCAGACACAGACAGGAAACCTATACGTGCAGACAATACCTACAGGAGCAAGCGTATACGTAGACAACATATACAGGGGAGTGACACCAAGAACAATAATAAATCTTACAGTAGGAAGTCATTCAGTGTTATTGAATAAAACAGGATATTATAGCTATTACACAAATTCATACGTGTATGCTGGACAGACAACGAACCTTACAGTGCAATTGACAGCAAACCAGACACAGACATGTTCAGATACTGATGGTGGAATAAACTATTATACAATTGGAACAGTCATTTTCACGAATGGATCATATAGCTACAACTATACTGATTACTGCAGCGGAAACACTACACTTTACGAGAGGTATTGCGTAGGCAGTACGCCATCCATAAGCGTATACACTTGTCCATATGCATGCAGCGGAGGAAGATGCATCAACCAGACGACGAGTTATGACTTGTATGCACAGGATATTTTGATACAGGGAGCATATGGAAGCAATATTTCCATAAACACTAATGGAACATATAATTATGTGTATGGCAATTCGCAGGTCATCCTCAAGCCGCAAGTGACAAACACAGGAAGTACAGCGATAAACGCGTATAATTTCTTCAATAGGATAACTTTCGGTTCTGCAAACAGCACAAACAGCACATATACTCGTTGCAGCAGCAGCAATTTCTGGATAAATCCGGGAATAACATACACGTGCAACTCAGATAATGTTGCAAGGACTTTGCTTGTAGGACAGCCACCTTATACTATAAGCATAGGTGTTGATTACTATAACAACATTGCAGAGACTAACGAGAACAATAATGCACGTACAGAGATTATATATGTGTATTCAGCTAAAGAGGATGGCAGATAATACTTTGAAATATAATTTTTTAGTAATTTTTTCTTCTTTTTTTCTGTTCTGTATACTAATATTTGGGTCTTTCTCATTGATGTTCAATTATAAGGACTTCTATTATTCGCAGTATGAAAAGAATGATGTTTATGAGACTGTTGCAGAATCAAACGATATGAACATCACAGAATCAAGAGCTTATGTCAAGGATGTCACCGAGAACATGTTCAAATTCTTCAAGGGTAAAGAGGATTTGAAATATTTCAACGAGGAAGAGAAATCACACATGCAGGATGTGAAATTTGTAGTTTCTGGCATCAATTTCATCTATTACAGTAGCACAATATTCTTCATATTGATATTTTTAGTATTATATTTCTTGTCTAAGAAAGACAAGATGTCTTTCATCGAGCACTTGTATAAGATGATACTTTATGGCGCATCTGCATCATTGATATTCCTGATTGTGCTGTTCTTATGGTCTGTGTTCAGTTTTGATACTTTATTCTTCTTGATGCATCTCATATTGTTCCCTCAGGGCAATTGGATGTTTCCCGCGGGATCCCTACTCATAACATTATTCCCTGAACAATTCTTCTTCGATATGGCACTGCGTATTTTTGTCTATGCGATATTCCAGTCAGGAGTTTTCTTTATAGTGGGTTACTGGTTGAGGAAACAGGTCAAGCTTTCTAAGCGGGCGCATATGCGTCAAAGAAAATGATTTTTATCGTTTCAATTTCAAGTCTATGAAGTCTATCTCTTCTGAAGAGCCTGCGTGTGAACCTTTAGCATTATACAAGTATTTAAGCATTATCAACGTGATTATAGTGGTTAGGAAGCTCATGAATACGACTGCGGAATATACTTCTTTTGTTATCACACCAAGGAGCAGTCCATTCAATGCGATTATGAATGCGACCTCTCCGCGAGGAGCCATCCCTGTCCCTACTATTAATGCATCTTTCTTCTTGAATCCCATCTTATATGCAGAATATCCTGACCCTATAATTTTAGTCAGTATAGCGACTACAGTCAATGCCAATATGAACCAGAACAATGACACGAATGCGCCTAGCTCTACAACTATCCCTATGCTTATGAAGAATATCGATGTGAATATTATCTCAAAATATTCGCTTCCTGCAAGCAATGTATTTATTGCCTTGCTCTTGCTTAAGCTTACTCCCACAAGGAATGCCCCCACTATCGGTGCCAATCCTAAAGCAAATGCAATATAGCTGAACAGGAACACTATCGCCAGTCCCAGTACGAATGTCTGTCTTGGTGCTGTCTTTATCATCTTCTCATTGAACAAGTCAAGTATCCATGTAAGCAATCTTTCTCCGAAGAATAGCATGAATAATACGAATCCTATGACCATTCCTAATTTCAGCAATATGGTTGTCGGACCTATACCATCAGGGACACTAAGGATTATCGATAATATAGAAAGGCTTATTATGTCGTCTATGACTGCCGCACCGATCATCGCTTTTGCCGTATCTGTCTTTATCTTTCCTATCTCTTTCAATACAGAAGATGTTATCCCTAGACATGTCGCTGTAAGTGTTGCGCCGACGAATATTGATGTGTATATGTCATATCCAAATAGTTTCGAGACAAGGAATCCTCCTATTAGCGGCAGCAGCGCACCGAATAATGCGACATAGAAGTTCTTCTTTGTATATACTTCTTTGATGTTCGAGTTCAACCCGGCAACGAATAGTAACACTATAGAACCTAGATTGGCTATCACTGCAATCGTGCCGTCATATTCTGCTATCCCCAATATGCTTGGGCCGAGAACTATTCCTAATACTATTATTCCCACACTTACTGGCTGTTTAAGTTTCTTAGATATTATTGTGCCGATTATAGCGAATGCGAGCATTGCTGCCAATACCATGAATATCTTTACATCAGCCATGGTTTAATCCAGAAAAAGGTTATTTATATTTGTTATGATATTTTATATAATATTCATTCTTTCCTGAAAGAATCTATCTTAGGGTCAATTATTGAAACATAATCTTCTGGGCCCATGAGTATTGAATCATTATGCGTCCCTGCACTGAACACTATCCGTGACTTGTCAATCAATGCATTATCCATGTACACAGGTATATTGAATAGAATCCCGAATGGAGGCACACTGCCTATGGTGCATCCTGTCCTTTCGAGGACTTCATCAGGGCTTGCAAGAGCGACATTCTTGCTGTTGAAGTATAAACGTAGTTTCTTTAAGTCAATCTTCTGGTCTCCGCCAATAACTACTTGGATGAACTCATAATGCTTAACGTTTTCGGAATCCTTTCTCTCTATCTTCAGAATTATAGCTTTCGCTGCCTCGTCAAGATTCGTCCCTCTGATCTTAGCAGCATCCTCGCTGCGATGGACATGCTCATGAGTTATATGCGTATAATTAATCTTATTCTTATCGAGAAGTTCTTTAATCTGCAAGAATGTTTCGACTGTCATCTTTCTAGTTCACTTATTCAACTTCAATCCCAATTCTTTCAATCCATGCTCATCTATTGGGCTTGGACATCCGTCCATAGGATTTTCTCCCTGCCTGTTCTTTGGGAATGCGATGACTTCTCTGATGTCGTTTGTTCCACTCATCAATGCGACCAGCCTGTCTAGACCTATCGCGAATCCGCCGTGTGGAGGGGCGCCATACTTGAATGCCTCTAATAAGAATCCGAATTTCCTCTCTGCATCCTCTATCGTCAATCCTATGACGTTCATGACCCTCTCTTGTACATCCCGACGATTAATCCTTATGCTTCCTGACGCGAGCTCTATGCCATTAAGCACCATGTCATAGCATGATGCGCGGACTTTTCCTGGATCGTTCTCCAATAAATCGAGGTGCTCATATTTTGGCATCGTGAATATGTGATGTGCAGGGTCCCATCTCTGGTCTTCAGGATTCCATTCAAAGCTCGGGAAATCATACACCCAACAGAATGCGAAATCTTTCTCGTCATATAATGCGAGTTTCTTCCCGATATCTTTCCTTACATTCGCTAATGCATCATTGCACACCTTGAATTGGTCTGCGACAATGAATATCGCGCTCCCTTTCTTTGCATCCAATTCTCTTATTATACTCATCTGTATATCTGTCGATAAGTGTTTTGCTGCACTCCCTTCGAGCCGCAATTGTCCATCTTCACTTTCAGAAACTTTCAATGCGACAAGGCCTTTTGCCTTGTACACTTTTGCAATCTCTGTCAATTCATCGACTTCTTTCCTTGTGAATTCATAATCGACACATAATCCTTTGACTATGCCTGAATCTGTGATGGCATTCTTGAAAACTGCGAAATCAGATCCTTTCACTGCATCTGTCAAGTCTTTCAGGAACAATTCGAATCGTATGTCTGGCTTGTCTGAGCCGTATTTCAACATCGCTTCATCATATGTGAATCTCTTCCATGGCGCAGGTATCTTTATATCTAATGTCTTTTCAAACATGTTTGCTATCAATCCTTCACCTATCTTGAATATGTCTTCCTGCTCGACGAATGACATCTCGATATCTATCTGCGTGAATTCCGGCTGCCTGTCTGCTCTCAAATCCTCATCTCTCAAGCATCTAGCTATCTGATAATACCTATCGAATCCTGACACCATTAGTATCTGCTTGTAAATCTGCGGACTCTGTGGCAATGAATATGCTTTCCCATGATGCACTCTTGAAGGGACAAGATAATCCCTTGCACCTTCAGGTGTTGATCTGATTAGAAGCGGAGTCTCTATCTCTAGAAATTTTTGTGAATTCAAATATTCTCTTGCTGCCTGTGTTGCAGTATGTTTTCTTATTATATTGTCACGCATCTCTTTCCTTCTCAAGTCAAGATATCTGTACTTTAATCTAGTCTCATCTGTGACATTAGTGTAATTCTCCAGGTCTAATGGAAGGACTTCACATGTATTCAAGACTTCAAGCTCTGAAACATAGACTTCTATCGCTCCAGTCTCTAACTTCTTATTCGCTTCTGGTTTTTTCCTAACTGTCCCTTTTATCTTTATCACAAATTCTTTTCGCAGAGTCTTCACTTCAGGAATATCATCAGTGTTGACAGTGATTTGCGTTATCCCATACCTATCTCTCAAGTCGATGAAACACAATGAACCATGAAGCCTTATCGTATGGACCCAGCCGCTTAATGTGACTGTAGAATCAACATCCTTCTCTCTTAAATCATTACACGTATGTGTCCTATGCATACTATGAAGATTAAATGCAGGTATTTAAAGTTTATTGATGATACTAGGATAAAGACAATTTTAACATTTTGAAAACATTTATTAATCCGTCATCCTAGGATGTATCATGGCAGGTGAGATTGACCCGTCTGTTGTGGGCGTTGTCTTATTGATAATGTTCTTATTCGTATTCTTCGTATTGATAGCATATGTCTATCAGGCATTGACATTATATTATATTGCGAGAAAGACTAAGACGCCTAATGAATGGCTAGCATGGATACCGATAGGGAACATGGTGCTCATGGCTAACATGGCAAAGATGCACTGGTGGCCTGTATTATTATATATTCCCGCAATATTCTTCATGTTCCTTGCAGGAGTGGCATCAATAATAGGAAATACTGTTATGGATTGGATATTTTCTATAATCTCATATGCATTCCTGCTGGCATTAAGCATCTATATGCTTAGGTGGTTATGGAAGATATATGAGAATGTTTCCAGACCGGGATACTGGTCAATCATCCCATTGATAATATCGTTAATATCGCTCGGGCTTATGATAATTGGGGTGATAATGCTTAATATCATATTGTTCTGGCTCGGAATAGTAGGAATAATTATCGGAGTAATACAACAGTACGTTTATATGGGATTGGCTGCATGGCACAAAGATTCTATTATTAAGAAAGACAAAAAAAATAAACAATAGGGGTGGTTTATATGGCTGGAGAAGAAATATTGAACGCAATGGGTCTAGGAGCATTTATGGGGCTTATTGCAGGGATGTTTGTAGTATTCCTTATAATAGCAATCGCATTATATGTCTATAGTGCATTGGCATTGATGAACGTCGCGAAGAGGACAAAGACAGAAAATGAATGGCTGGCATGGATACCTGTTGGAAACCTTGTACTCATGGCAAATATCGCAAAGATGCACTGGTGGCCTGTGCTGCTGTTAATAGGGTTATTGATACCGGTGTTGAATTTCTTCCTTATATGGCCTATAATTATTGTCTTAATGGTATTCATCATGATATGGATGTGGAAGATCTGCGAAGCGAGAGGCAAGCCTGGATGGTGGGCAATATTGACTTTAATCCCTTTCGTCGGAGGGATATGGGGATTGATAATGTGGGGAATACTCGCTTGGGGAGAATAAATATTTTATTTTTTTATAATTTTTTCTTGATTATTTTTCTCAAACCAAAAACTATTTTAATCTAATAGAAAAAGTTAAATCGGTGATTTTATGGAAACAATGCATTTTAGGGACAAAGCAAGAGAATTAGAGAAGGAAATTCTAGAATTTACTAGCTCCATGAAAGGCGCAAAGAATGAGAGAGAATTCAATGAATTATTAGAAGGCGCAATAGATAAATTAGAACATTCTAGAATAAGATGAACAATCAAATTATTTTATTTCTTCAAGTCATACAATAATTCTTCGACCTTGTTTAGGTTCCATTTTATCGCATCGGCCTTCTTTCGCAAGTCGCCATTCCTTAAGTCGAACTTTATCAGTATCCCTTGGATGTCATGTATCAAGTCCCGTATCTTCTGGACTTCCTTCTTGTTCTTCGCTGTCGCTTCAAGGACTGCTCTCCGCCCAAGCTCTCCAGTCAGGTCGGACAATGCCTGAAGATATATTATCGGATCGACATTGATATCCTTGTATGAGGGGATCTTATCATTCACATAACCATAGAATAAGCATGCCTCTGCATACTCCTCTATTGCATTATCGAACGATACCTTAAGATGCGGATGCTTCTGAAGTATTGCGCTGCACTTCTTTATTATTGATTCAGCGGAGTCAAGTGATTTCTTGGCCTCTTTAGGCTCATTCCTATGGATAGAATATATCGCTGACTTGCTGTCCTTCAATATGAGTCTTGAATTGACGATAAGCTCCTCTCTTAAAGAATCCTCTTCCTTGACATACAATTCCATCTCCTTAATATGCTTTTGGTCTATCATTGTAATGGAAGAAACTGCATGTATATATAAAATTTTTTAAATACAGGCAAAACTATGACTTCATGGCTAAACAAATGACTCTATGTATAATATATGATGATGATACAATCCTTCTTGGTATGAAGAAGCGTGGATTCGGTGAGGGCCGATGGAATGGTTTCGGCGGTAAAGTCCATGATGGTGAATCCATAAAAGAGGCAGCATTGAGAGAGCTTAATGAAGAGATATCGATAACTCCCTTAGACCTAAAAAACCGTGGAAAGATACTCTTCGAGTTCAAAGAGACAGGAAAGCAATTGGAGGTACATCTTTTTAGTGCATCAGAATACCATGGGGAACCACAAGAATCTGAAGAGATGCTCCCGAAGATATTCAATATTTCAGATATCCCTTATGGTTCTATGTGGGATGATGATAAATACTGGCTTCCTATACTTCTAGAAGGACATAATATAGAAGGATACTTCTTATTTGATGAGAATGATAAGGTCATGAAGAAAGATATTAAGAAAATCTGAGCACAACCACCTCTTGCATAACCGTAATATTTATATATAGCTTCTTTTATAAATTGAGTAATGAGCGTGTTTGGAGAAAGTATACAGTTTTTAGCGAAGTTAGGGATATATGATGTAGTTCTACCGTTTTTGCTAGTGTTCACGATTGTTTTCGCGATATTGGAGAAGACTAAAATTCTCGGCATAGAGAAAGGCAAGGATGACAGGGACTATACAAAGAAGAATCTTAATGCAATGGTTGCTTTCGTCATGGGATTCCTTGTGGTGGCATCGTCGCAGCTTGTTGCAGTGATCAATAAGACAATGTCACAAGTGTTCATATTGCTGTTGCTAATAATATGCTTCTTGATGCTTGCAGGGACATTCCATCAGCAGACAAAGGAAGGGTTCTTCCTAAAGGATGGATTCTACAAGAACGCGTTCATGGTAATCGTATTCCTTGGAATAATAGCAATATTTTTAAATGCTTTAGGCTGGTTAGAATTGATATATGAGTTTTTGAGGGATAACTGGAATACAAGCTATGTGGCTGCAGTGATTTTCATTATCGCGATCATAGGATTTATGTATTGGATCATGAAGGATCCATCAGATTCAAAGGAAGCTAAAAAAGAAGGAAGCTAAAAAAAGGTGATTCGAATGGGTATATTTGAAGACGGACTAATTCAATTGGAAGAAGCAGGTATTCTTGATGTAATACTGCCATTTATATTGGTATTCACCATAGTATTTGCAGTATTGACAAAAACAAGAATTCTTGGAGAAGAAAATGGGAAACCAAGAAAAAACTTTAATGCGGTAATATCGCTGGTCATGGGCCTTGCAGTGGTCATACCACATGTCATCGGATCATATCCTGACGGTGCAGATGTTGTAGTCATAATCAACAATGCATTGCCTAATGTTTCCGTAGTTTTAGTCGCAGTAATAATGTTGCTGCTTATAATGGGTGTATTCGGCGGAGATGTTAATATCGCCGGTTCATCGCTTGCAGGATGGGCAGTTATATTCTCTATAATCGCAACTCTTGTAATATTCGCTAATGCAGCTGAATGGTTCATATTGCCTGATTGGTTGAGCTTCCTTGAGGACCCTGAGACACAAGCACTAGTTGTAGTGATTTTAGTGTTTGCATTGATAATCTGGTTCATAACTAAGGAGGATAAGCCAAAGGATTCAAAAGAGCCAAGTTTCTTGGAAAGCCTTGGAAAAGCTCTTCAGAAGCCTAAAGGCTGAACATAATGGCTACATTCCTGGACATATCAATATTAGGAAACTTTATTGGTATTTTTACTTTCTTATTAGTTTTTGTTATAGTCTATGGAATGCTTGAATTGTTTAAGATATTCGGCGATGGCCATAAAGGATTGCATGCAATTATCGCTTTGGCTGTCGCATTTATAGTGATTTTCAGCAAGGGAGTTGTTGCAGTAATACAGACATTCACTCCGTGGTTCACTATACTGATACTAGTCATATTTTTCATACTTTTTGCAGTCAGGATGTTCGGTGCCACGGACAAGGATATCCATAATGAGCTGACAAGCGGTACCACAATAACCACTTGGATAATCATATTCACTGTAGTGATATTGTTGTTCTCCCTTGGTGCAGGATTCGGTCAAGACAGCCTCACTCAAGGCGCTGGAGGGAAAGTCACTCAAACCAATACGACTATAAATGCCACTGGAGATGCTGGAAGCACCGCAACTGGCAACTTCAATCAGAACCTATACAATACATTGTTCCATCCTAAAGTCTTAGGATTAATATTAATCATGCTTTTAGCTGTAATTGCGATGCTCTTCTTGACAGGATCTGACGGACCATAAAATCCGGGAGATTATCCTTTAGCATGTTATTATGAAATTCTTCAGAATATTAGAAAGATAATTAGAAAAAATTAGTGAAAAAATTAGTACGAGTATATTTTAATTGTCCTCTTCATCATCATCTGATTTCTTCACGACCTTCTTTTTAGGCAATGGTTTTCCAGATGACTTCATGTTGTCAGTTATCCTTGTCAATTCATTGACGTTGTCCATGAATGAAGGTAATACTTTCGAGAAGACTTTCTCCATGGCCTGCATCTCTGTCGATACTGCAAGCATATTCTTATCATATTCACCTATCTTCCCTATTATTGCCTGATGTAGCTTGTCGAACTGGTCCTTCAAGTCATTTATCCTCTGCTCCATGACTTGAAGCTTTGCATCTGCCTTCTGCTTCCATTCTATTACCTTGTTTATGTCCTTGACCAGCTCATTCCATTTCTCATCTATTATCGCTTCTATAAGCTCCTCGTTTGAGCTTCCACCTAATCCGCTCATCATCATTCCACCACCCATGCCTCCCATACTTGGCACGGGCTGTTGTGGCATCTCAGAGTATGGATGCATCGGCTGTATTGGTTGTATATTATCCTGTTGCATTGTATTGTTCTCCGACATTTCAGCCTGGCTCATAGCATCGAATATCTGGCTCGATGTATAACCATCCCTCTGCAATGTCTGTATTATCTGATTATTGGAATATCCTTGACCTTTCATCGCAGCCACTTGGTCTATTGGCACATCTGGCCCTGCAGCCAAGTCCGACTTTGAGGATTTGAACATTCCCATAAAAGCCTCCTTTTTTAAATGATATATTTATCCTAATACATTATATAACGCATTATATAATACCTTACTAGTCATGCAGTATTTAAAATTTTTGTTTATTTTAATACTGTGAATTGCTTGTGAATTCATCTGCATATATCTAGATTCAGGTATACATGCCCTGGAACAGGGTATAAACTTATAGGTATTGTGCCTCTCTGTCCTGTTTCCCTGCTAGTGCAATTGCGATTCTTTATCATTATCTCGTTATTATTCCAATTAATGCCGTTTGTATATAGCGTGAATACCATGCCTTGCTTCACAAGCGTCTTGTTCGCTATTATCCATAGTGTCTTGTTCGCTATCGCACATGCGTTTGTGCTTCCTGAACATTCGATTATGTCCCCTCTGGCACAGAATTTGAGCATGTCTGATACGGTGTAATCGTTTCCTATGCACTCTACAGGATTCACGTTGACGACTGAATTTATGAAATTTGATGCCGTCTCATCAGCTATATAACTCTTCTTGTAATCAGTTATGGGCACTTTCTGCCTGAACGATACGAATATGAAGAATCCTATTATTATAAGTATGACTATCAATGCCAATCCGAACATCTCCATCTGTGACTTGCGTCCATTTCTTTTTTTTATGATTTTTATTTTATTATCCATTCTGCCCATGCCATGATTCACCTATAATACCCTTCGACTATCAATAATCCGAAAGATTTCCTTCCCTCCCGTCCATAATTCTTCTCTATGATTATAGGTATGCTTATCTGCAATGTAGTCGTCTTTGAGATGTTGTTATTATATATGACGACGCTGGTCTCATTAGGGTATATCTCCTGTATCGTTATCCTTGAATTCTTGAAATAATAATTGTAATAATCGAATGCCTGTGCTTTCAATGCAGGGTCATTCATTGTCTTGTTCATTGCAAGTATCTTATACCAGTCGAAACAATTGACTTTAGTGACAACGTTTGTATTGTAGCATCTCAATTCCGGGAGCTCAGCCGCAACCTTGGCCAATTCTATGACGGACAGGTCCTGATACTCCAGATTTGTTGTCTTTATATCATCTTTCCTTATCCCAGCCCAGAAAACAATCCCTATCACTAGAAGAAATATTATTATTATGACTACTGCGATGCTTTCCGCCATCTGTATCTGAGATTTCTTGAAAGGTATTCTTTTCATTTTGGCATGTCGTTTTATTATGTGCTATGATTTAGTACTATGATTTAGTATATCAATGGACATCCCTTGAATGTCAAGTCTGTATTGTCTCTCTTCAACACATTAGACAATTCATAAAGGTGCTCCGTATCATTAAGCTTCTTGTTCTTCATATTGTTCAATGTTGACAATGGCAATGCAAATACGGGGACACATTGAGGGTTTATAGATTGCAAATCGCTCTGCAACAAAACCACTCTCTCACGATGCAATGAACGTTTTATCTCGAACTGCTTGAATGCTCTGCCCATCTCACATTGGTAATATTTCTCGTCTTGAGAGAATATCGCCCCGAACAATGATGCCTGACCGATATACTGCGGAATATCATTTACATCCTGGGCCAAGTTATTGTATCTGACCTTTCCATGACTGAAGATATCATTGCCTAAAGGAAGGATGCTTATGAATTGATAATTTGCTGGTGGAGGACAATCATTGAAGCATATCACTCTATAATTTTTGAATCCACGTATTGCATTTTCCAATTCTGTTGTTGTAGACGCATATTTCTTTGTGATATTGGAAGGGAATTGATTGTATATGGCCCGAGCATACGCTTGGTTTTGTGGAGTGGTGGCAGAGGAATTATATATCACAAATATCATGTTAGGAGGGGTGAGATATATGAACCTCGTCACTGTGAACGGCACGGCAAAATCTAGCGTCCATATGTTCAGTTTCTGGGTGTTGAATTCTCTTGGAGCGAATATTATCTCGAGAGGCAACGGTTCCCTCTGCGATCCTGATATCTTGAAGTCGGCTGTCAGGTCATTAGGGTCGCATGTGAATGTGAATGTTGTAGGCGGAGTCTCCATCTGGCTGAATGTATCAGAAAGCTGTTGTTTTCCTTTTATGTTTGTCGCCAATTGCTTAAGGACATCCTGGCTTATCTGTTTATCTACATCCTTCTTCTGGCTCAATATGAGGCTTATTATGAACACAAATATCACTGTTCCAGCAATTAGCACGAATATCCAATTGAATTGGATTTCTATTGCCGATCTCTTAGAATTCCTCAACATTTTTATCCATCATATATTGCTTCGCAGCACATGTTACTCCCCAGTATTCTGCAGATGCTGTTGATACACACTTCCACCGGCATAATCCATGCTTCTTACTATCGTCCCTTGTCCTATACCTAACATCATAAGCTGGAAATTTTTCGTCTTCTGCTTGATGCATGTGCAGTTATTAGGATTGTCCGTCCTCAATAATGGCGCGTATCCAATAGGCACAGTCTTCTTTGATGTCGACACGAATATGTTCTTAAGATCTCCGTCAACAACACTCCGCTGTATGATCTTATTGGTGCATACGTCCAATGGATTTGTCGTCCCTATCTCTGTCGCATCCACAAAACATACAGTCTCATACTGGCATGGTGCAATGAGTGATTGTTTAGTCACTGATCCGTATCCGTTCGATCTGTCTATCAAAGATTCGAGTTTTGTCTTGAATGATATCTGCTCTATCTGGCAACTCTTTGATAATGTCTTGCTTATTGCGTTGTATCCTATCAGCACTATTACTCCTATTATCAATGCCGCCATTATGAATATGAATACTTGGCCTACGATTTGTCCTTTTTTATCCATTGTAACCTTTATCCGAGCAAAAACCTTTATCCGAGCAATGTCAAGACCTCATGGAATCATACCATTTTCAGTTCAGACATTATCTTTGCTACATCAGATTTATCTAATGTTCCGTTGTCCATGTATTCGAATAACATTGCCGAAACTGTTTCTTTGCTTAGTTTTCCCTTGTTCACTAAGTCTGACAATATCTCTCTGAAAACATCTGACGTCAGTTTTTCCTTATCAAGATTTGAGAACATATTATTTACTTGTTTTTGTGATATGCTTTCTGAATTCAATATCTTTGTGATTGAGGATTTGTTCTTGCCTGACAGTTCGCTTATCTTTCCGGATGTGCTTCTTATGTCCGACTTGTTGACGCCTTGACCTATGTTCCCTAGCTTCTCAAACGTATCAGACTTCCTCTTGACTTTTACTAATCGTGATTTTCTTCCCTTATTGAGTGATGCGGCTGGTTCTTCTGACTTTGTGGCTTCAGCTGTTCCCTCGTCATCATAAGTCTCGAAGCCTCCTTCTGCTTTTCTCTCTTCAGATTTCTGCTTATCCCCTATCCTCTTCAACTTATCGAATATATCTCCTGATTCTTTCTCTTCTGTCTTCTGCTCTGTCAAGTCTATATATCCTGCCTCTTTCAGAACATCTTTGTTGACTTTTCTTTCCTTCAACTGCTCTATGTCATCTTCGCTCTTAGGTGCAGATTCCTTATCGAATCCTTCTAGCAATGATTTTCTTGCATCCTGTTGTTGCTGTCTCCTCTCCTCTTGCTTTTTCTTCTGCATCTCTAGCAATTTAGGATCTATCGTCATCTGTGGTTGCTGTGGCCTCTGTTGTTGCATTGGCATCACTGGCGGATGCTTTGCAGCAATCCTCTTCTTATCGAAGTATTCTTCATATACGACATACCCGCCACCGCCTAGCATCATGACTAATCCTAGTATTATGAGTATTATCCCTGCAGTATTCGGTTTCTTTTCTTCTTCTCCAGGCTCTGGAGGCATACATATTCCATCTATACATCTTCCTGATTGGCAATCATTATCGCTGAAGCAGTATTCTCCCTCTGGACATGCAGGACATGAGCCGCCGCAGTCTGTGCCAGTCTCATCACCATCTAATAGTCCGTTCATGCATTGGTCGAGCGCACATTCACCATTTACACATCTTCCTGATTTGCAATCAGTATTGTCTACGCATGATTCTCCGTCATCGCATGCAGGACATGAGCCGCCGCAGTTGAATCCTGTCTCATCACCGTCTTTTATCAGATTATCGCATGTATATGTGACTTCTGCAAGGCATTCTATAGTGCAGGCATCTGAGCATCCTAATCCGTATTGGCAGCCGTATAAGTCTATGAAGCTTTGTGCAAATAATTCTTCTACTCCTCCATCACATTCTTCCGATGGCTCTGACCTATCATTGCCGCATACTTGCTCTATTACTGTCTCCCCGACACAAGATGATGTGTCTACAGTGCAATCATCATAGCATCCTATTGACCCGGATTCTAGTCCGAAGTCTTCGCATGAGAAGAAGTTTTCTGTCCCGTCACATTCTTCCCCATCCTCCACATTGTTGTTCCCACAATCTGTTACAGGCGTTTCAGATTCACAGCTTGACAAGTCGAACCTGCATGCTCTCCTGTTGCCTGCAGGATAGCATGATAATGATCCTCCTATGAACTCATCATCGAAATCCTCGCATAATGTTGTCGGACCGAGATTCAAGCCGTCGCATTGCTCGCTTCCTGATATGAACCCGTCTCCGCATACAGCAACTGATGGCAGTTCGCACTCATCCAATACATACTGGCATGTTGTATAATCGCATCCTATCTCTCCACCAATGTATCCGTCGAAATCTGTGCATGAAAGGTCGAATGTTATTCCCTGCTCGCATTGCTCTCCCCTATTTAATATAGAGTTGCCGCATGGCCCGTCTCCTGCAGGGGTCGTGCATTGGCTCGTGTCGAATGTGCATCTCGATGTTTCTTCAGGACTATAGCATCCTAATGTCCCCCCATTGAATCCGAAATCTGCACAGCTGCTTATACTTCCCCATGAAGTGCCGTCGCATTGCTCATTGAATGGATTGTTTATTATCCCGTCACCGCAATATCCTGTTCCCCTATCGCAGTTTGAAGTATCCCAATTGCATGGAGAGGATGTCCCTTCCGGATAACATCCTAATAATCCTCCGACGAAATCATCGAAGTATGTACAATCCAATCCGCCAAGGTTGAATGTGTCACACCATTCCTGTTCAGGTATTACATATCCGTCACCGCAATATCCTAAGTCTATAGCGGGGATGCAGTTATCTATGTTCAATTGACATCCTTCCTCTGTCCCTGCAGCATTGCATGATAATGTTCCTCCTAGGAAGCCCATTGCCTGGCATGTTGTTGTTATCTGTTGTCCTGGCTCGCACTGTTCATAAATGTTCAATTCTCCATCACCACAATAACCTTCATTATATGGTGATATGCATTGGCTCGTATCGAATTGACAATCGCTTCCACATGTCAATGTACCGCCTGTGAATCCATTGAAGTCTATACATTGTAATCCGTTTGTCCCCATGTCACATTGCTCATTGAATGGGTCGTTCATTATCCCATCGCCGCAATATTCTTCGCCGCCACCGTCTTCCACACAGTCTGAAAGGTCATATTGGCAATCTGCTGTGCATCCTAATTGTCCTGAAACGAAATTATTGTCATATTGTGAGCATTCAGTGACTGAGCCTATGATTTCACCATCACATACCTCTCCCAATCCAGGAGTTATCACCCCATCACCGCAGTATAGCTCAACTTCTGTCTGGCATTCTGATAAGTCGTACTGACA
>CAZJFT010000010.1:0-24484 GCA_964545585.1 uncultured Methanosarcinales archaeon
GAATTATTCCTGCACCTGTAATTTCTATTGTTTTTATTGGGTGCTTTATCAGATACTCTAAGTTCTCGTTCATATTTCTTTATGGTTGTTCATATTTATAAACTTTTCGTTTTTGTAACCACTACGTAATGACTAATTTATAAATGTATATATTCGATAACTATTTAAATGACTTTTGTGAAGGAATAAGCATGAGGTTAAAAGGGGTTGGGTTACTTATATTTATGGTGATGGTTTTCTTTCTAGTTAGTGTGTTTTCTTTGGCTGAAGGAGGCGGTGCAGGCGCATTATCACACCAAGTTTGTTGCGTGGCTACAGATGTATATGGTGGAGGCGGCGGTGTTTGCGCATGGGTTACATCTAATAATACTTGTCAATACAGTTATCCTATGGGACCATACCCTCCTTGTCCACAATGGGTCCAGGGTCATAATATATATTATGCAACTCAATATAGTGCATATACTCCTATTCAATGGACTGAATATAATTGGGCCAATTGCCAGTCAGGATGCTCTGGAGTCACTCCGGATCTCTGTCCAACAATCTATGGATATAATATCTGCACGAATACTGATACTGATTGGGAGAATTGTGGCTCATGCGGAAATGTATGTTCGGGAACGTGTAATAATGGAGTTTGTCAAACCGGTGGAGGAGGCGGTTGTCAAATACTTGAAATGACCATCACTCCATTGACTTGTGATGGCAGTAATTGTGCTGCAGGAGATAAAATAAACTTCACATATCATTATAATGGCGCATATTGCGCGCCATATGGCTATAAGATACTCTATATCAATGCTACGAAAAATTCATGCGCTATACAATTTGGCGCTAGTTCATCGGATCTGGAGGGTATATATTATATCACCCAATCTGGAAACGTATTCTTTAATGGGGCTGCAGCTATTGACAGGGGGAGTGTGATATATACAGTCCCTAATGTAGGTTCTGATTGCATAGGACAAACAGTGTCTAAATGGCAAGTGAGTGGAGATGATGGTTATCCTCCAAGTGGAGAATTTGATAATGTGCATGAGTTCTTTTCTGATGTAGGATCGATTACATTCACAACAAGATGCGGTAACGGGATAGTGGAATATGGCGAGCAATGTGATGATGGCCCGACACTTAATTATGGTTTTTGGAATCCATGGAATATAAATACAAACAGGCGATGTTTAGAAAATTGTCAACTTAATTTATGCTATATCAATTAGTGTTTTGAAAATAATATTATTGAAATGAATATCAACAAACAATTAAGAGGATTAATGAAGTATGGTCTATTACTGATAGTTCTATTGTTGTTAATTCCATTAATTCATGCGGCCTTAACAGTTCCTGCCTGCGAATATGATATATGCAGAGAATTTTATGGAGGTGCATGTACGGCCATAGGTGGCGATCCATATACAACAACTGAATGCTCTGGCGGCAGTTTGTTTACCTGTGGATGCGCAATTTATGTCGGTAGTCCTAATAGATGCTCAGAATACCCTCCCATAAGCTATTTACATGTAGGAGATAAAAGTTGTTGTATTGATGAATGTACTGTTGTCGGATCGACGTGTTCTGGAGGCAATCTAGTAAATTGTGGACAGAATGATGGAGACCCGTGTCTTGAATTGACTACTACTATCTGTCAATATGGATGCGAGAATAATATGTGCAATTCTCCTCCTCCTCCAACACAATGTTCTAATAATGCAGATGATGACGGTGACGGATTGGTTGATTTGAATGATCCAGGATGCAGCAATTTATATGATAATACAGAAAAAAATAATGAGCCAATACCCCGTTGTGGTGATGGCGTAATAGGGATTCCTGCATGGGGCTTAAGCAATAATTGTCAATACATATTCGAACAATGCGATGATGGGAATACTGTGAGCGGTGATGGTTGTAGCTCAACATGCCAATTAGAATTAATAAATATAACAAATATCGCTTATTCATATGGCACAGGATGCAATTCTGCAACAAAAATTTGCGGTAGGAATTCACAAATAGCAGTCACAGTATCATTCCCAGGAAGAACCGCTCCAGCAGGAACAAATAGCAGCGTGAAAGTAAAAAATACGCCTCAACCTGGATTTCAAGAATGTATTATAACTCCTACTACTATAATAGCAACTAATAAGACAAATTCGTTGACCTTCTCCTATACAATACTCCCATCAGCATTCTTACAGACTGGGTGTCAGTATAATCCTTTAATGAACCATACTTATGATTCTAAACTATTAGAGAACAACGTTCCTATAAGCAATATCTTCGATAATGTGTTTATACCTGGATTCAGGTTGAATGAATGTGGAGATGGACAGGTAGATTATATACCTTCTGCTGTTCCTCCTATCAATGAATCTTGTGATACTATTAATCCAGGCTCTAATGTTTGGATGACTGCTGAATGCGCTGGTATAAACAGCACTCATCCGGGTGGTACTGCAACATGTAACCAGAATACTTGTAAATGGAACATGAGTAGTTGTTATCGTTGTGGTGATGGTAATGTTAATCCTGGTGAGGCTTGTGATGATGGGAATAATAATAATTATGATTTGTGCAATAATACTTGTCAGAAGACTACTTGTGGAGATGTTAGGAGACAGTGGCCTAATGGTGTTTATCAGAACGGCACTAGGATGAATCCATATTATGGCCCTTGGGGTTATGAGGAATGTGATGATGGGAACTTCAATCAGTATGATCGTTGCATGAGCAATTGCACATACACTTTCTGTGGTGACACTAGGATACAATCACCTAATGGTGTGGGCTTGTTAGGTGGGAACATAACAATCTATGAATGTCCTCCTAGTGGTTGTCCGATAACTTATTGGGGTTACGAGACATGTGATGATGGTAATTCAGTGAATAATGACCGTTGCTATAATTGTCTTAATACTACTTGTGGTGATGGTATACCACAATGGCCTAATGGTGTTTACAAGAACGGCACGTTTACTTATAATCCATATTTGGGATATAACTCTTGGGGCTTCGAGCAGTGTGACGATGGCAATAAGCAGTTGACGGATACTTGCGCTAATAATTGTACGCTTACTTTCTGTGGAGATAATATCCTGCAGGAATATGGCAATGGTGCAGGTACAGGCGGAAGACTTGATGATGGGAAAGAGGAATGCGATAATAGAAGTGATCCTAATTGTGTTAATTGTGTATTATATTCTTGTGGCAATGGAAAGATTGATCCGGGTGAGGAATGTGATGATGGAGGAGTATGCTCTGAAGAGCCTACCCGTAAATGTACTGATGATTCTTTCTGTCAGGATAGGGATTCTGGAATATGCATCACTAAGAGCGGTGATGGTTGCTCTGCCACTTGTAAGGCCACTAATTGTTCTATTAATCAGGTGACATTAAGCGGTTGTGCTGGTGGTGTCTGCGGAAAAGGCAATACAATAACTGTTTCTACATATTTCAGTGGAAGCAATTGCTCTTTGGCGAATAGGTTGCAGGCAGATTATTTGAATCTTTCATTGGCTGATGGGGATTGCATGATACAGTATGAGCCGGTAGGAGGCCAATTGCAAGGCATGAATGCGACTTTCTCAGCATCAAGAAGTCCATTCACGTTCAATTATATTGTTCCTTCAATAAATGACTTATGCGCTGGCAAGGGATTGAATTTCGTGACAGCATCATTGACACAGAAGTTCGGTTCAATGGGTTCTACGCCTCCACCCGGAATCATACGTACTAATAATGATACTTATAGTTTCAATGTCGCTTCAACAAAGTTCGACCAGTGCAGAGAGTTTGGCGAGACATTCAATTACACGAATTATGGTGTAGACACAGGATATGATGTCATACTGAATGCTAACACCAACTGCTATTATCAGACATGCAGTAATTATGATGCAAGAAATGTGTTGTTCATAGATGAGCGTGATGATTATGGTGTAAGGCTATGGAATGCAAGCAAGAATGATTATGATGATTACATGTGCAGTACCGATATAGAGGATAACATCTGTCCTGATGATTTCCAGTATGAGAGCAGTTGCAGGGATGGAGAATTATCTCGTGGAGGAGTATGTGCTAATAATCGTGTAAAGGATGCTGATTGTGAATTGAAGACTCCTATGAAGTGCGGGATAACTTGGAATGGTACTGTAATGGTTAATACTTGTAATGTCCCGTTGTTTGGCAATCCGCCTACTCCGCCAAGCAAGTATTGTGGTGATACGTCAATGTGTGTATATGCGAATGAGCTTACTGGGGAGAATAAGGTTTGTGTTGGTGTGAATCAGACTTTGCAGAATGCCATAAATAAGACCATATGGTGCTCTAATTATAATTATTTCTGCCCTGTAGGTTACCAGCATAATGGTACTCATTGTTATAATCCGATCCGACAATGTGTGGATAAGTGTCCTGACGTAGTTCCCGTATCAATATATGCCTCCGATCCTACGCGTTTGAAAACATATGCCGTATGGCAGTCTTACATCAATGATGCTGATTGTTTCCTTAAGAATACTGAAACTAACAGGAGAAGGGCATATTGTGGTATAGGATATGCTTGGCCAGCAATAAATTATCATTATCTGCCTATAGGTGTCTCTTATTGGATTATCGGTATTTCTGGTGAGATACTTCCTGGCGGGTCGGATCCGCCTATTGGTGGAGTTCCAATAATAATAGACCAAGATCAATAATGACTGTCTGATGATGAATTCTTTACATTATTTTTATACTATATATTTACCAAAATACCCCCCTAGAATAACTATTTTTCACTGTGCAATAGAAAACTTTAAATACTAAATGCATTTATTTTCCTCTATCAACAAGGTAGGGTGATTAAATATGAAAGTTACATATATCTTAGGGTTTTTTGCGATAGCGATACTGTTGACAGCATGCCAGCCAGCAGTCAATACGGCTCCGAACATATCATTAGAAGGAGCAATGATAACATCAGGCAACCAGACAGTCAATCAGACTCCTGAGACAGCAAAGCCTGCAGAACCGGACTATAGCGATGTAAGCTATACAATCACTGGAACAGAAGGAGACCTGATAAAACTAGACCTGAAAGCATCAGACCCGGATGGAGATAAGCTGCAATACGAATACAGCAGGCCATTCAATGACAATGGATTATGGCAGACAGAAGATGGCGATGCAGGAAAATACTTGATAAAAGTCACAGTCTCAGATGGCAAATCAGAGAATTCAGCAGACGTATTAGTAGTCATAAACCCTAGCAATAAGGCACCTATCATAGACTGCTTGGATGACCTTGCAGTAAAGGAAGGAGAGACAGTAGAGATAAAATGCAACTTCTTCGACAAGGAGAACGATCCATTAGTGATAGAATACACGGGATGGATGACATCTACAACATACACTACAAACTATGAGTCATCAGGAAAACACAAAGTTTTCGTAACAGTATCAGACGGAACACATAATGTCACAAAGACAATAGATGTAACAGTAGACAATGTGGACAGGGCACCGATATTCGATGAGAAACTAAAGGACATAACGGTAGTTGAGACAGACATAGTCACTTTGAAGCCTAAAGTCTCAGACCCAGATGGGGATACGATAAAACTAGAGTATTCAGAGCCATTCGACAATAAAGGCGCATGGAAGACAATAATCGGCGATGCAGGAACATACCCAGTATCAGTAGTCGCATCAGATGGGACATTGACAACAAAAGAGACATTCACATTGACAGTAAAGATGCTGAACACAGCACCAGTCATGAAGACAATACCTAACATGACAGTAGAAGAGGGCGACACGATAACATTGAAACCAGACGTCGCAGACAGGGAAGACGACATGATAAGCATCACATACAGTGGATGGATGAAGAGCTCTACATATACTACAACATATGATGATGCATACCCAAAAGGATGCGACAAGACAGGATGCACAGCAACATACAAAGTGACAGTAAAAGCATCAGATGGACAGTATGATGTGGTGCAAGATGTCTACATAAAAGTAAATGATAAGAACAGGCCACCAGAATTCGTATGGCCATAATTTTTTTCAATTATTTTATTTTTCTATTTCTTATTTTGCCAAGCCATTCGCTCTATTACATGTAATACTGATATGCTAATTCATCTTGGAATCTTCTTAGCATATCTATATTTAATCAATATTCGCTCACCTTAAGGCTGGCAAAAATAACATTAACTTTAAATAATTCTATAAAAATCATCATGTCATGGGGAAGGCGGAAGAACTAGAACAAGTCAAGCAGAGGATACTCACAGAGATGGTCTGCCCATTGAAGGATGCAGCAAAAAACCTTGTGTTCGGAAAAGGGAATCCTGACGCGCCGATACTATTCATCGGAGAAGCGCCAGGAGAGAAAGAGGATGAGCAAGGAATACCATTCGTTGGCTCAGCAGGAAAAGAACTAGACAAGCTTCTAAGGTCAATAGGCCTCACATTAGATGACGCATATATCGCTAACATACTCAAGTATAGGCCTCCAAACAACAGGGATCCATCAGTTGAGGAAATATACAGGCACACGCCATACTTGATAGAACAGATAAAGATAATACGCCCAAAAATAATCTGCACACTAGGGAATTATTCTACTAAATTCGTGCTTGCATCATTCAACATTCCTGCAATGAAAAAGATAGCCGGCATAACATTACTGCATGGCAAAGTGAATCATATATCTATAGACGGGATGGATTTCACAGTCATACCACTATATCATCCAGCAGCAATGCTATACAATCCAAGATTGAGAGAGACATTAGCGCAGGATTTCTTGGCAATGCAGCCTTTATTGAAAGACAATACTGCTGCACCATAATTCTTTTATCGCATAATGATAACAAACCTTTAAATACCACTCAGGCATGAATAAATGATGCTTGAATACCTATACACACATAAAGGTAAATATTATTCCGGACAGGGTCTCAACTATGTTGAAGAGCTCAAGAAAATACGCCTAAACCCGAAGAATTTCCCAAAAAAAGAGCTATTATGCTTCTTCGTCCAATCACCATCAGAGAAAGAGATAATACAGATGGCAAAAGATTTCGATGTAGAGGAGAAACACTTCCACAAGTTCAGAACCGAGCAAAGATCCGCAAGATACTCATTCAATCCATTGATATTCTGCCTGACAGATTACATCTCTGAAGACACTGGAAAGATACACATAGCACATCTTCTATTGGTAATAAAACATAATGTATTGCTCCTTGTTGTTGCCGAGCAATCAAAATACTTCAAGGAACTGTTCGATACAGTCATAGAGAAGACAAAGAAGCGGAAGCTGAAATCAGAGGCATACATACTATACGAGTTCCTCCATCAAGATACGAAGGAGAACTATGAGGTCATAGAGAAGATAGATGACAAGCTTGCAGAGCTTGAGAAGAAGATAATCGCGAACCAGCATGATGAGAAATTGCTCCTCCAAGACATAATGTCGCAGAAGAAATACCTTATAAAGATGAATAAGAGATTATGGGCGAGCTCAAAGATAATATTCACGATAAAGAAAGACCTCACAGCATTGAAGCTCACGCATGAAGAGCAGGCATTGCTAGATGACATATACGACACATTGATGCATCAGGTCGACCTGATAGAGACACAGAAAGAGACAGTCACAGACCTCCTTGAGATATACACGACCACTCTCAACAACAAGCTTGCAGAGATAAGCAACAAGCTCAATGTAGTCATGAAGAAGATGGCTGCATTGACGATAATAATAATGATACCGACAATGATAGCAAGCGTGTATGGGACTAATTTCCATGTCCTGCCTGAACTTTCATGGAGATACGGCTATCTATGGTTATGGATACTCATGGGGGCTAGCGCATTCTTCACATGGTACTCATTCCACAAGAAAGGATGGATATAAAAATTTATAAAACACACAATTTTTCTATAAGCAAGGTGATAAAATGAGAATGATAGGATTGAACGCGATGTTTGTCACGATAATAGCAAGCTTTTTCCTGATAATAATGGGACTTCTGTACTTCATGTTCACATTATGGATAGTCAAAGTAGGCGCAAGCTTCATACTTCCAGACATGTGGAAGGCAGGAGACATACACGGGTCATACATCGTCCTTGCAGCAGCATTAGTAAGTGCAGGAAGCATGATCGCATCAGCATTGCAAAGACAGTAATTTTTTTTTAAGGATTCTTATTTTTTATAAGGCATAATCATCCCATTAGACAATTTTATGTCCTCATCAATAAGCTCTCCACTCGTCCATAGATGATCTTTCTCTGATGCCTTATTACTCGGCTTAAACCGCGTATTTGAATTTATATGACTGTAATCGAAAATTACAGGCTCGAATTCATATGTTATTATGCCCTGCTCAAGCCTCTCTGACCCCGGCTGATAATATTGCACATTACCTGTCGAATCATAAATAAGTTTCTCTTCAGGCCTGAAAAATATCATCCTATGCAATTCTTCATCAGAATAATTCTTCAACGACAGGCCTTTCTCAGACTTATAATGTTGTGTGGGAGCGCCCGCCCTGAAGAAATTCTCACCATCCTTATATACTACAAATCCTACATTCTGATTGCCATAGTTTGCTTTGGAGAAATTCAATGCCTTGCCATAGACCTCTTCCAAAGTGTTGATGTTTTTTCCGTTCTCCTTCACCAAGAACCCCTTATCAATCAATAACAATAATCCGTCATCGACTTTTATATAATCAGTATCCATTCCATGAGATAATTTCCTGCTCATAGGGTCTACCTTAGAATAATTATTCTCTAATTTTGCGACAAGATAATCGAGCATTTCCGTCTGTTGTTTTTTATTGATCATTTTTATTCCTCCATATATAAAATCCCTAATGTTCTGCGAACAATAATTCTGCATGCATCCTGTCAGACAGGAATCCTTCCCTTTTTATGTCTTCTAGGATGAACATCTCCTGTTTTGCCTCTATCTTGAACCTTTCAAGCAATTCATTGAACCTCTGCATGTCGTTCATGTCCCTGAATATTGCCTCGACAAGAAAATCGAAACCATTATTCACCTTGAAGACAGAATTTATATTCTCGTTCTTCAGCAAAAAATCCTTGAATTCTTCCCTGGAATCTCTCATAACCCTAAATAGCATATTCACTTTTATGTCAAAACCTATCTTCTTGAAATCAATGAGCGATGTATGCTTCCTGATGAGATCCTTCTCGAATTCTTTGACCTTGTCAAAGATGGTACTCACAGGAATGGCTGTCAATCTACTTATTCTAGTAAGATTCTCTCTAGAATTATTCCTTAAAAAAGTCATCAATACAATATCTTTCTTTGACTGGAAACGCATGCGAGACACCCCCAAAGCAACTATATACAAAGTGTATATTGCTTCAGGAATATAATCTTTTCCAACCATAAATTCCTGAATGCTTCAGAAAATTCCTGAACCAAGCATAAAATAGGCAAGAAATACGCACAAAACAAGCTTTTCTGAAGCAAAAATCCTGAACCAGCATAACCTTTATATACCTTAAACCCATGAAATGATACATGAAAGATGTGGAATCAGAGATACTCAACAAGTTCAGGAATGAGCCTAAAGAGTATGAAACGACAGGATTAGCGAGGGCTATATTTCCAGAATATGCTGAAATAGATGAGCTTCTCAATAGTTCAGACAAGCAGAGACAGAACGAAGGAAAAGCACAGAAATTCAAGCTCCATAGAAAATTATTGTATTATCTGAACAAACTAGTGGAAGAAAGGATACTTACTGTAATCAGGATACAGGAAAAAGGAGAGAAAGTATTTGCATTAGCCATGAGCGAAGGCAACATAACGATAGAGAAAGGACATAAGAAAATAACCATAACAAAGCCAGCAGCAGCATCAAACCATATAGAGACATATGAAAAGCAGGGACTGATGAAAAAATTCGATGAGCAGACATTGATAAACAGGCTCAATGCAGTCATGCTGGAATGCTCCATGATAAAACCAGACAAGGCGTATGCGATAATACGTGAAATGTTCAATAATGTGAATGATGTGATTGCACTAAACGATTTCCAGAAACACCTGAACGATGAATGTATGCACTTAATGAATAAACTGTCACAGGATTGCTTGGACATGGACAAGACAATATCCGTAATCATAAATTTCGAGGATATAGACAAGAAATCACTAAAAGGATTCATAACACAATATGCAGAGATGAACCCTAAACGTATAAATATGGTGTTCAACACCAATTCCAGAGAGCTACAGAAAAATTCAGATATATGGGAACACATAATAAAAGAGTTCTCAGAAAAGAAGATAAAGATAAACATAAAGAACAAGGACATCAATAATGCACCCTCAATGATCGGGAGGGCAGGCATATATACATTCAATGAGGAAGAATACAACACATACATTAAGATGGTGAAGGGAAGGACTATAGGCATATCATGCAGCCAATCAAGCATCGCGATAAACATGAACAAGTTCTTCGAGACATACAAGACAGGGACAGAATTCAGGCAAGCAGTTATGAACGCGGCAAAAGTGCTGCTTTCCGCAAATGCAATACAGCGAAGGAAAAGCAATGAATATTTCAGGAACATAAACAACCAGAACGGACAATACGCAGCAGACTTCTATAGGTTCAGCAGGAATTATATACGGTTATGGAACTATGATTGGCACAAGGACATCAAAGACAATCAGGAGATGATAGGATTATTGGACAGCACAAAAGAATTGATAGAGCATTTCTGCATGTCAGAAGAGACGATATTCAAGAGCTGCGGCATACCGATAAGGTTCAGGGTATCGTTCAGCTCAGCATTCAAGAATTTCGACAGCAAGTTCATGGGTGAAAGAGAATACAAGAAGACGACAGTCAGAAACATAGATGATTACCAATCAGGAGATATAAAAGATTTCATAATCGCAAGAGAAAAACTTTTCGAGATATTCGAGGGGTGCGACAGGCTGAGGATATTCAGGAGCCATGAATCATCTACACAGGAGATATTCAGAGAATTCAGCTTCATGCTTAACACATACAAGATACCTTTTTTCACATATGATTTCAGCCAGCTGAGAGGGACAATCAAGTTGACAAATTTCATGTGAAATATCCATATGAAAGGTTCAGATTAATAAATAACGAAAATGGAAATAAAAGAAAAAACCGTATTGGATGCGTGGAAGAAAGCATTGAGATACATATTGGAAAATGGCACAGATTTCGTGGATAGGGATGAACGCAATTGCAGGGAAACGCTCAATCTTACGATCATAGTTGAGGAACCAGAAGAGGACTATGAGAAGCCTATAGATATGATGCAGCAATTCGAATGGGTATATCCGAGCAAAGAGGAGCTCGAATCCATAATACTCAGCAAAGAGCAGCCAGCAAGCTATGAATACAGTTATGGTCCAAGGATATTCAATTTTAAAGGAGTCGACCAGATAAACACTTTCATCATACCATTGCTGAAAAAGGATCCTACGAGCAGGAGAGCCGTAATCACGTTATTCGACCCATCAACTGATTCTAACCTATTGTCAAAGAATGTCCCCAGCCTATTATACATATACTTCAAGATAAAGGAAGACCGGCTGACATTGACATGCAGTATAAGGAGCAATGACTTGTTCATAGGTTGGCCCGGAAACATATATCAGATAGTGGTGCTACAGAAGCATGTTGCGGAACTATTAGGCATAAAAATAGGTGCATTTACAACAATATCTGGATCAGCACACCTATTCCATGAGCATTTTGAGATGGTTGAATCAATATTGAAGAAATGATGCGTCATACATCTGAATCCTGTCGTGTATAATTCTGTAGTAGCAAATTTCAAAAAATTTATAAATTAGTGGCTTCAATTTTCAAACATGGCAACCGAAGAATATGAAGAGGACAATAATGACGATTTCGAGGACAACCCAGAATCCTTAAGGGATAATGACGAGATAGATGACGCAGAAGAAGCTTTCATGGAAGGATATGAAGAGGACCTTGAAGAGGAAGAAGAGAAAGAGCTAGAAGAAGAACCACAGTGATTTCTAAAAGTATTATATTTTTTTAATTATTTTATCGAACATTTTTCTAAACAATTCTCTCATAATCATCATTTCTTTCGAGAACCTATTCCAATCCGAAGCTGTCGGTGAATTCAGCGATAAGCTTGTACTTGTTAAGATAATCAAAACCCTTCTGTGTCAAAGAATAAGTCTTGCCGCTCTTGTCATTGTTCATAACCACAAAATCCTTGCTCATAAGCTCCTTTAGATATTCTTCCATCATCTGATGGGAAAGATTGGACTTGTAAAGTATATGGGTTGGCCTAATACGATTGTTCTTGTCATGAATCGCCTTCAATATGTCATAGATTATCTGCAATCTATCTCTTTTTTTTGCCATGTTTAAGCATCAACAACAGGTTTATCAAAATCATCGAGTACGCAAGGAATTCCAAGACGTGCCCTACAACATAATATACTTCATGGTCTACAGCGAAGAAATAATGCAATGCCCCAAACAGCAGGAATATCATCGCTATAAGCACAAGCAACGTGTTAGGTGTCCTATGTCTTATGTAATTAAGGAAATAATTGAACGAGATGAATATGAGTATTATAGTTGACAACATATAGAAAAGCATTAGCTTGTTCCAAGTGAAAAGTATCGAAGTCACGACCAGTGCAGTCATCAAGAATGCGATCTTTATATCATCAGTCTTGAACTGTATATATGCCAAGATTATGAGCCCTATAATGAAAAATAGCGCATGCGCGTAAAGTCCGAACAGGTTCAATAAAGCGGCATCACGAAGATTTATCATACTCACTACTTGATCCGCAAGCTTCCATAATATTATTATGTTAAGCATCGCTTGAATTACATATGATAAGCATATGAAAACAAAAGCGGTGCTGAAAAGCTTTGCAGGCTTCTTGTCAGTCAACTTATAAACTTTGAAAGCGTAATAACTAACAATGAGTGTTATTACAGCAAAAATTATCTCGAGGATTATGCTGTAAGTAAAAAACCAACTTGGACTGACGAATACGTACCCCATAGTGATTAAGAGCAGAAATTCATTTTTAAACTTTATGGAATTGTGCTATGGAACATGCTTTAATAATGGATATATAAAGGATAAACTCTCATATTATCAGTTGGCTTGAGCAACCCTCAACCCCCACGCATTCAAGCCAACAACCACCCTCATAATTCAAACAATATTTCTCTGCCCTTTATATTCTGAAG
Organism: uncultured Methanosarcinales archaeon; assembly: GCA_964545585.1. Classification (GTDB taxonomy): domain Archaea; phylum Nanobdellota; class Nanobdellia; order Woesearchaeales; family UBA9642; genus UBA9642. The sequence continues at coordinate 13,284 of CAZJFT010000010.1, forward strand.
AACTTTGTCTACGAATTCATCTTTAGAGACCCCGAACTTCACTTTTCCATCAAGATTCCTGACGGCCAAAGTATTATTCTCGATCTCTTTGTCACCGATAGTTATCATCAACGGGATTTTCTGCATCTGTGCATCTCTTACTTTCTTAGGAGTGGATTCAGTCCTGTCATCCACATCAACCCTCAAGCCATGCGATTCCCAATCTTTCTTCAACACATTGCAGAAATCCACATGCCTGTCTGCGATAGGCAACAAGATTATCTGGACTGGGGACAGCCATAATGGGAACCTACCGGCAAAATGCTCTATCAGGAACCCTATGAATCTTTCATGGGTACCAAGCGGTGCACGATGAAGGACTACTGGAGTATGCTCCTTGCCATCCTGTCCTGCAAACTTCAGCCCGAACTTCGATGGCATGAACAGATCTATCTGATTGGTCGATGCAGTGAATTCTTTTCCTATAGCGCTCTTTATCTGGAAATCTATCTTCGGACCATAGAATGCTGCTCCTCCGACCATGACCTTATATTTCACTCCTGACTCCTCCATCGCTTCTCTCATCAGGTTCTCTGCATCTATCCACATCTCTTCATCACCATGATATTTATCGCTTGCAGAATCCCTCAATGACAATTCCATCCAATAATCATTTATCCCAAGAATCTTATAATAATACTCATGAAGCCGTATCACATCTATGAATTCCTTTACTGCCTGTTCTTTCGAGCAATATATATGCGCATCATTCATCTGCATCCCTCGTACTCTCATCATTCCGAATAAAGCTCCTGAATGCTCATATCTATGGCACCATCCGTATTCTGCGATCCTTAAAGGAAGCTCCCTGTAGCTTCTTGGTCTAGATTTGAAAATCATGTGATGGAATGGGCAATTCATCGGCTTGATATAATATCTCTCATTCTCTATGATCATCGGAGAGAACATGCTTTCAGTATAATGCGGCAGATGCTCGCTCGTATAGAACAGGCCTTCTTTTGTTATCAACGGAGTGGTCACACGTTGATATCCCCATGCTTTCTCTGTCTCTTTCGCCCAATTCTCTAATTCTTCTTTTATGATGTTCCCTTTTGGAAGCCATAATATCAGTCCTGGACCTATCTCCTCTCGTACTTCAAATAGATCCATCTCCTTGCCTATCTTCCTGTGATCTCGCTTCTCTGCCTCTTCCATCATCTTCAAATATTCATCAAGCTCTTTCTTTGTGTTGAACGCTACGCCGTATATCCTCTGCAATTGCTTATTCTTGGAATCTGCACGCCAGTATGCTCCTGCGACTTTTGTAAGCTTCCAAGCCTTCAACGATGAAGTCCTAGGTACATGCGGTCCCCTACATAAGTCATAGAACTCTCCTTGCTTGTACATGCTGATATTCTCTGTATCAGGCATTTCTTCAATCATCTCAACTTTGTATTCGTTCGTTGCGAAAAGCTTCAATGCTTCTCTCTTCGATAACTCTTCTCTCGTGACCTCCAAGTCCTCTTTTACTATCTTGTCCATCTCCTTCTCTATAACAATCAAGTCTTCAGGAGTGAAATTCCTTTCTGAATCCACATCATAATAGAATCCGTTCTCGACAACAGGGCCGATAGTAAGTTTAGTTCCAGGATATAATCTTAATAATGCCTGCGCCATCAAGTGAGTGCAAGAATGCCTTATCGTGTCCAATCCTTCAGCGTCTTTTCCTGTAAGTATCTGTATCTGAGAATCAGAATTTATCTTGAATGAAAGATCAACTGTAACGCCATTGACTTTTGCAGCGACAGCTTCCTTTGCAAGACGAGAGGATATTTTTTCTGCTATCTGCAATGCAGTAGTGCCTTCAGGCCATTCTTCCTTGCTCCCGTCAGGAAACGTAATTGAAACCATGCTATTGAGGATGAAACCATGATTTAAAAATGTTACCAATGGATATTATCAGCAACCTTTATAAAAAGAATTTGTTTCCATCGGCGAATGGTAAAAGGTCTTAAGACTTTGGTCATGCTACTAGGATTGACGAGCGCAACACTTGCTCAGGAAGTCAAGCTTGCATACATGAAATACTTCAGCGGTGAGATAACAGAGAAAATATATTCATATAATTATATAGAGTCATACAACGACCAGAATTATCTGAGCTCATTGATGGCAAAAGATATATCTGCTTTTTTTGCAAAAGAACCCTCACTAGAATACGGTCCGGTTGTTGACGTGATATTCCAGCATGAAAAGGAATCAGGATGGACGAAAGAGATGGGAGCTGGTGCATACATGCAATTCCCGACGCCAGAATTCATGTACGGAGAGATATATTTTGAGCCATACTGGACGAGCGGCAACACAAAGGTCATTGGAGCAAATTTAGGAATATATCCAAAAGAGAACATCTCCATAATCGGTTCGCTTGAGTATTACGTCGAAGAAGACAAGAAAGACAACGACATATCCGCATGGCTATCCATAGATGTAGAATTCTGATTAAAATCTAGAAACATAAATGGAAAATTATACTAAAAAAAGTTGAGAAAATTATCTCTTGTCCACCTTGTACATGAATGTATTTCTCTTACCTGTATTCTTGTACTTAATGATGTTTGTCTTACGCAATTTCTTTAATGACATTGTGACTGATCCTATTGAAACTTTTAATTTTTCAGAAATTTCTCTTGAGGTAAACCACTTACCTTTATTCTTACATAAAAAGTCGTAAACTTCTTGTTGACCCATAATAATTACCCCCTAAACGTGCTTAAATAAAGAGAACTCAAGAAACTATTTAAGCTTTTCCTTTTCACTCGAGAGTTATACTTAATTTAAAAATGTGCATTTATAAAGAATTTAACATATGATTGATTAAACTATTATTATCCCAACAATGAACAATATCAATCCTACGCCAACAGCACTCCACGCGATTATCATGTCAGTCGTCAAGTGCTTGAAATATTCTATCGCATCATAATAGAATTTCTTTATCTTCTCGCTGATCTCCTTGAAATCAATCTTTATCTTGTCTGCCATTTTCATCCAAGCATTCAGTTCACACCTATTGCTTTAGTCATAGTATAATTGCAATGTGGACACTTCCATTCCTGAAAAGTGGAATTTCCTGAATTCAACTTTATGCCCTTCTTCAATTCTGTCTTACACTTTGGACAAACTTCCATAAAATCACCTACAACATCTATATTATCACTTCAGAATTGCTTATTTATATAGTTTATTGAATATTAACGTAGATGTATCTCCAATATGTCCTTATCTTCCATCTTATGGTCGAGCATCAGCTTCTGTCCAGGGAATTTCGATGATTTGCCCCATATCCTGCAGAACTTGAATTTAGAGACGAAATCCTTATGCAGCTTGTTGCAAACATCCTCGACCTTAAATCCCCTGTGTATTATCAGCGGTACATCCATGTCTGCTTCCTTTCCAGGTTCTTTCAAATAAACCCTTATCAAGTCTAATTCATCGAAAATCATCTCCTTGAGCCGTTCTATGTATATCTTATCTTTCGCAGATATCGCAAGATCGGCCTTCAGCATCTTGACGACCCTCTCTACTTGATGTTCAGTGGCTAAATCTATCTTGTTTATTATGGTCAATGCAGGGATATACTTCTTATTGCCTTCAATCACATCAATCAATTCATCGACATCTATATTGCTCCTTATCACAATATCAGCATTTATGATCTTGAATTCTTTCATGACTATCTTCACAGTCTCGAAATCGATCTTGGTTAGCTTGACTGTAGATGCGACCTTTAAACCGCCAGTCATCGTCTTGACAATCTTCACGTCAGGCTTTTCCTTGTTTATTCTGATATGCGCATCATATATTTCCTTGAGCAATGCAGAATGATGCTCTGGCTGGTTGACGTCAACAATTATCAAAGCCAGATCAGCGCTTCTCATGACGCTGAGAACCTCTTTTCCTCTTCCTGTTCCGGAAGCAGCTCCTCTTACAATTCCTGGGACATCAAGAATCTGGATTTTTGCTTCGTTAAAAAGCATCGTTCCAGGAACTACAGTCAATGTAGTGAACGCATACGCTGCAGTCTTGCTTTCAGCATTCGTCAAGTCATTCAACAATGTTGATTTTCCGACAGAAGGGAAGCCGATAAGGATAACAGTCCCGTCGCCGCTCTTCCTCACATCATAGCCCTCGCTCTTCTTTGTGCCAGAGCCTCTCGAGCCCTCTTTCTCCTTGAGCTTTGCGAGCTTTGCCTTCATCAACCCGACAGCATGCTGAGTGCTCTTATTGTACTTAGTCTTCGCTATCTTATCCTCTAATTCTTTAATCTCATCATTATATTCAGGCATGCTTCTGATGATAAATAATATGTTTATAAAATTAATTGAAAATGACATGCTCCTTCTGAAAAATAATAAACTTTAAATACTATGTTAATAGGTTTCAATATATGAAAAAGAGGTTTTTGCTATACTCATTATTTTTAGGAATATTATTAGGCCTTCTTTTCGTTATCGATTTAGCTTCAGCAGAACTGGTGTGTGGACAACAACCTAATACTGCGTTAGGTTATGGTCAGATTCTATTATTTCCTGGAGTAAACATGTCCTGTGATAACATCCCGGATAATTTCTGTCCAGAAGATTATGAGGATTACTTCAATAGTGGAGTATTCGGAAATTGTTCAAGATGCCATGATCCGGAATGCTCTGGAAACATCACAGGAAGAGTGCTTTCGTCATTAGGAGTCCCTATACAGAGGGCGACAATAAAAGCATTACCTATACGATATAATTTGAGTGCGCCAAGTCTAGAGAAGTCGAACGTCACTGATGCATCAGGAACTTTTGTCCTCTCGAATATTACTACAGGAACTTATTATTTCAGCGCATCACAAGAGGGATATGATACACAATTGATAGAAGTTACGATAAACAGGCATAGCCTGACTCAAGGAGTGGTATTCACTCTGCAGAACGGGACATGCTTCGATGATTGTACTAACAGTTACGGACGATGTAATGCGCAATGCGATGGATTTACTTTCAGTAATGGCGGCGTATGCGACTTCTTCAATAATGTCACGCTCAATGTCACAGCATTATGTGATAATCGTCTAAAAGGCACAGATGTCATCGTCCCGAACACGGCAAATGGGACACATGCGATGTTTGTAAACTGCTGTGAAGGAAGGCCATATTGGAAGTATTATAGGTCGGCATCAGTATCTACTTCTACAATAAAGAATTTGGCAAAGATAGAGAAATTAGTGAAATACAATGACCAACCTGTGAAATTGATAATCGCATATTGGCCAACACAGGATTAATTTCTTAAATAACTTGTGCAGCAAAATGCAATTGTGGCAAAATTTTTATATACATATTTCTAAAAGCATATGGAAAGAGGTATTTTAGACAATTAACATGAACAGGAAAGGATATTTTTTCATTCTGGACGCATTCATAGCAGCGACAATCATAGCAGTGAGTCTAGTCGCAATAATGAACTCAGATGTTGCTGTAGAGCAAAGAACAAGGGATTATGGACAGGTAGATGAGATAACACAATTTTTTCTTGACACGAGATTAGAGGACCTGGACAACCAATATGTAAAGACATTGATTGCTAACGGCAACATCACAAACCCTAGAAATACTATTATGGAACAGATTGATTTATTTTATTATAAGGCGAAATATGTATGCACAACACCTGGCTGCTCTATGATAAATTACAACCTTTCAAGGGATCTTCTAAAGAACGTTTCAGAACCAGTCATCTCGCAGAAATACGGATTCAACTATGTCATAATGGATACCACAATAAATTATAGTGTTTACAATCGCTCCTTGGAGACTAGAAATGCGAGCGACTTCAGGGTTGTCAACAAGAGGATATCATATGTGCGGTATAATCAGACAAGAACATTTTTGCCGCACATAGTAGAATTTTCATTGTGGATTAAATAGCGAATTATATGAGGGATTAAATTATTGTACAGAAATTATCGGGAAGGATTAAAATGATAAAGGGTAAAAAAGCGATATTGATGACAATAACTGCATTACTGATATCTGCACTATTTTTTGTTATATTCAACAAAGAGAACATTCTGCCCGCGTTTTATACTGGTCAGCCTGTAAAGGCCCGTGTAATGACGATGGATGGATATGTACAATCAATACCTGTCATTATCGGCGATTCTCTAGAATTAGCCACTTATGATGCATTAGATTCCGTATATATAGAATATTCTAGGAGGGGCACTTTCCCAACAGAGGCACAGTTCAAAACCAATTTGACTAGCTGCATCAGCTGCGGATATATGGGGGGATGCCCTGGCGTCGGGCCTAGGTGCAGCGAAATGAACGGCACTGACTTGTTAAGTATACGCAATAGGCTGATATCTTTGGCAGATACGCATATGAATATAGACACGACTTTTTTATTGTATGGTGTTGAAGTAATACAGAGCTATCCGTATGATGTCGATGTACGTGCTGATATAAGGTATACTGTATATGATTCCGCATTCGCAATAAGATGGGATAAACGTGAAAATATAAGCCGGATAGTCTCGATAGTAGGATTGAAGGATCCTCTCATAGGGATAAACACTGCTCAAGGAATGGAAAAAAGCATCATGCGAAGCAACATCTGCGAGTTCAACGATACTTGTTGGAACCTTAACAGGACGAGGGAATTTTATTCAGAGCAATCATTCACTTATGCTGTGAATGCCACATCTTTCCTGTCAAGATACTGGAATAGCACTTCTCCATCACAGTGTTGTGGGATAGAATCATTCATGAAAACAATCGATTATAGGAACACATCCTATCTTGATCATTATTATTTTTCAGGCGCATATACTTGCTCTAATAGTATAATATTGAAATATAATCCGCCTCTTATAGATACCGAATTCAAGCTTGATTCAGAGACTGCCGGCAGATACGGGATAAGCGATAATGGTACATTGATGTGTAGGCCATTGACTTGATTATTGGTCCAACCATCGATTTGAAGTTTATATTATCGATTTGAATAAGGTATCACTCGACAATACTCAATAAACTTTTTATAGGGCATTTAGGCATATATCCATAGGGCTTAGTGGAAATCATGTCAGATGAAGTTGTAAAAACAGGGGTGGATGAATTACTTGAATTGCTTAAAGATAACAATAAGCTACCACTGGTCGATGCAGCAAAGAAACTGAATGTTGCAGTGGATGTCGTTCAAGCATGGGTCGATTTCTTGGTCGAGGAGAGAATACTCGGCATAGAATACAAATTCACGACACCATATATCTATCTGAATAAACCTCTCGATACGCTAAGAAAGGTCTATGATGAATCAGGCCCCATAGACTTGACATTCTTCAAGAATCAGTTCTGGGACAAGGCAAAGAAGAACAGCATACCTGAATCAAGGATTGCTGACCTATGGAAGAATCATCTGTTGCAAGAATTGGAATTGAAGAAGAAATATTTTTTTTACGAGGCACAGACAAGAAAAATAATAAATATAGAGAATGTTTGGGCAGAATACCAGAAGAACATATTATCAATATAGGGGTGAGTGATGGAATTAGATGAATTCCTTGAGAAGGACATAATACATTTCCTAGAGGAAAGGAAAGAGAAGAAGATTAGAGGACCTACTTCGGACAGAGAAGAGGATTATGGGTTATACCTCACTAAAGATTACCTCAAAGAGGTCACGCGTGCACTCGAAAAAGATGAGATTACCGAAGCGCAAAAATTGTTCGATGAATTGAGGATGCATTATGATACTTTGCCCAAAACAAGCTTAGAAGCAAAAAAGATATACTCTATACTGGAGCAGCTTTACTCTAAGATAAATGCATACAACCAGCTGAAAGGCAATGTACAATCAATAAAGACGTTCGATGATGTCCTAGGCAAAGGATTCCAGGGATCCATACCTCAAAAGATACATCAGACGACAACAAAGATAGATAAGAAGATAGATAATATAGATGAGAAGCTCACTACTTTCGGGAAAGATGTAAAAGAGCTGAAACACACTATACTGGATTCTAGCATACCTGCTGCTCTAGTCGCAAAAGGACAAGCCATATACTTGAAGAATTCAAAGATAAATATACTGCCTCCTGACGCCCCTAAGGATTCAAAGCCATTTAAGAGACCTATTGAGGAAAAGAATGCTCCCGAAACGGAGAGGAAACCAGCCATAGAAATGACTCAGAAAACTAGTATGCAGAAAATTCCTGTTGAAAAAAAATCTGCAGTTATAAATTCCGATATAAAAACAAAGGAAAAGATTCTTGAAAAAAATAAATCTGATCATCAAAGCCCACAATCCCCGCATGTGAAAAAAGATGATGATAAGAAAGGCATACACTTGTACAAGATACCTAAAGGCGGCAGAAAGAAAAAGCTTGACTCGAAGATTCCTGAAGATATATTCACTATGAAATCAAAGAAGGGAGAACATGAATCCTCAGAATTCCCTCTTCCGGAAACCACAGACAATTCCTCAATATTTAAGATACGGCCTGAAAAAAAGCCCGAAAGGAAATCAGAAAAAAATCCTGGAGCAAACAATGCCGGAATGGCTGTAGACAACATACTGCTTCCCGGGATTAAACTGCCTCCCCCGCCCGAAATAGAATCAAGAATTGAGAAAGAACAAATGCTTGGAAAAGAAAATGATATAGAAAAATTCGACAGTCCATTCCAAGAGCCTAAACCTATAATCTCTGCTAAAGAACCAGATGTCCCTGCTAAAAAAAGCATAGCAGTCAAGGCCCCATCAAATGAGTATGAGAAAATATACTCCGATGCGCTTCGTGAGTTCAGTCTAAGAAATTATGAAGGTGCATCAAAATTATTCATGAAAGTGCTAGAGATAAAACCTGCACATAAGGCATCAATAATAAGATTAAAACAATGCGAGGAGGCGATGCATAATGCCTGAACAGATGTACAATCCTATAAATCAGAATCCACATGCAAAAAGCAAGCCAGAGCTGAGCCTTGATCGTTATAAGATAAAAATAAATGATATAGTTGTAGATGTTAATATAGTCATGAAAGAGGACGAGGCAACACCTAAGTATATAGTCAGCCTCACGAACATTTCTGACACTACAAAAATTGTCCTAGAGAAGATAAGGCAAGAATTCATATCGAGAGTAGATACTAAAGAATTAGAGAATGTCGATGAATCAAATGACATAAGGGAGAAATTTCAGCTAGAGATAAAGAATCTTATACAGCGATACTTCCCGACTGCGAATGAGCAAACCGCAAATATGCTCGTGAACTATATAATACAGGAGAATCTTGGTTTGGGAAAGATAGAGATACTTTTGAAAGATGTGTTCTTAGAGGAGATAGTCATAAACAACCACACAGACCCAGTATGGGTATACCATAAGAAGCATGGCTGGTTGGTGACCAATGTAAAACTTGTGACAGAATCAAAAATAAGGCATTATGCGACAATGATAGGGAGAGATGTGGGCAAGGAGATAACTACATTAAATCCATTGATGGACGCACATTTAACTACTGGTGATAGGGTCAATGCGACACTTCAACCGATATCTAGCAAAGGAAACACGATAACGATAAGGAAGTTCTCAGCGGATCCTTGGACAATTACGAAATTCATAAAGGACCACACGATATCAGTAGAGGCCGCAGCATTCATATGGTTCGCCATGCAGAACGAATTAAGTATATTGGTTGCTGGAGGTACAGGATCAGGAAAGACATCGATGCTCAATGTAATAAGCAATTTCTTCCCTCCTAATCAAAGGATAATAAGCATAGAAGATACCCGGGAGCTTGTACTCCCGATAAACTTGCACTGGGTGCCCATGGAGACAAGGCTTCCAAATCCTGAAGGAAAAGGAGAGATAACAATGCTTGACCTGCTTGTCAATTCTTTAAGGATGAGACCGGATAGGATACTTGTAGGAGAAATAAGAAGACAGAGGGAAGCACAAGTGTTGCTTGAAGCAATGCACACAGGACACTCAGTATACGCAACAATTCACGCTAACAATGCTGAAGAGGTAATAGTTAGGCTGACTAATCCACCTATTGATATCCCTAAGCCCATGATAAGCAGCCTTTCACTAATACTTGTTCAGTCAAGAAACAGGAGAACTGGTAAAAGGAGGACTCTGCAGCTTGCAGAGATCACTCCGACCGGTGATCCGAAAATATTATACCAGCTTAATGTGGCCAAAGATACAATAGAGCGAGTATCTAACTCAGAATCCGTTCTAGAAAAATTAAAGCTCTATACAGGGTGGAACGAAGCAGAGATAAACAACGATCTGCAACAGAAGATAAGGATACTGAATTGGATGATAAAGAAGAATATTGAGGATGTAAATCAGATAGGATTGATAATGGCTAAGTATTACATAGGCAACTTAGTGCTGGATTAGTCGCTTTTAGAGGTAAATATGTCATTTTATAGAATCATCGCTTCAGGCTTCCCTGATTTGAAAAAGAAGATGAAGAGTGCAGGAATCATAGGCACTCCAGAGATGTATATAGAGCAGGCATTTAAGGGCTCATTATTCTTGGCTATAGGGATATCCGTGATGATATTTTTCTTTGCATTGAAGATGTCATTGAACCTCCTTGTACCTCTGTTCCTGTTCATATTAGTATTCATGATGTTCTTCTTCATAAACATGAAGAGAGCTGACGTGAAAATGCTTCATAAGGCAAAAGAGATAGATAAGGATGTGTTGTTCGCAGGAAGGTTCTTGCTCGTTAAATTGAACTCGGGGAGACCGCTTATAAATTCAATAATCGATGCATCGAACAGTTATGGTGTGGCAAGCAAGTACTTCAAGGAGATAGTCAGGGATATAGAATTAGGGACTCCTATGGAGGAAGCTCTTGAGAATGCATACAAGACAACTCCTTCTAAAAAATTCAAGAAGATACTTTTCCAGATAAGCAATTCATTGAAGATAGGAGTCGATATAACTGCACCATTAGAAGCTACACTAGATGAAATAACACAAGAACAACTGTTGGAGATACAACGTTATGGCAAGAAACTCAATTCGATAGTCATGTTTTACATGCTTGTAGCCATAGTGGTCCCATCATTAGGGATAACATTGTTCAGCATAATTGCATCATTAGTCGCATTGAACATAGATATGGGCATATTTGGTTTGGTCCTTGCAGGACTAT
>CAZJFT010000011.1:0-23799 GCA_964545585.1 uncultured Methanosarcinales archaeon
GTTGAATGCGTATGCGAGAGTGATGTTGAACGCGTATTCTTCATCATTGTCCATGAATATGCATTGCGTGTCTGTCATGTCCTGTATGTTTATGTTGATTGTGCTGCCCGCAAATGAACTCTCTATTAAGGGCGTAAACGTGTCTACAATCAATTCCTTGTCAGTATTCATTTCGTATGTGTACTCCTCTATGTACGAGTATTCGTTTAAGGATGTCTCATTGCTTGAGATGTTTGTAGAGATGTTGATTATGGTGTAGTTTGTAGTGATACTGTATTCGCATATAAGGCTCAATGAGTATATTCCATCTAAGATATCTGACTCCATAGTATGATAGACTGATTCTTCCTCCAAGAATCCAGATATCATCGATCCGTTTTCATTTGATAAGCCTGTCAATGAGCAATCGTATATTGCTATGTTGTATATACTCTCTGTCATATTATAAGTGATATCGCCATCAGTGTAAATGTATTCTTGACCATGCGGCAGGTTTAGCACTTCAGGATCCATAAGTATAGTTATATTGTCTAATATATGATTTGAGTTCTCTGTCAATATATATTGTGCTTCTGTGAGCGGCAAGAATGCTATTGATAAAGACAAAAATAATACTATTATCGAGATATTACGTAAATTGTGAATGATATTATTGCTCATTTTTCAGCTCCGCAATTATCCTGTTCAGGTCTTGTATGAGTTGCTCTTTTTTCCTTGATTCCTGCTCTGGCCTTTCAGTGCCTATATACATAAGGTTCTTTCTGATTATGAATCGTATCTCATCGCTAAGGTCCATGAAATGGTTTATCTTCTGAAGATCCTTCAATTCTTCCACTAGCCCTCTCGGCATCCTTACTGCAACTATTGTCTCTTTCTTCTGCCGAAGGTTTTTTTGCGAGGCCGTCTTTGATGGAGGTGTCTTATTCATTTTTGAAACGCTCCTCCAATACGTAATTCCTGCACATCTCCCGTATGAACTCTGCCCGAGAACTATATACCCCTTTCTCTATATAAGAATCAATCACATTGATTAGTTCAGAATTAAGCCGCACATTTATTACATCAATTTTCTCTGTTGTCTCTTCCATATTAAATTAGAACCGCTGCTTTTTGGATTGAGGATTGCGGATATGGAGTTAGGCAGCGGTTCGTTGAATGTTATGGATGTAAAACACTGTTATTCCTGTGGACTCCGTATCTAATGTATATTTTATGTAATTCTTTTGTAATTCGTATTAATGGAACATGTTATTTATAAATGTTGCGATTTAAGCTCAAAAAAACAAAGAAATAATAATATTCTTTATGTATATTTCTTGTATATTTAATGTATTTTATAACACAAACAAAACATTTATATAGCAGTTATCACTAGTCAATAGTAATATGGAACCGCAAACAATCGCTGGAATAGTAAGTGGTGCATTAGCAGCAGATTCAATAATCGTACCCTTTCTAACTGATGGAAAAACCACTCTTCACGAATACTTAAAATTGCCACCAAAAACAGACACAAAAATCTGGGGAGAAAGAACAATTCTTATGACTGAACGCGCACTTTGGGGTGCGTTAACATTAGCATATTACTCTCCAGAAATATATAATAGTCTATCTACATTAGTGCAATATATAAAATAGATATTCACATCATCTTTTCTGCTTGCCTTTCAGAAATACGCTGTATGACAAGGTCATCATTCAATATCACATATTCTCCGACCTTTATGTCCTTGATCAAGTTTCTTGCAGTGACTGTCTTATCCTTGAACTGTACATCAATCTCTTCCCTATTCTTTCCATGAACCCTAACAACCATTCCAGGAGTCGCCATGATAAATATACGGTCTTTTCGATTTAAGAAGTTGACGGAAAATCAATCTATAATTACAAGAAAGAAACACAAATCAATCCCTAATAACCTTTAAATAATCATACAAACAATATTCCCTTGTGAAGAAGAAAACCGATAAAAAAGATAAAAGAAAAGTCGACAAGTTCATTTATTGGACTCCAAGAATTTTGTCAATAATATTCATATTGTTTCTCGCACTTTTCTCTCTAGATGTTTTCGATTCAGGATTGGATTTTTGGGGAACTCTTTTAGGATTATTCATACATAACATCCCCTCCCTAATACTATTAATCTTTCTTATAATATCCTGGAAGTATGAGATTGTAGGAGGAATTGTTTTCATACTAGCAGGTCTCGCATATATAATGATGGTTTTCATGAATCCGGTATTTGAATGGTACATGATATCATGGTCAGCAATAATCGCTGGACCGGCATTCCTTATAGGCGCATTGTTCTTAGTGAATTGGTTTAAGAAGAAATAATCGTCATTAAATTTATAAACTTCTGTCTACGGTAAGTGTTCAAAGAGGTGCGTATGGATATTCTGAGAGATGTAGATCCGGATAAGGTATTCTATTTCAAGAATGGGGGCAAGGCAAGGAATCTTTATGAGCTGTCTCAAGGGATAAATGCGCTCAATGATGATGATTTCAAACATCATTGCAATCTCGACCATGATGACTTCGCAAACTGGATAGGGGGAGCATTAGGAGATATCGTTTTAAGCCAGAGATTGCGCTATGTAAAAGATAAAAACCAATATCTCAAGATAATAAATAATAAGATAAAAGTCCTAGAAAGAAAATCACACACCTCACAATTGAACAAGCAATTCTCAGAGCAATTCAGGGATATAATTAAGAACTACGGCCATATCTGGCTGATAATCTTCATAATGATAGTCACGAGCATATTCACAGCGATGATATATTATCAGTATCATTCTTTACAGAGCATAAAAGCATTGGATGAAAAGATACAATACGTAGAATCAAGGAACATCTGCTTCAACAATTACTTCAATGAGCAAATGATAACAACAACAAGCCTATTAAAAAATGCGACATTCCTAGACAATTATTGCGTATACAATTACACGACATCAACAAAAATACCTGATGAAGTAATGGAGAATACTCCAGCAATAATAAGCGCAGAAAACATAGCAATAGACGGAAATAGAATAATAATAACACTGCAAAATTTTACACTCTCAACATTTGCCGCAACATCATCAATGCTCCCAACATTAAATCATAACACTAAAGCAATAGAGATTGCACCAACAAACCTACACATTGGAGACATAATCTCGTACAAAGAAGGCAACGACTTAATAGTCCACAGGATAGTAGACATAGGAAGTGATGATTTAGGAACATATTACATAACAAAAGGCGACAACAATAATGCGGTTGATCCAAACAAGATAAGAAAAGAACAGATACAAGGAAAGATAGTCGTGTTGATATACTGAGATGAAAGATGAAAATAAGAAAATTTAATAAAAAAGATACTAAAGAAGTCGCATCTTTAATCGTTAGAACATATACTAAATTCAATGGCAAAGAGTATTATAAAAAAGAGGCTGTAAAAAAATATATTAATCATTACGATATATCAAAAAATCCTGAAGAAGAATTATTGAAACAATTTAACAAAACACCAATATTCTATGTTGCTATAGATAAAAAGAAGATAGTGGGAATGATTCGTGGAAAAACAAACAAAATAAGTAACTTGTTTGTAGATGAAAAATATCATGGAAAAGGCATAGGTAGAAAATTAGTTAATATGTTTGAATCAGATGCCAGAAAAAGAGGCGGAAAAGAAATAAAAATAAAAGCATCTCTATATGCAACATCATTCTATCAAAAAATGGGATATAAAAAAACTACTGGGATAAGAAATTTTATCGGACTAAAAATATACCCTATGAAAAAAATTCTTTAAACTCTACTTCTTCCTGAAGCTCTTGCTTACTTTCTGGCTCCAGAATGTCGGCAGGGGATTTGAGACGAATCCTTTGAACTGTTCAGAATATATATATGTCAAGCCAGTTGTGTTCTTGTACTTCTCGAATTTCTCTGTCGCTTCATCATATATGTCTTTTATCTTTTTCCTCTCGAAATCACGTTGTAGAAGGGAAGATGGCTTGAGCACAAGGTAATCAGCCTGCCTTATTGCATTTATCTCTAAATTAGCAGAATTCTGCGATATGAAAAGTATCGACAGATCGTTATGTCTTGCGATGAGCAGGAGTTCTGAAAGCAATTTGTTTGCATCACTGAAACTTTTCCTTGAACTGAACAATATACCTCCTTCATCTATCAGTACGAAAGAGTCTGTCTTTATTGCATTTATGTCCTCAACGACATCTATGTAATCTGGCAGGTCTTCCTGCTTGAATCCCATTGCATAAAAATTCTTTTTGGAGAGGACATGAAGATTCTCAAGCATCTTCATGCCTATTGCGCTCTTTCCAGTACCTCTAGCGCCAAGGATAATCCCGATAGTTGAAGGATTCTTTGCGACAAATAACTCGAAACCCTTGAAATTACCCTTTATTGCCTCAATAGTCTTGAACGGGACATAATCCTCTGGAGAGGGCTTTTTCATTATCTTCTTCTTTATCTCGGGGCCATTATCCCTGAAAAGAGTTATTACCTTCTCTGTGCCCATTATTATACCTTTGAATATATAAGAAAGCAGCATGAAGAGCAACCTGAACGGAAACAATACAATCTTCCAGAAAGTCACTTTAGGACCTTTCTTGCTACGCTTCTTCACCATAACAGCACACAATCGCCAAGGGTTTATATTTTTATTGATAGAAGAGGCATAAAATTTATATACCAATAAATTGAGAATAAGGTTAATGGCAAAACTTATTATTGTAAGGCATGGAGAATCCGTCTGGAACAAGGAGAACAGGTTTACAGGATGGATTGATATAGGCTTATCTGAGAAAGGTATAAAAGAAGCAAAAAAAGCGGGAAAAGTACTCAAGAATCATAAATTTGAAAGCATATATGTCTCGCATATGATAAGAGCAATACATACTTTACAGCTTATTCTGGAGAGCACTAAAGATAAGAGAACTCCAATAATATACCATGAAGATGACAAAGAAATAAGAAAAAGAGAGCACCATACAGGAACTCCGATTAATGAACTGAATATATACCAATCTAAAGCCATTGCTGAAAGATACTATGGAGACTTACAAGGTTTGAACAAGGAAGAGACTGCAAAAAAATTCAGTGATGAACAAGTGCATATTTGGAGAAGGTCATTTGACGTCAGGCCACCAAATGGTGAAAGTTTGAAAGACACATTGAAGAGGGTCCTTCCTTATTGGGAAAAAAGAATAAAGAAAGATTTAGAAAATGATAAAACAGTTTTGATTGTGGCACATGGAAATAGCTTAAGGGCGATAGTAAAATATTTAGAAAAAATATCGGATCAAGACATTCCTAATCATGAAATACCGACAGGCATACCTATAGAATATGAGCTTGACAGCAAACTCAAAATCATATCTAAGAAAGAACTGCGATGATAGGCACATATAATAATAACAAGACTATAAGGGTAATACTTTCTGAGGAGGATGCACATTTATCACAAAAAAATGAGTATATAGATGGCAGAGTGATAGTCCTGGAAGAATCCAATAGGAACAAGCCTATGAGGATTAACTTGGTCAACAGCAAGATATTGTTTTTTGACTGCGAAGTCCATGATTCTTATGATCAACAGAACATATTCTTGACAAAGAAGAAGTTATCAGAAGCTCTTGAACATGGAAGAATAGAGTTAGACTATATTGATGAGTATAAGAAGAATGGTAAAATCATAGAGATACTTTATTCTGGAAAGAATGAGGACGCGAAGAAATTACTTGACACGGTTTTTTCTAGAATGTGATTTCTTTTTACGAGTCTTAGAAGATGTTTTCTTCAAAAGATTCTTCTTTATCTTCTTTGCTTTCTTTATTACAGGCAACTCATCCGGCACTGTCTCTATGACGTCTATCCCTGCATCATCCAATATCTTGTCTGCTTCTTCTTCTATATCATCATCTGACTTATGATCCTCTGTATGTTCTGCAATTTCTTCCACTGTTTCCTTGATGTCATCGATTGTCTCATGCTTCAACTCAGTCTCTTTACGCATCTCTTTCATCATAGTCAATAATTCGGCCACGTTCTTCTCTGTCTCAAGATTTATCTGATATTCGTGCTCTGCTCTCAATTCTGATTTCCTGCTTGAGATGTTCTGGCTGATCATTATGAAAGTTGCTAAGAATATCGCTTCTAATGAGACTATCATTGTCAATAATCCGTAAGGGAATGGGTCAAATATGAATCTCGGACCGAAAACGCCCTCATTCGCAATTATCCACCATGCGAACCATATGATATGAATGAAGACGAATCCCATCGAGCCGGCCCATTCGGTTATCTTGTCTGCGATTTTTACTGATATGGTAGATACATTCTCGAACTCTAGATTTACATTCTTTGACATGAAATAAAGGAATTCATTAGTCACAAACCATTTATTCTCTTCTTCCCTATGGCTGTTTATGCAATCCTGACATTGAGAGAAGAACTCTCCTTTCTTGAAAGCCTCATAATTAGAACATACAGAACACTCATAGATTCCTGAAGCTGGAACCTTATCTCCCCAAGAATACTTTGCCTTGATGCTTCTAGGCACTACACTAAACCTCTTTTTTACCATTGATAGAAGTGGATTAGAAGGGTATAAAAATGTTTTTATTGTGATTGTTTCTCAAGGTTTTTCTTGTAAATGAAGTTATGTTCCTGAACTAGATTATATAGTTCCTGGAATTCTTTTTTAATTATATCAGAATCATTCAAATTTAATAATCCCTTGAAGTTGTTGACATAATGTTTGCATCCCTCAAAAGAGAAAATCTTTACTCCTAACACATCATCATCATGAAAAACCATGTATATTTTGCTTCTGTTATTACTATTATCAGGATAAGAACTCCCTCTTACATGATGACCCTTCTTCCCATAACTCCCTATCTCGATGAATCTTAATGTCGTTAATTCATTCTGGGTTTCACACTTTTTATCTATAGATTCACTCATAAAAAAACAGGAAGGATACATCATTTAAAAATATTTTCACTGAAAAGTAAATGCTTAAATATAAAGATAAACCTTTATAAAACCCCAAAATTTCCTCTCCAATAAGAACTACTGGGAATTAGTCTCAGGAGGTTAAAGCATGAAAGTATATATAGAGAAAGAAGACAAGCTATTAGAGCTTAAGAAAATAAAGAATGTAAATGAACTTCTAAACACACTTAATATCAATCCTTCTACAGTGATCACTGTAAGGAATGATGAAGTAGTCCTTGAAGATGAACAATTGGAGGATACTGACGAAATAAAGATATTGTCAGTAATATCTGGCGGATGAAATGCACTAAATGTGAGGAAAAAGCAGTATACCAAGGCCAGGGACAGAATTTCTGCAAGAATCATTTCCTTAATTATTTTGAGAATAAAGTATTCAGGACAATAAAAAAATATGAATTATTCGATAAGGATGATAATGTATGTGTTGCAACATCCGGCGGGAAAGATAGTCTAGCAGTATTATATATGACGATGCTCTATTGTAAAAAATATGAAATCAAATTCTTTGCATTAGCGATAGACGAAGGGATAAAAGGTTATAGGGATCATACATTAGATGACTTAAAGACATTTTGCGACAAATATGACATAGAATTGAAGATAGTGTCATTCAAAGATAAATTTGGGGATACACTAGATAATATCAGAGATAAAGCATTGATTGAACAGAACAAGAAACCTTGCACCGTATGCGGAATATTCAGGAGAACAGCACTGAACAGGGCCTCAAGAGAATTTGGAGCAACAAAACTAGCAACGGGACATAACCTAGATGATGAAGCACAATCATACATGATGAATTTATTATTGGGAAACATGTCGCATAATGCGGCACTTGGCCCGATAACAGGATTAAATCTTAATGATAAATTCATTCCAAGAGTGAAGCCATTATATTTCATGCTCGAAAAAGAGACAAGACTATTCGCGATATTGAAAGGATTCAAAGTATCATTCAATGAATGCCCAAACATCAACCAATCATTCAGGGCAGTAGTGAGAGATGAATTGAATGCGATAGAAAATAAATTGCCTGGAGCAAAGAATGGAGTAGTCAATGCATTCTTGGAAATACTTCCAACGTTGAAACAACACTATAAGAAGAACAAACCATTCAAATCATGTATAAAATGCGGCGATCCATCAGCTAATGAAGTATGCAACGCATGCAAATTAGAGGAGGAATTGATTGCATGAGTATAAGGAAAATTCATTCGGAATTCGAAAACAAGATGAAAGACAAGAGGATAATAGTCATTGGTGCAGGAGGACTAGGATGTGTTGTTGCAGACTTGCTCGCAAGGATGAATATAGGATTCACTATTGTCGACGATGATATAGTTGATGACACAAATCTTGAACGACAGATTCTTTTCAATAATAATGATTTATTGAAGAAAAAAGTCGATGTTGTTGCAGAAAAATTAAAAGAATTCTCAACGATAAATGCTATTGATGAAAGATTAGATGAAAAAAATGTCAAAGAAATAATTGGAAAAGCAGATTTAGTAATCGATTGCACAGATAATATGTCGACGAGAAAAATAATAAATGAATATTGCGTAAAGGATAATATCGCATGGATATATTCTGGTGCCGTAGGAGATATCGGGACAGTATATCTGATCAAGGACAATGCATGTTTCGAATGCATCAATCAGGACAAGGATGGCGAGACGTCATGCGAAATCGGAATCATGAATTCTATTGTCGCAATTGTCGGCGCATGGACAGTAAACATAGCACTACAATATCTTCTTGACGAAAAGAGTGAAGATAAATTATTGAGAATAAATTTAAAGACAAACGAAATTATTAAATTATCGACGAAAAAGAACATTAAATGCAAAGTATGTGGTGAGAAAAATGGACAATAAATCAAGATGCAACTGGACAGGAAATGATGAATTGATGATTAAGTATCATGATGAGGAATGGGGAAAACCAATTCATGATGATAGAACATTATTTGAGTTCATCGTCCTGGAATCCGCGCAGGCAGGATTATCATGGAGGACAATATTGCATCGTCGCGAAGGGTATAGAAAGGCATTCGCAAATTTTGATTATGAGAAAGTCGCTAAATTCACACAGAAAGATGTTGAACGATTAATGAATGATGCAGGAATAATAAGGAACAGACTGAAGATTTTGGCAACGATAAACAATGCACAGAGATTCATTGAAGTAAGGAAAGAGTTCGGCACATTTGACAAATACATCTGGAGTTTTGTAAAAAATAAGCCAATAGTGAATAAATTCAAGGAACTGAAAGAATTGCCTGCAAAGACAGAATTGTCAGACAGAATAAGTGCAGATCTTAAGAAAAGAGGCTTCAAATTCATGGGCTCAACCATCGTATATGCCCATATGCAAGCTACTGGAATGGTAAATGATCACTTGACGACATGTTTTAGGAAGGGAAAGAAATGAATTTTTATTCAGAGATAATAGATTGGATTAAGAAAGAAAAGCCAAACAAGGAAATGCTTTCTAAGAAGAAGCGTGAGCTATCAAAAAGGCATAAGATAGATATGCCTACAGACATCGCGATATACCTTCATGCGAATAGTGATGACGCGCAATATATAAGGCCATATCTGCAGACAAAACCGACAAGGACAGGATCTGGAGTCGCAGTCATTGCAACGATGACTAAACCAATAAATTGCCCGCATGGCTCATGCATATATTGCCCTGGAGGAATAGACAGTTTCTATGGCAATGTCCCAAAATCATACACTGGAAAGGAACCGAGCACGATGAGGGGCATGAGAAATGATTATGACCCTTACAGGATTGTATTCAATAGGCTAGAACAATATATTGTCATCGGACAGAATCCAGATAAGGTTGACCAGATAGTTATGGGAGGAACTTTCACTGCATTCCCAAAGAAGTATCAGCATGATTATATCTATTACTCATTCAAGGCATTCAATGATTTCTCAAGGATATTCTATAAGGATGGAGAGCTCGATTTGGAAGAGTTCAAGCTATTCTTTGAATTGCCTGGCGACATAAATGATCCTGAAAGGAGAGAAAGAATAAAACAGAAAATCCTCGAGATGAAGGACAAGAATGTCAAGACACTTGAGGAAGAGCATTTCTGGAATGAAGAATCAAACATAAGATGCATCGGACTCACTATAGAGACAAAACCGGATTGGGCATTTGCTGACAAAGGGATAGAATTGTTGAATCTTGGAACTACAAGAGTCGAGTTAGGAATACAAACAATATATGACGATATCTTAAGATATATCAATAGGGGACATGGCGCAGAAGACGCAAAGAAAGCCATCGCTGACCTGCGCGATTTAGGTTTCAAGCTAAACTTTCACATGATGCCAGGACTTCCTGATGTGGATGGAAAACGTGTGAGCAAAGAGAAAGACATTGCTAGTCTGAAAGAAATATTCTCCAATCCAGATTATAGGCCAGACATGCTTAAAGTGTATCCGTGCATGGTCATGCCAGGAACAGAATTAGAGAAAAAATACAATGAGATGATATTTGAGCCATTATCAACAGAAGATGCGGCAGAAATAATAGTTGAAATGAAAAGGATAGTCCCTGAATACTGCAGGATAATGAGGATACAGAGAGACATACCGACATACGCCACAACAGCAGGCGTTGGAAGGACAAACCTTAGGCAATATGTTGATGAACTCGCAAAGGAAAAAGATGTGCATTGTAGATGCATAAGATGTCGTGAAGTCAAATTTACGGAAGTAAAAGAAGAACCGCAACTAATGATTCGAGAATACGAAGCAAGCGGCGGTAAAGAATTCTTCATATCAATGGAAGCAGACGATAAATTACTAGGATTTGTCCGCTTAAGACTTCCTACAAGGCAATTGCATCCATCAATCACGCCAACATCCGCTTTGATTAGGGAATTGCATGTTTATGGACAGGCAGTCAAGATTGGTGGTGTCGATTCTGAAAAGACACAACACCGCGGTTACGGAAGGAAATTGATGCAGAAAGCAGAAGATATCGCTCGCTCACATGGCAAAGACAAGATGGTAGTTATCTCTGGAGTTGGAGTTCGCGGTTATTACAAGAAACTTGGCTATTCTCTAGAAGGGCCGTATATGATTAAGGGGATATAAAATGGTGATATTATGAACAATGAATTATCAGACAAGATAGAAACTCACGAAATCGTCAAGAGAGGATTGTTTGTAGCATATAGGGGACAGAAGGCACTTGATAGACTTAAATCTGAAAGAGATATTGATGTGATAAGCATAACAGCAGATTATGATTTCAGAAACATACTCAATCCATTTAATAACGAATATAGGATTGTGTATAAAAATAAATATTAGGATTCTCTTGAGCTCTTATCTGGCGCTATATCATGGATTTCTGTGGGTGTTATCAATAATATTCCTTTGACTGTCCTGTCAGGATGCGCGTCTTTTGCCCATTCTACTGTTTCATCGAAGTGTTCTCCTGATGTATGATAATCACATCTGCCTTTTATCTGGAATCCTTTCATGTCCTTCCAGAAAACAAGTGCTACAGACTCATTCTTTTGCACATTCTGGACCGTCTTTTCCATGAAATAATCCACAAGCAGAATCTTCCCATCAACAATCTTCACAGTAGAAACAGGGATAACATTCAAGTTACCATCATGATATGTCGCTAACGCTTTCGCATCTGCGTTCAATAATACCTGTTCAACATAATGTTCCATATCAAACACCTCATATTTATTCAACATACTATCTGGCTCATGCCTGGCAAGTTGCGCATGCTTCGAGCGCTTTCTTTCGGCCGAATTGCTGTGCAGCATTTATGCTGTGCTGATAATAAAGCGTTTTTATTCCCATCTTCCATGCGTACAAGTATAATGCATTGACCTCTTTTGCAGGAGTCTTAGGGTTGATTGCAAGGTTCAATGATTGCCCCTGGTCTATGTATGCCTGCCTTGTTCCTGCATGGTCTATCAATACTTTCTGATCGATCTCCTGGAATGTCTTGAATACACCCTTCTCCTCTTCTGTCAAGAAATCTAAATGCTGTACTGAACCGTCATTATCCCTTATACTAGTCCATACTTCAGGAGTGTTCTTTCCCTTAGCTTCAAGCAATCTTGCAAGATACTTGTTCTTTATAGTGACTTTCATCTTGTCAATGTCCTTCACATAACAGTTCGACCATACTGGCTCAATGCTCTGAGAGACCTGACCGAGTATGAATGCAGATGAAGTCGTTGGCGCTATAGCCATCAATGTAGTGTTCCTCCTGCCATATCCTTTTAGTATTTTTGGCTCTCCATACTCTTCTGCAAGCTTTGCTGAAGCGGCATATGCCCGTTCTTTTATGAACTTGAATATCTGAGTGTTCAATCTTGCTGCGTCCTTGCTCTCTAATGGGATCATCTTGCTCTGAAGAAGAGAGTGCCAACCTAGAACGCCTAGACCAAGCGCCCTGTTCTCTTTTGCGAAATTATAAGCACGCTCCATGAACAAGAATGATTGCATCTTTCTTGAATCTCCACTATCCCTTAACTGTTCAAGCTTTAGTATGAAGTCGCTCATTACTGCATCAAGGAAATACACAAGCATCTCAACCGCATCAGTATCCTTCCATTCATCATAATGCAATAGGTTCATTGATGACAGGTCGCATACGAATGACCATTCCTCATTTGTAGGAAGCAATATCTCTGAGCATAGATTGCTTGACTTTATCGTAAGGCCCTTATCTTTATACACATCCACAGTATCCCTGTTTGCTGTGTCATAGAACATTATGTATGGATATCCAATTTGGCTTCTTGTCTCAAGCACTTTCGCCCATGTAGCTCTCTTCTTTGGGTCTCCATCAATCATTTCCTGAAGCCAATTGTCTGTCACAGTAACTCCATACGTTATCCCTTGAATGGCATTCCCTTCTGTTCCAATGTTAAGGAATTCATCAATATCAGGATGCTCAATCGGGAGATATGCAGCGAAATTCCCGCGCCTTATCGCACCTTGACTCACTATGTTTACTAGCTTATCGAACAATTGCATGAAATGCACAGAACCTGAAGAGTATCCATTATCCCTTATCGGCGCGCCCCTTGGCCTCAAGTCTCCAAAGTATGCAGATGTCCCGCCGCCATACTTGCTCATCATCCCGACTTCTGCTTGCGTGAACAATATTTGTGACATATCATCTCCAACATATGATGAGAAGCAGCTTATCGGAAGCCCTTTTGACAATCCGAAATTCGACCAAATAGGTGAAGCTAATGAATAATATCCTTTTGACATGTAATCATAGAACTTATCTGCAAAACCTTTCTTCTCAAGGATTGCTTCAGCATGCTCAGCAATCTGTCTTATCCTATCTTCTACCTGCATCTCCTTTGAAAGGTATCCCCTTGCCAAGAATGCCCTGCTGTAATCGTTCAACCATTCTATCTTATTGGCATTATTTTCCGTCATCATTTTTTCCGCTGTCATCTTTTCCATTTCAACACCCCTTAAAATAAGTCGTCTCCAGTCAAGCTTTGTGTTCTCTTGCTATAATTTATTGACCTCTTAACAAAGAAGTCACCATGTTTTGTCGCTAGGATTTCATCATCGAACCAGTCAGTCTCCTTCACCAATCTCTCATCAACCTCAAACATCTTCTTCATGCCTATGCTCACAAGCGAGTTGTTGAACCTGTTCTTTATGAACTCGATTATGGTCTTTTTCGGCAAGAAATCAAGTTCGCCTGCTTCAAGTATCCAATCGACCACTTCCTTCTCTGTATCGAATGCTAACTGACATAATTCTATGATTGCCTTCTCATACTCCTTATCGAACCATTCAGGATGCTCCTGCTTGATTATGTTTATTACATCAATTCCGAACAATCCATGTATCTGCTCCTCCTTTGATGTAGCTTCTACAGCGTTTGACACTCCCTTGAATAATGCCCTATGCTTGTTGAATGACATCATTATCAAGAATTGAGAGAACAATGATACATGCTCAATGAACAATGAGAAGAGTAATATGGCTTGTGCGTACTCCTTAGAATCATCGCTTCGCGAGTTAGATATTGCCTTCTCAAGATATGCAATCCTCTTTGATATGACAGGAATCTCTTTTATTCTTGAGAATTCATCATTCAATCCAAGTATCTCAAGCAGATGTGAATATGCGTCCATGTGCCGGACTTCGCTTTCTGCAAACGTGAACCCTACGGCACCTATCTCTGGCTTTGGAAGCTTCTTATATATGTCTCCCCAGAATGTCTTCACGGCAACCTCGATCTGTGCAATCGCAAGCATGCTGTTCTTTATCGCGCTTCTCTCTGTTTCTGTGATGTTGACCTTGAAATCCTGTATGTCACTCAAGTAGTTGAATTCTGTATGTATCCAGTATGAATGCCTTATTGCAGTAACATACTCATAAAGTTCTGGGTACTCATACGGTTTCAACGGAATTCTCTTCTTGAATATATCTCTCCTCCTGAGCTTTGCATGCTCTTCCCTATACAATATATATGCTTTAGCCACATCATGGAATCCTTCAGTCATCAATGATTCCTCAACATAATCCTGTATCTTCTCAACCGTAGGATAATCTTCTTTAGAGACTACCTCTTTGTTTCGCTCCTTTTCTGCAATCTTCTCGACATAATTATCATTTATAAGGGCAGTTACGCTGTTCGTGACACGTTCAGAATCTGCTTTTCCGCCATGCTTCTGTGCAGCCATCGCCTTATAAATTGCTAAGGCTATTTTTTCTTTGTCAAATTTGACTATTGAGCCGTCTCTTTTGACCACCTTTAATGCAGACAATTCTTGATATGTTTCTTTTTGATGTGTTTCCAATTGTTCTTTCATTGCAATCCTCCTCACACAATAACAGTTGATGGTATAAAAATGATAGTAAGGAATTCAGCACAAATCCTATATTTTGTGGTCAACAAACAAACAAAACACAAGATATAGTGTACTAACACATTATTTGCATCCAACTTATATTTAAATATTTTTATGCTCAAACATACATTTTTGAATATTTCCTTTATGAAATATGAGATTTAAGAACAACAATCTTTATATATAACTTCCAAAATAAACATGCCAGGATACAATATTTAGTATAAAACGAGATACTGAATAATTACTGACACAACATATTGTGTGGGGCGCGTGTCAGGCCAAATTGTGAGGATTGAGGTGTTTTATCATGAAATGTCCATTCTGTGGAAGTTCTGAACTGAAAGTCATAGATAAGAGAGTGAGCGATGAAGAGACAAACAGACGAAGAAGAGAATGCCTGAAATGCAACAAGAGATTCACAACATATGAGCGAGTAGAGATGGTTGAGATAAAAGTTGTGAAAAAAGATGGCAGAAGGGAACCATTCAATAGGGATAAGATCCTGAAAGGACTCCTAAAAGCATGCGAGAAAAGACCTATAAGCGAGCAGACAATACAGGCAACGCTTGATGATATAGAATCAGAGATATTAGGCTCAGAAAAACAAGAGATAAAGAGTACAGAGATAGGCGAGATAGCCATGAAGCACCTGAAGAAGCTTGACGAAGTAGCATACATAAGATTCGCATCAGTATATAGGGAGTTCAAGGATTTGAGGCAGTTCGAGAGTGAGCTATCAAACTTAAAAGTCGTGAGTCGTGACAAGCAAGAGAAACATTCTGATACAACAGATCTGAACCTGCTTGTTTCAACACCGACAAAAGGGACAGTCGCCGAATGGAGCAGGGAAAGGATAATTGAAGCATTAGAGAAAGAGATAAAGCTAAGCCATGGAGATGCTGAAGACATAGCGAAATCTGTCGAGGCGAAAGTCATCCGTTCAGGCGTAAAGATGATATCCACATCCCTGCTAAGGGAATTGGTAAATAATGAACTATTCGAGAGAGGCATGACAAAGAAGCTTGAAAAGCAAGAGATCCTAGGAATAAGCGTATATAACTTAAATCAAATAATATTTTCAAAGAACAATGAGAACAGCAATGTAGTATCAAACAATCCTGAAGCAGTCAACTTGGCGATAGCTGAGCAAGTTATTAAGAGCTACGCTCTTAAAGAGGTATTCAGCAAGGACGTTGCTGAAGCGCACCTTAAAGGGGCAGTGCATCTGCACGATCTCGGATATGCGATAAGAGTCTATTGCTCAGCACATAGTCTTGAATATATCAAGAAGTATGGATTGAGGCTTACGAATCTCAATTCAGAATCAAGTCCAGCAAAACATGCATCAACACTCACAGGACACCTGAATACATTCCTTGCAAGCATGCAAGCATATTATGCTGGAGCGCTTGGACTTGCGCATATAAATATATTCTATGCACCGCTTCTTGTAGGCAAGAATGCGAAGCAGATGAAGCAGGAAGCACAATATCTAATATTCAGCTGCAGCCAGAACGCATTCAGCAGGGGAGGACAGACATTGTTCATAGACTTCAATATACATACAGGAATCCCAAGATATTTTGAAAAAATCCCTGCAATCGGACCAGGCGGCACTTATATGCTGAAGAAAAAAGATGGGACAATCGAGCAGTTCAAGGAGATACCTAAAGAGTTCAGGAACGAGAATGATGAATTGATACAGCCAGAAGATATCGGCAAGGAAGGAAGATTCCTTACATACAAGGATTTCGAGAAGGAAGCGCAGATGTTCTGCAAGGCATTGATGGAAGTATGGCATGAAGGGGACAGCCAAGGAAAAGTATTCGCATTCCCAAAAATGGACTTCCATGTAAATCAGGATTCATTCACTGATCCAGAACAGCTTAAACTGCTAAAATATGCATGCCAGATCTCATCAGACAATGGATCAACATACTTTGTTTTCGACAGGGATGAAGTTACACTGAGCGCATGCTGTAGGCTAAGGACTCAAATAAGAGATAAGTATCTGATAAATCATCCTGAATCATTAAGATTCTGCGGATTCCAGAATGTCACAATCAATCTGCCACAATGCGCATACAGGGGCAAGACAGTTGAAGGGACGATTGATGAGATAAAGAAGACAATGGACCTTGCAATGAAGGCACACTTGCAGAAGAAAGCATTCATCACAAAGATATCGAATGCTCCAGGAACGCCACTTTGGCAGATAGGCATGAAGGCTGCAGACGGCAGACCATATATAGATCTGAACGAAGCAAGCTATATCATCGGAATGATAGGATTGAACGAATGTGTAAAGTTCCTTTCAGGAAAGGCATTGCATGAATCAGATGAAGCATACAAGCTTGGCTTGAAGATTGCATCAGCAATGTACTTAAAGACGAAAGAGCTCGAACAATTGCATGGATTGAAGCTCGTACTTGAAGAGAGTCCTGCAGAATCAGCAAGCTTGAGAATGGCAAAGATAGACACGCATGAGTATCCAGAATCAAAGAATTTTGTTCGCGGAAACCTTGAGACAGGAGAGATATATTATACAAACAGCATACACTTCGAAGCGGATGCCCCAGTAGACATAATGGAAAGAATTGAAAAACAAGCGAAATTCAACCCAATAATTGAGGCAGGAGCAATAACACACGTGTTTGTCGGAGAACAGAAGCCTGGATCAGAAGCAATCTTTTCATTGATCGAGAAGACATGGAATAATACCCCCTCAGCACAGCTCACAATCAGTCCAGAATTCACAGTATGCATGGACTGCAACCAAGTAGGCAGAGGATACGATAGGGATTGATATAATTAAGAAAAATGATATTTATGAGGTGATTAAGAATGGCAAAATGTGAACATTGCGGAAGCACAAACGTGTACGGAATAAGTAGGGTTGTGGGATATTTTTCCAGGATAAACAACTGGAACAAGAGCAAGCAGGCAGAGTTCAAGTCAAGACAGAAAGGAGACTATGCAGTCAAGGAGTGCGAGTGCAAATAAAAATTTTAATTTAAGTTTAATGGAGTGATACTTATGAAATTAAGATATGTAAAGACAGACCCAGAAGTTCTTAACCCTGAATATATTAGGGAAGGAGATATTGCATTTGATTTGAGAAGCAACGAGCAAGATTACATGCTCAAACCAGGCGAGTGGAAGATATTCAAGACAGGCCTAAAATTAGAGATCCCAATGGGCCATGTCGGAAGCATAAGAGACAGGTCAGGACTTCCAGCAAAACATGCAATACACACAATGGGTGGAGTCATAGACCCTAATTATAGGGGAGAGATAGGAGTAATACTGATAAATTTAAGCCAACAAGCATTCAATGTTGAAAAAAACACTAGAATCGCACAGATGTTGATTCAAAAATCTGAAGTAGTGGAGTTTGAAGAGACTGATGAGCTTTCTGAGACAAACCGTGGAGAGCAAGGATTCAATAGTTCAGGATATAAGTGAGGTAAAAATGATACTTAAATTATTCACGCAACCATCTTGTCCTAAGTGTCCAGCAGCAAAGGCTGTTGTGAAGCAGATTGAGCATAAGGTCAAGGTCGAGCAATATGATATAAAGACAGAGGATGGATTGGCAGAAGCATTAGAATATAATGTGATGGCCACACCTTCAATAGTCGTCCTTGACCATGACAAAAATGTCCTTGGGGAATTCTTGGGACAGGCACCTACAATTGATGAATTGAATAAGGTTCTAAAATAGTAGAATCAATAGGGGGGAGTAATGGATATCCACATCAAAGGGGTTCAAAAAGTATCTTTGATAGATTATCCTGGAAAAGTATCTGCAATAGTCTTTCTTAACAAGTGCAATATGCGTTGTCCGTATTGCCATAATCCTGAATTAGTGTTCAATAATGATTCTGGAGGCGAGTTTCCTGACATAACTGTTGAGGAATTCATGGGATTCCTTGACAAGAAGAAAAAATGGATTGATGGGGTATGCATAACTGGTGGCGAACCCACGCTTCATCCAGGGTTGCTCGAATTCATGAAGATGATCAAGGACAAGGGATTGCTTGTAAAGCTTGACACTAATGGCACTAATCCTAGGATGATAGAACAGGCAATAAACCAAAAAGTTGTCGATTTTGTAGCTATGGACATAAAGAATTCATTAGAAAGGTATGAAGAGACAGCAAATATGAAAGTGAATCTCGATAACATACAGAAGAGCATACGGTTGATTATTGATGCAGGGAACAAGAGTTTGATAGATTACGAGTTCAGGACGACCATATTGCCAAAGCTCATAGGAGAGAAAGAGATTATTGAGATAGGCAAGATGCTTGATGGCTCGAAAAAATATGTTATGCAACAATTCCATAAGCAGGACTCATTAGTTGATGATAAATTCAAACAAGAGGAAACATATCTGCATCCTGAACTGCACACGTTCAAGGACATCCTTGAAAAGAACATTTCTATAGTTGAAATAAGGGATTGATATCAGTTAACTATTAAAACCCCTTCTGATTATTCGTAATATGAAGAAAAACAGCAACACTAACCAGAATATAATAAAAACAATATCCATAATATGCATAATAATCCTCATCGCGAACCTGTTGTTGTTTGCATTCAGGATATATTCAGCAGCGATAATGTGGACAGTCATAGTTGTGATTGCCATAATCGCTTTTCCAGGGATGAAAATATTGAAGAGAAAACTAAAATAGAGGATAAATGATAATAACCATAACAGGCACACCAGGAGCAGGAAAAACACACATAGCAAAAGGACTCGCAAATAAAAATTGGAAATATATAGACCTTAATGCATTGATAAAAAAAGAGAAGTTATACGATTGTTATGACAAGAAAGCAGACACATTCGATGTAGATACAGAACGTCTAAAAAAATTAGATGAGAGATTCTCAAAATACATAGAAAAAGAGATAAGTGTCAAAAAAGAATTGACTGCTGCAGAATTGAAAAATATAATTAAAAAAAATAAAGGCATATTAGTAGATAGCCATCTGAGTCACTATTTAAATTCAGACTTATGTATCGTTGTCAAGGCAGACATAAAGACTATAAACAACAGGCTGAAGAAAAGAGGTTATCCTGTCGATAAGATAAAAGAGAATATAGAAAGCGAAATATTTGATATATGCCTAGAAGAGGCAACAGCACTTAATAGGAATATCTCGGTCATAAGGAATGGATAGGGCCTAAAAAACAAAATTAGAGATGTAAAAAAAAATGGTTAAAGAATTATCATCTATGGATTTGTATTACCTGACAAAAGAGTTGAAGCAGTTAGAGAACTCTAAAGTAGATAGGATATATCATACTAAAGAGAATCCTGAAGAATTGCTGGTCATAGTGCACGTAACAGGCAAGGGCAAACATATAATTAGGATAATACTTCCAAGTCTAGTAGTTATGGATTATTCTAAAGAAGAACAAGGAATAGCGACCGGACTTTGCATGATGCTTAGAAAATATTTAGAAGGAAGCATATTGACGAGCTTAGAGCAGATAAGCTTTGAGAGAGTACTTACACTGACATTCCAAAGAAAAGAAGAAAAATATTATCTAATAGCAGAATTGTTCAGCAAAGGAAACATAATATTCTGTGATTCAAAACTTCAAATACTCAATACTCTAAGAGAAGAACATTGGAAAGATAGGGAGATAAAGAGGAAACAGATGTATCAACAGCCCATATCCAATGATGTGCTTAAGATTAGTGAAGAAGAGCTTAAGAATATCATAAAAAACTCTAAGAGGACAAGCTTAGTAAAGGTTCTTGCGATGGATCTGGGTCTTGGCGGAGTTTATGCAGAAGAACTATGCGCAACCACAGGCATAGATAAGGAATCGAAAGATACGAATGAAAAAAAGATAATCGATGGAATAAAAAAAATGTTGAACAAGGACATAAAGGCTAATTCTGCAGAGGGAAAGATATTCCCATTCGAGCTACAGACGAAAAAATCAGAAAAATATTATGATAGTTTCAATGAAGCAATATTAAAGAACATAGAATTCAAGGATGTACAAAAAGAGCAGTATGATAAGCAGAGAGAAAAGATAGAATCAATAATCATGCAGCAGACAAAGATACTTCAAGAAACAGAAGAAGAAATTATAGAAAATCAGAAGAAAGCAGAGTCGATATATGAGAAATACAAGGAATTAGACGAGATACTCAAAGTCATAAAAGATGCAAAGAAGAAATATGGATGGAAAGAAGTGAAGAAAAGGATAAAAGAGGATGAAAAATTCTCGAAGATAATAAAAGACATAAACGAGAAGGACAACACTATAACGATTGAACTGGACGAATTATGATCAAAGATAAATAAAATGATAGCCAACCAATTGATAAAGAGATACCAGGAATTAGGATGCAGCTGCAAAGCAGTGGAATTGAAAGATTCATTGAGGATAAACACTATTAAGATAGAAGAAAAAGAGGCAGTTTCAAGATTGAAAGAGCTCAAGGTCAAGCTTACAAAAATTCCATACGCTGACAATGGATACTTCTATGAATCGAAATTCTCATTAGCATCCACTACAGAATATTTGAATGGATACATCTACATACAGGAATCGGCATCGCAACTGCCTGCAAAAGTTCTCGGTCCGAAACCTGGAGAGACAGTCCTTGACATGGCAGCAAGCCCTGGAAGCAAGACAACACAGATGGCAGCTATGATGGACAACAAGGGGACGATAATCGCAGTAGACAACGATTCAAGAAGGCTTCTTTCATTGCGCAACAACCTGGAGAGATGCGGCGTCGAAAACACCATCCTTTACAAGAAGGATGCGCGCTTCATAATGGATTTCAATACGGAATTCGACAAGATACTTCTTGATGCGCCATGCTCGGGGAATTATGTCATAGAAGAGAAATTCTTCCAGACAAAGAACTTGCCGGGAATAATGGAAAGGTCAAGAGTACAGAAAGAGCTTCTGAGAGCGGCAGTTAAAGTCCTGAAGAAAGACGGAGTGCTAGTCTATAGCACATGCTCACTCGAGCCTGAAGAAGACGAGATGAACATCGACTGGCTACTCTCTAAATATCCTGAAATGAAACTAGAAGAGACAGGATTGGATGTCGGAGAGCCTGGACTTACAAAAGCTTTCGGAAAGAAACTGAATTCTGAACTGAAGAAGACCAGAAGGTTCTGGCCGGAAAAGACAGGGACAGAAGGGTTTTATATAGCGAAGTTGAGAAAAATCAAATAATTTCCGATAGCCCCGAAAATCCTCCGAAAATTCTTGAGTAATTATTATTAAAGATTTTTTCTTATCCATAACACGATTTAATAAACATAAAATCGTGGAGGACAAAATGGGACTGACGCAAAAACGTGAAGAGCATCTGAAGAAGATGCCGATAATAGAGAATAAGATAACGACAAGCAGGAATGGAAGGTTCTTGATACACAGGACGATAATAACACACATAATGCCTACAGATTATTATCGAGCGGTATTGAGCAATGCAGTCAAAGTGACAGAGGAAGAATTGACGGATGAGGAGATAGATAAGATAGTCAAGGAAGGGAGAGAGTTCCTGAAAGAGAGAGAATGTTGAAAGGAGCGAAGCTCCTTTTCACTTTCATGAAAAGATTTTTAAAACAGTTTTGAATCTCTTCCGTTCATGAAGACAATCCTTGTGACAGGGGGAGCTGGTTTTATCGGAAGCAACCTATGCAGATATTTGCTCGATAAAGGCCATCATGTTATTGCAGTAGACAATTTCTTTACGGGAAGAACTGAAAACGTGAGAGGATTACTCACAAATCCACGTTTTGAACTGATAAGGCACGATATAACAATGCCATTGTATTTAGAGGTGGATCAGATTTATAATCTTGCATGTCCAGCATCACCGCCAGCATACCAGTATAATCCTATAAAGACAATAAAGACAAGCACCGTAGGGATGGTAAACATACTTGGTCTTGCAAAAAGAACAAAGGCAAGAATCCTTCAGGCCTCAACGTCAGAAATATACGGGGATCCTCTTGAGCACCCACAGAAAGAGAGTTATTGGGGTAATGTTAATCCCATAGGGATAAGAAGCTGTTATGATGAAGGTAAAAGAGTTGCTGAATGCTTATGCATGGATTATCACAGACAGAATAAGGTAGATATAAGGATTGTTAGGATTTTCAATACATATGGCCCGTTTATGGACAAGGATGATGGCAGAGTAGTCAGCAATTTCATCGTGCAGGCATTAAATGATAATCCTATAACTATCTATGGAGATGGGAAACAGACAAGAAGTTTCCAATACGTGACAGACTTGATTGAAGGATTGCACAAGATGATGAATCAAGATGAGTTTATAGGCCCAGTAAATATTGGCAATCCAAATGAATTCACGATAAAAGAATTGGCAGAGAAAGTTATCGAACTGACAGGAAGCAATTCTAAAATAATTTATAAGCCGCTCCCTTCAGATGATCCTAAACAGAGACAACCAGACATAACATTAGCTAAGAAAAAACTCGACTGGGAACCTGTAGTTCAACTCGACAAAGGATTGAAAGATACAATAGAATATTTCAAGAAAGTGATATAAAACATATTTTAATTTTTGAAATTTTCTTAAGAATAAATATAAGGTGGACAGCTAACCTCTTGCGCCTTTTACAAAAAGGCGCGTCAAAAGTGAGTGTTAACACTACGTGTTAAGCACTCAAATAATTTAGAAAAATAAGGTGGACAGCTAACCATGGTTCCCATACGTGAGTACAGTACAACATGGAACGTGAGATTGCTTAACTTCCGAGTTCGAAAAGGGATCGGGTGTAACCAACCTGCTATGACCGTCCAAAAATAGGGACATTAATAATATTTATAAAGGTTTCCTTTTTCT
>CAZJFT010000012.1:0-23339 GCA_964545585.1 uncultured Methanosarcinales archaeon
ACCATCTCTTATTACATAAATAAGACAATAGACTTGAATGCGCTGGAACAGCTAGATACGATAATCATAGACAAGAACGTGAATGCAATAACATCAACGACAGGATTCAGCATATTCGGCGCCGAATCGATAAAGGACATAGATGGAAAGACAGCGATGATATGTATAATAGTCATATTGATACTGATATTCCTATTCTCGACTTTCGATGTGTTCTCAAAGATAAGCTCGTTGTTCATCAATTCGAAAAAGAAGATATCATACATACGTGTACTCATCAACGATTCGCTTGATTATATCGCTGCAAAGGATTATGACCGTGCAGCGCTAGTCTATAGGGAGATCAGGCTCAATTACGAATCATCGCCTGATGTCGTAAGGAATGAGGTATATCAGGAATGCTATGATCTATGCAATGCGCTGGATGCATACTATTTCAATGAATTATACGAAGAGTTCAATAGGTATATCAAGATGGGTTCCGGTGATAAGGCACTCTCGGTTTACAGGAAGATGGAGCAGACATTCGAGAAATTCGATGAGAATATCAGGAAGGACCATGAGAAGCTGATAAAGGATTCGTTCAACATGATAAAAACAAAGAATGTTTAGGTCAAAAATATTTGAAAATGAACAGAAAAATTGATGAGATAGGGAAAAAGGAGAAGAGCAATAAGCTATTGTTAGCTATATTGATGCTGTTGATATTCTCATCAGTCATAGGATTGGTGCTCTTATCTACATTCATAGGTAATGCTTACCAGAATTATCTTGCCGGCCAGGCAGGATACGTATATCAGGTCGTATTAGAGTATAGGGAATGTGCATACAATTGGGCGGGGGTATTCGGGGCGGCAGTAATGGTCCAAGGATACAACAACCAACAATCATTGACCCTCTCAAGTTGTGGAATGTATGATTCAAATCTTTTGTTCGATTGCTTGCAACCGGATATAGATCATGAAGTGATGGCTTCTCAAGTGCCTTCTACAGATATAGATTGGGGTTCGCTTCAGCCTGCTACAGCAGCAGATGTCGATGCATACATAGATAATACCATCACTGGATTGATGTCTGCTAATAAGACATTCACAAAGTCTATCACCTATCAGATAGGCAATCAATATTACACTGTGCCGGGGACTTACACGAACAAGTATGGTGAAACAAATTCCACAGTATTTGATATAGGTATAATGAAGGATGGCAATGGCAACCTGATATATATAACTCATGCATTGAACAATTTCACAAGGGGATTCAACAACAGGGTATACAATTATCAGATGATACTCCCTGTCCGTAACGGGACAACCCCCACATATTACTTCTTTGCAGACCCTAATGACATCTGCCCAGAAGGGGAGGGAGAGCTTCCGAATCCTGGATATGTACAAGGTAATGCAACAACAAGTACCGGTCAACCTTTGGAAGGGGTGATAGTTGATGTGGCAGGTCGCACCACTATTACCAATATCAATGGATTCTATAATCTTACAGTTCCTGCGGGAGATTATTATATATTCGGTATAAGAACGGGGTATCAAGCATATGTCGGTAATGTGTCCATAGACATAGGGAACATCACTTATCATAATATGGTATTGGTGGTTGAGGCAGTACCTAATCCTAACACTGGACAAGGAGTAGGTCCAGGGACGAATGATGATGTAGGTCCTGGAGATGATGTCGGTCCGGATGTTGGCCCAGGAGAAGCACCTAGAGTGCCTATTGTAGAACAGCCGAGAAGGATAGAAGGAATAGATTATGTGATAAGCCTTGCAAGGATAAATCGTAAGCTTGTGATAGGCAACTTCTTGCAGGAAGTTGTATCATTCTACAGCTACAAACAGGGAGTCGCGAATCTCAGGTTTAGGATAGAGGGCGAGGAATTGCTCAAGATGATAAAGCTTGACAAGCAGACGATGGCAATAGCGCCGAACACCAATGAGCAATTGACATTGACAATATTTGGTGAGGGAGAGCCGGGGATATACA
The DNA here is from genome assembly GCA_964545585.1 of uncultured Methanosarcinales archaeon. Lineage (GTDB taxonomy): Archaea > Nanobdellota > Nanobdellia > Woesearchaeales > UBA9642 > UBA9642. Next base: position 1,999 of record CAZJFT010000012.1, read on the forward strand.
ACGGCTCTCTTATAATAGAGGGGGATCTACAGCAGGAGATACCTATAACCATAGAATTGCTTGATAAGGAAAGGCTTCCTATAGAGTCATTGCTTCTTATGCTTGACGTATATGATAAGGAGATATTCTCTAATCAAAAGATGAAGTTCAAGACGGACCTATATAATTTATTGTCAGACCAGTCATATCCTGTTGGTCTTCAATATACTATACAGGGTGCTGATGGACAGACTATATGGACTGATTATTCCAATGTCTATCTGCAGACTTCATTCTCATTATTGAAGAGTGCCACGCTGCCTGAAAACCTCCCGACAGGCGATTACGTATTGAGAGTCACTGCGACATATCTAGGATTGAGCAGCGGCGCAAGTGCAGTATTCAGCGTCGTCTTGCCGTTCTATGAGCGTGTATTGTGGGGTATGAAGATATGGATATGGATAGCTATATTATTGTTCCTAATTACTGCATTCCTTGCATATTGGTTCATAAAGAGATACATAGAGAGCAAGAAGAGATACCATAATAAGGTAGAGCTTTCAGAGCTTCCGAAGCCTGGACCGAAAGCTGCATTCGTCGGGAAGATAGCAGAGACGGAACATAAGACATATTTTGATCTGGAGCAGTTCAAGGTACACACCATAGTTGCAGGAGCGACAGGAGGAGGTAAATCTGTAGCCGCACAAGTCGTGGTTGAAGAGGCTTTGTTGAAGAATGTTGCAGTCATAGTATTCGATCCTACGGCGCAATGGTCTGGAATGTTAAGGAAAGGAAATGACAAGAACATGTTCAAACTCTATCCGAATTTCGGCATGAAGCCGACGCAGGCAAGGGCATTCAATGGTAACGTAAGGCAGATAACGAATGCATTGGAAGTGATAGACATAAAGAAATATATCAAGCCTGGAGAGATACAGATCCTTGCATTGAACAAGCTAGATCCTAAAGATATAGATATATTCGTTGCGAATTCAGTCAGGGAGGTATTCCATGCAAATTTCCCTGAGACTCCAGAGATAAAACTTTTGATAGTATACGATGAGGTACATAGGCTTCTTCCTAAATTCGGAGGTTCAGGAGAGGGATTCCTGCAGATAGAGAGAGGATGCAGGGAGTTCAGGAAGTGGGGAGTAGGAATATTGATGATATCTCAAGTGCTTGCAGACTTCGTCGGACAAATAAAGGCGAACATAAATACAGAGATACAGATGAGGACGAGAGATGAGGGAGATCTGGACAGGATAAAGACAAAATATGGTCCTGAAGTCCTTCAAGGATTGGTCAAGGCATCTGTAGGGAGCGGTATGGTGGAGAATCCTGCATACAACCGTGGTAGGCCTTATTTCGTGTCGTTCAGGCCATTGTTACACAATACGCAGAGGCTTCCTGATGAGGAATTGGAGAAGTACAATAAGTATAATGAGCAGATAGATGACTTGCAGTATCAGATTGAGCAGCTTGAAGAATTGAAACAGGACGTATTCGACCTGAAACTTCAGCTTAAGCTCTCATTGGATAAGGTTAAGCAGGGTAATTTCAATATGGTAGAGATATACTTGCAGGAATTGGTCCCTAGGGTTCAGAAGATGTGGATAAAGCTCGGCAAGAGCCCTAAGAAGAGAGAATTGAAATTGATTGATGTAAAGGCATTGAAAGAGGAGATGAAGAAGGCAGAAGCCTCAAGAAAAGAATATGAGAAGAACAATCCTCAACAGCAGGCAACAGAGAAGAAAGAGGAGAAGAAGACATTGAAATATGAGAAAGTAGTCGAGTTCAATGATGCATTGAATTTCAGCAATGGGGTCACAGTGACTAGTCTGCAGGAGTTATTGGATGTCATGCCTAACATCACTGGGCCCACTTTCAAGCATCATGTGACTCCTGAAAAGAATGATATAGCTGATTGGATAGAGAAGAACTTTAAAGATAAGGAGCTTGCAGATAAGTTACGTGCAGCAAAGAACCATCAGGAGTATGTATCTATATTGGAAGATGATAAGTCTAAGAACAATAAGCCTATTGATGATAAAAAAGATGATAAGAAAGATGATGCTGGCTCTAATGTTAAGAATAATGCGGCTGAAAGCGCAAAAGAAGAGACTGTTGATGGAACTTCCAATGCATCTGATAGGTCTTCTTCTTCGTCTTCACAATCTGCATCTTCATCTGGGTCGTCATTGACCCCACATCCTGCTGATGAAGATTCGGCCAGTTGGAATGATCTGAAGAAGAAATTATCCGGCTTATCGAATGATGATAAGATACGTGTCCTAGAAAAATCACAGAAGAGGTATCCTGATGACTTGAACATACATTTCAGTTTGGCATTATTATATCATAAAGTGAAGAAAGATGACCTGTCTGAAGGATTGTACAAGCAGATACTTTCAAAGGATCCGGATAATGCAAAGGCATTATATTATCTGGGCGGGTTGATGAAGACACAGAAGAGGTATCCTGAAGCGTTAGAGTATTTCAACAGGTATCTTGAGAAGAACAAGGATGATAAAGTCAATGCGTTAGTGGAGAAATTGATGAAGGCAAGATGATGATTTTAGAAAAGATGATGAATTTATGAATGTAAGAAAATGGTACAGAATAATGCTGCGCTAGTTGCGCCACCGGACAAGTATTTTTATACCATAGATAGGAAAATATTGACGAATATGCATCAGTTGTCAGAGTACTTGAAGAATTGCCCAGGTAGCAGTTTCCAATATCATGCGAATCCTTCAAGGAATGATTTCTATAATTGGATACTCCACGTCTTCGGGTTATCAGAATTGGCAGAAAGGATAAAGAAGAATTTTGATAAGAATGATTGTGCGCACATAATAATAGATTATTTGAATACGCCAGAGAAAGTGGAAGAGAGACGGGATAAAAAAGAGATTAATGTTCCTGAAGTAAAGGATGATGTCGGGACAGATGTGAAGAAGGATGATATCAAGAAGGATGATATCAAGAAGGAAGAGGTGACAGTCCAAGCAGCCGCTCCTGCTGCTCCAGAAAATTCAGGCAATGATAGAAAAGATGGAAAGTTTCATGAATTCTCTGATGAGGAATTGGAGAAATTCACGAAATTCGGGATAAAGGACACAGAGACTCCTGTAGATGAGAAACTTGATTACTTGAAGACGGAGCTTAATGAGATAAGGAACATGATAAAAGAGCAACGTAGGATAGGAAAAGACATGATAATAGCTGATCTGATGTTGCGTGTCGTAGAGCCTAAGATGTCTTTCTATGAGTTCACGAGGAGTCATGAGGATTACGAGAAGATAGTCAGGATAATGAGTGATATAAAGAGAGAGATAGATTATGCAAGCCAGCAGACAGAAGTTACGCTAGCGGATGAGATAATAAAACAGCTGGAATTGCAGAGTGTCATGCTCAAGAAAGATTTCACCCAGCAGAAGCAGGGTATTAGGGGTGCTTTAGGCAAAATATTTAAACCGGCCAATCAAGAAGTTTAGAAAAAGAGGTGTGTATGTTTTGGTTTAAGAAGAAAAAAGAGGAAACTGCAAATTCTGAAGATTCAGCTGACTCGACTGAGGACGCTCCGGAAGAGCAGAAGCCAGCAATGTCTGGGAATATGGAAGTCGAACTCACGAAGATTAAGAGCCAGCTTGAGGCATTGAATGAGATAAGGAAGGCGAACGCTGAGCAATTCACAAGATTGTCAGAGCAGATAGGCGAGCTTAGGGGCGCATTGATGGATTCAAACAAGGCGATAAGCGTCATAGAGGTCGCTTCAACTAAAGCAATAGACATGGTTAATTCTGTGCAACCTGATAAATTGATGATCGAGGTCAGGAGGACTGATGGGAAGACTGAGGCGTTGCGGGCGAATATAGAGGCGAATGAATCTATAATGAAGGATATGATGAAGGAGCTTAAGGATATGCGTGCGCAGATGGGTTTCTATAAAGGTGTTGACCAAGTAGTCAAGATGAACAATGAGATAAAACAGGAGCTCATAGAGATTAAGAAGACTGAAGGCTTGGTCGGCAAGCATGCAGACAGGGTCGAGACGATATTCATCGAGGTGGAGAAGAAATTCTATGATTTCGAGAAATTCAATGAGGCAGTCAAAGAGTTGGATAGGGCATTCAAGAGGATATCTGCAGATTTCGACAAGATGCGAGTCAATGTCGAGGAGAAAGCAGACAAGAAGGAGCTTGTGAAGCTTGTCGATAAATTCTCTGATTTCGAGAAGCACACTACAAGCATATTGAAGCTTCTTGACCAGCGCGGAAAGAACATAACCGCAGATTTAAATGCACAGTTCATGAAATTGAAAGGACAATTAGAGAGGAAGTATGATACAAAGATAGATGTTAAAGGTATTGGAGAGGAATCTGCGACTGGCACCGCAACTGGCGTTGCTGCGGGTAATGCGTCAGGAGCAAAAGGAGATGGTTCAGAAGTCCAGAAAGAAGGCGCCAGAGATGAACCGGTGCAGGGCTTTCCTGATGCTGCTCCCGGTGATGCTCAGAAGCCTTCAAATGCAGGTCCTGATGGCGCAAAACAAGAAAAGAAGGGATTGTTCGGTTTTTTGAAGAAATGATTGAAAAATATTGAAAAATATTCGATGATGGAAGATATGAAAAAAATATGATGAATGATATGATGACGGATTTTGAGGAAAAAAATGGATCCTAAAGATTATTTGAAAGATGTGCCTCCTGAGAATTATTTCAGGCTGGCTGATGGGAGGGAGATACGTAATCTTGATCAATTATTATATATATTAAAGGATTCTAGGGACACGGTATTTTATGATCATGTGACTCCTGACAGGAACGATTTTGTAAGTTGGATAAAGGGATGCATAAGATATCAAGAATTATGCAATAAGCTTATCCCGATAAAGGACAGGCAATCGTTCCTCAATGTCTTGGGCCAAGAGATAGATTTGCTGAAGAATCCTAAGATATCTGAGACAATGAAATTCTTTTCTGAGAATTATGATCCTAAGAAGGATGATGCGCAGAATATTTCTACTCCAGTCAGGCAACCAGTGAATCTGCAAGAACCACCTCCCGCACATTCTCCTGTACAGTCATCAGTAAATTCATCAGTACAGCCGTCTAATCCTCAAGCATCTATTTCTCAAGCACCTGTCCCTCAAGCTGTATCGAGCAGCGATGTTTCTGCTTCAGCTGTCGGTGTTGCGTCCTTATCTGAAGCACTGGACTTCGAGCAGGCAATACCTCAGATTGTACTCGAAATACAGGAAGAGATGTTCTTTTGGCAGTGAATTGTTCGCGATGAGTTCTTAGCAATAACTTTATAAACCATTCTGCCTGTTTTGTTATTGGGTGATGTTGGATCGTTAGGATTGGCAGTTTTACTGCTTTGGATTGCGATGTAAATAATATTATCGGCGGCATTTTGTCTGCTGATATGATTTTTCTATAATTATTTGTATTTCTCCAACAATTTTTATTATATCTAAAATAGTATAATAATATACTTAAATGTATATAATGGATTTTTAGATTTTTTTATTTTGTGCTTAAAATCAAAATATTTATAAATGAAAAACGTAAATTATATTATAATTAGTATAATTGTGTGGTTTTTTGTAAACAGTTGCTGTTAATGATTGCGGAGATGTTATTGAATGATTGGGAATAAACTCGAACAGTCCATAATAAAAGTATTTGAAGAGAACCTTTCTGAGACATACAGCATAAACTCTATCTCTAAAATATTGAAAAAATCTTATCCTAACATAAACAGGAAATCCAATTTTCTCATAAAGGAAGGGGTCTTGGGAAAGATAGATATAGGGAAATCATACCAGTGCTATCTGAATCTTAACAATGACAAGGCAAAAATATTCCTTGCAATGATAGAAATAAACAAGAAAGACCTGTTCATAAGCAGGAATCCAAAGTATTCAAATATACTTATGGAGCTATTCCATCTATCAAAAAAGTTCCCGATAGAAACAATAGTACTGCACAAGAAGAATCTGATATTCGTGTACCGAGACACAATAAAGAGAGAGGATATACTGGAGCAGACACTGCTTACGCAGGAATTCAACATAGTCTTCTTGAACAGGAAAGAGTTTCAGAACCAATTCTTGAGCAACATCGATCTTCAAAGATATCACTATGTTCTTTTGAACACTGAAAACTATGTCAATATAATATCTGAAATGAATGATACGCTTGTAACTAAAAGACTGTCAGAGAAGAGAGGAATTAATAGTGATGAAACTGATTGACTACATAAATAAGGACAGAGAACAGAGATGTGCCGCCAAAAAAATTAAGAAAACGGCATTCACACTGTCAACAGCAATATTAGTGGCAACACTAATATTATTTGCAACACTAATAATATTGATATCTGCCGCGCAATCCTCTGCAGAAAATAATTCCATATTCGAACCGTTTGGTATCTCAGATAGAATACAATTATCATTATCAAGAGTGCAGCAAAACAATGACGGGCCAGGCTATGGATCAATAAAAATCGAGCTTACAGATATCCGGCAGAATGGAATGGATTTTACAGATGAATATGATCTGTTCGTGACATTAAATTCCGAAAATGGTGCTGCAAGCTACAAGTATTCCGGTAGCATGATATTCCCAATAATTTATCCTGTATCATACGCTGGAGATTATACTTTCATGCTCTTGAGAAAGAACGACAATGCGATAATCAGCAGCGTAAGCTATTCCATCACGACTTTATCAGGTGTGCCTGATGATTTGCCGATAAATGAAAGCATGCCAGAAGTAAACATCACTGATAATGCCACGGATAATGCTTCTGATAACGTCCCTGATAATTTTTCTGATGATGTGGGGGGTAATAATATACGAGATCAGGACACGGTTAATGAAAGCAATATTACAATAATAGGACCTGGGGAATTGATTTGCAAGGATGCAAAGTTAAGAATAGAGAAAGGCACTTACCATGTCGGTGAGAGCATAACTGTCAAATCCGAAATTTTAGGTGATGGAGGCTTGGATACAGGATTGCAGATAGTTGAAGATGTGAACGTATACAAATTTGTTGGATCACTAAGCGACATAAATTTTATACCTCCAAAACCCGGCAAATACACTATTGAAGTTGAGTGTCCTGAAATTACTGGATATATAATATTCGAAGTGATCGATGCGCCCATAAACCTGTCTGTATCCATTAAAAATGTAACGCCGGGCATTCCGATAATCCCCTCGATCGAAGAGGGTTATTCTGTAAGACAGATAATGATAAGAGACTCCTCTGGAAAGCAGACTGCAAAGGAAATTAAGTTGAGAGAAAATAGGCGAGAGAGGTTTGGTGATGTAAAAATATCTGACGGGGTATCTGATGGAATGCCTGACGGGATATCTGGCGGATATGAAAACATATCAAACGAGAACTCTACATATATATCAGAGTTTTCTGATATTTCACTTGATGGTCTTGATGGTCTTGATGGCTCTACGCTGCAACTTAATTCACTGGCGATTCAAGAAAATGAAACCATCACTCTGGATATAGAAAATGTTCCGACAAACAAGATCGTATCAGATCTACGCGACACAGATCCTGAAAATGTATCTGACCAAATATCCGGGCGTATAATCGCTTCATATGCAATGGACTTATCGAACCTGAATTTCACTAATGGCACATTCCATAAGCAAGCCGTAGGTAATGAATTATGGAAGTGCAGACTATGGGATTATGATGCACAGACATGCAATGGCATATGGGAAAAGGCGATGGACATAATTCCTGGGCAATATTATTCTTTCGAAGTATCTCCAGAGGACCCGGGGTATATAGAGATAATACAGATAAGCAAGGCATACCATCTGGACGAGAACAGGTCTTTGATAAGTGACATATATGATGAAGTGAGAGCGCTTGACGGAATATGGTCTGAACCATTGTATTCGGGAGAATATGTAAGAGTAACTTTTGAGAGGGTATTGTACAATTACAATGACATAACGATATATTCAAGGAATATGCAGGGATTGAACACATACATAGAAGTCTATTATCCTAATACTACGGATAAAATAACTGAATTTCCGCTAATGCTTAACGAGACATATTACACCATATATCTTACAAACCTTGTTGGCGAACTCGACACGTTCGACCTGCGTATACTCAATGATGAGAACCAGTCAGCGTATATAGAAATAGACCATATAATAGATCCCACAATAGGGTTATTGTATGAGAATTGGGAGGATCAAAATTTTGTAGGTTGGACAAATACTGGATGGGCGATAGCATCAGACAGGGCGCAAGGATCATACAGTGCGAAATGTGCCACCAATGCGAATTGCGAAATGAACGTGACTCCTGCAGTGAATACTGCCATGGCGACGCAAGTAAATGTGACATTCAGCTATAACGATGATGATTGTGATGCAGGAGATGCGATAATATATTTCAAGGACAGCTCAGGTAATTGGGATAATATTGGAGATATAGATGCAGGATCGCTCAGCGCTTCAGATGACACATGGAACACGTACACTATATCTACAACAGATGCACAATACATGCACTCTTCATTCTCTGTGCGTTTCTTTGCAGACCCTGACACTGGCGGCGGGCCTAATGCAGAGAATTATTGGATAGATGACATAAACATCACACTGTTCTATCCTGATTATCCTCCTAATATAACACTAAATACTCCAAGCGCAAATTATTGGAACAGCACATCAAGCCCTGTAAGTGTGACATTCAATTGCAGCATAACAGACGACTTCAAGTCTCAAAACATTTCTTTATACATGACAAATCATCTGAACACTAGCTTCGCATTCAACGATACATGCGCTATAGCGACACAGAACGGTTCATGCCAGTGGACAAAACCATTGATAAACGGGAACTATACATGGAACTGCCTTGGTTATGACAATGAAAGCCAGTCGAAATGGGCAAGCGTCAACAGAAGTATAATAATAAATTATACTCCTACTCCCCCATCAGTATCAAACATACAGTGCTACAAGACGGGAGTCGGATGGACAACATGCAATAACATGCTTTTTGGGAATACTCTTGAAACAGTCAGGACAACGTGCACTTCTGGTGGTACGGGAAATATAAAGAACGCATCATTCATATTGACTAACGTACAAGACAACAAAATATATTTCAATGCAACAACGACAGACAATAGCACGGGATATTGGCAGTATGATGTTCCGGACATGACGATATATGACTCTGGAGATTTCAATCTGAAAGTAATTTGCAGGGAGAATCCTGAAGGTGAGGGAGAATACAATTGGACTGTGCCATGGGGCGTCTTGAATGCCACGCTCATATATCCGAATTCAGATGCTAATGTGACACAGTATTCTTTCTTCAATTTCATCTCAAACGTGACTTGTCTAGGCGGTGAATGCGGATACATAGAGGCAACACTCGACCCTACCACTGCGGAGACTGCAGACTCAGGTCAGGTCAACGATAATGATGGTAATGATGAGGAGGGCGGGAGCTACACTGACACGCAGACGAACAATGGAGTATATTATGCCATAGGCGAGAACACAAATGGCGCTAATGATAATGTCAATTCGCAGATTGAGTTGTCATTCAATTTGACAAGCCTAGGCATGAGTCCTGGAGACATAAACAGCTTGAATGTATCTGTAACATACTGCTATTCTGGAGCCAATACTTATGCTGAAATAAACTGTGATGGCGGTTCTGATCCTCCGGAAAAGACTGTCAGCGGAACACAGGATATATGGGTATATAATTACAACACTAGCAATTGGGATGATGTTGGAGATTTTGTGACTACGGGAGGAGAGACGGAAAGGACTGATGTATATAATCCTACAGGAAATTTAGGACAGTACGTCAGCTCTGACAATATTGTGTCTGTGCGTATGGAATATGTGACAAACAATGGCAACAACAACGATGCATGGTTCGCGACTGATTATGTTTCTCTGATAGTTAACTATACGATAATGAAATCCGGCGCAGTATCTACTGTTGCAGGCGCTCTACCATTTTACACGACAAGTTCTAATCCACAGAACAATTCTTACCAATCATGCTTAGGCAATATGACTGCAGGGTCCTCTTGCGTGAACACTTGGAGTGTCAATGCCACTGGAGAGATAGGTACTGTTCATGAATTCTTTGTTATATACAACTCTACATCTTACCCACTCAACGTATCTGCAGTGCAGACAAGGCACATAAATATCACTATTGTGAACAATACTGCACCATATGTAGAATATGTAAATTTGACGCCGCAATCTCCAGGATTGTCTGATGATCTTAATTGCTCATTTTTAGTCTCAGATTCAAGCGCGGGCGCTTTGTCCGCAACTGTGTATTGGTATAAGTCAGGTATATTGCAATATAATCAGACAATAAATGTCTCGAATGGCATCCCTTCTTCAGCAATACTTGGTTCTGGCAATACCACATCGAGCGATGTATGGTATTGCGGCGTAATCCCTTATGATCAATCGCTTTATGGATTGCAGGTAAATTCATCGAATGTGACTATACTTGCTTCAAATCCTCCTGTGATAAGCAATATTGAATGCCAGAGGTTCGGCGTGGTATGGGGATCATGCAGCAATGTATTGTACAATGATATATTCACCGGAGTCAGGGCTACTTGTACAGATTCTGACGGGTTCATATTGGATGTGAATTTCACATTCTACAATGAAGAGGATTCATACACTTATTTCTCACAGAATTATTCAAATGTTTCTGGAAATGTATTCACGCTTGATTTCTCAGACATCACAATGCAGGATTCAGGAAATTTCGACTTGACAGTTGCATGCATAGATAACACGTCGGTTTCGGCAAGCAGTGTAGTCTCTTGGTCGATACCTTGGGGTACTTTAAGCTCGACTTTGATAAATCCTAATTCAGCTGCCAATGTGACACAGTACAGGTTCTTCAATTTCACATCAAGAGTCATTTGTTCTGGAGGAGAATGCGGAGACATAAATGCTACACTCGATCCTATACCACCATGGTGGAATGGACATTATCTTTACAGGGCGAGGCTTAATGTGACAAACAATGAGGCCTCAACTCTTCAGATAGGATACACGGTAAATTTCACGATTAATACCTCATCAAATAAGTTCTTGACAAATGGAAATGACTTTAGGATTGTATGGCGTAATGGTTCTACATGGGTAGAGATAGACCGGATAAATGAGACAACTCCATTTGACTCAGACACGACGATGATATGGTTCAAGACACAACAGTCAATATCTGCAGGATCTAGTGATTCAAACTATTATGTTTATTATGGATATGCAAACGCCAGCTCTGCACCGACAAACAGGTCAAGGATATATCTTTACTTTGATGACTTCAACAGGCCAGACAATTCTGACATAACTACAGAAGCGGCTTACGGGCAGACGGGCGGCGGCACATGGTCTATAAGTGGAAACAAGCTTGTTAATGTAGGTGCTGCTGGCGACCCTAATAAATTAGAGATAGATGCATTAGGTGATGTGAATTATGATGTTGATATGTGGACAAAAATAAATGTTTATTCAACTATAGGTACGGCGAGTGATCTTTGGAGGATGGGATTATCATCCAATATTGATGATGCTGGAGGCGATGGAAGAGGATATTGCTTATTGCTGCATCAGGACCATTCAAGTCTTGACATGCTAAATGATTTGAGAAGTTGGGGTACAAACGGTGCTTACTCATGGAATGTAGATACATGGTACAATATGAGATTTAGAGTTATAGACCCTTCAAGCAACACAGGATATGGAAAAGTATGGCCTGTAGGAACTGCTGAGCCGACAAGCTGGACTATAGACGCCGGAAATTTTGGTGGAGGGGCTGTCAGGGGATATGGGGAGCTAGGATTTGGAGGCTCAAGGCAGGCAGACACGACTTATTATGATGATATAATAATCAGGTATATTGTTGTGAGCGAGCCGACTGTCTCTTTATTGTCAGAAGAATCTTACGGGTCATCTAAAGGAGTTATCCCTATGAATTTCGGCGACCCATTCTATACTATAACATCCAATCCGATGTATTACACAACAACTTCCTGCTTAGAGAACATGACTGGCGGGGATACATGCGATACGCGATGGGAAGTATACTCCAATGGCACGATAAATTCCACTTGGGAATTCTTTGCGATATATTCTTCAAATTATTCTGGAGTAACAGTAAATACGACAAGAAAGATAAACATAACCATCATAGAGAATACCGCTCCATCAGTGTCCACCATATCACTAAGTCCTAGTCAGCCATTATTCTATGATGACTTGTACTGTAATTTCACCGTGATAGATTCTGCCATAAGCGACGTACTGACTGTGAATGTCACTTGGTATTTGAACAATGCATTCTATAGTTCTTCTGTGCAGTCAGTATCTAATGGTGTGGAAGATTATGATGTCCTTAGCAACACCTTGACAAGTGCAGGACAGGTATGGCATTGTGGCGTGAGGCCTTATGACCAGTCACTTTATGGCGCGCAAGTGAATTCCTCTAATGTCACAATATTGCAGAACATACCACCGTCAATAAACAGTATCGAATGCATGGAGAATAATTTGTGGACTTCATGTTCTAACTTATCATTCAATGAAGTTCTTCAAGGAGTTAGGGCAAATTGCACCAGTATTGATGGAAGGATAACGAATGCCACGTTCATATTCTCAAACATACCTGATTCGAGCACATATTATTCACAGACAGTGTATTCAAATATATCTAATAATTGGCCATATTTCCAGAATGTCACCTTGAACAATTCTGGAGAATTCAGGATTGATGTATACTGTGCAGACAACAATTCCCAAGTATCTTACAAGAATGTCACTTGGACATTGCCATGGGGTGTAATCAACATGACATTGATAAACCCTTACGAGGATTCATTCGTTGAAAGGAATAAGTTCTTCAACTTCACTGCGCAGCTACAATGCGTCGGCGGGGAATGTGGGGATGTTACTGTAATATTGGATCCTATATCTGGTTCAAGTCCGGCAATAGGCACGCCTGACAGTGGTTATGTAATTGACAATCCGGGTAATGATGAAGAAGGAGGAAGCTATGTCCAGACACAGGTTTATAATGGTCCACAGACTGCGACACCAGGAACAGCGTATTATTATATAATAGGCGAGGGAGACACTGCTAATACTGCGTTGTCATATATAGTGTTGAATTACAACCTAAGCTCTTTAGATATGGTCCCAGAAGACATAAACTCTTTGACATTCAATCTGAGCTATTGTCATTCAGGAGAGGATGATGTGAACCAAGACTTCTGCGACAATGATGCACCCATGGAAAAAACGGCAGATGGGGCGCAGAATGTTGAAGTATATGACTTCGTGAATTCAGTATGGGTAGATATTGGGGATATAACCGTTCATGCGAATGAAGCGCTTTACAACGAATCTTATGTTGCGACAGGCACTCTTGCAAATTATGTCAATTCCACGTCAAAAGAATTGCTCGTGAGATACGAGGCAGACTTCAGCGACACAGGTGGTGACGGATTCCTTGCTATAGATTATGCCACAGTCACTGTGAATTTCACTAAGCTGAAACGGGGTGCTGTAAGCACAATACCTGGTACGTTGCCATTCTATACTACAAGCCCTAATCCTACAAATTATTCATATGTGTCCTGCCTTAGGAATATGATTGCTGGTGGCAGTGCATGCGAATTGAGCTGGATGGTCAATGCGACAGGAGACCTGTATTCCACTCATGAGTTCTTCGTGATATATGAACTGGACACAAATCAAGCATATGTCTCTGATGGAGAATCAATACATATAAACATAACGATAAGTGACAGCTCTCTGATACCTCCGGTAGTTACACTGATTTATCCCCCGCATAATTATAATCTTAACTTTTCGACTGTAAATCTGACTTGTGGCGCTACGGACAATAGTGGGCTTCAGAACATATCTTTATATGGAAATTTTTCGGGAAGCTTCGTTTTCAACAGCTCTGCATCATTATCTGGAACCTCACAAAATTATACATTCACTAATACATTGCCAGAAGGCAGGTACTTATGGAATTGTGTCGCTTTTGATACTGATGGAAATTCTGATTGGGCAGACACTAATAGGTCATTTACTGTTGACTTGACTCCTCCTAATGTCACTCTCAATGCTCCCGATATGAATCAATACTTTTCTGCAGCTAACATAACTTTCAACATCACTGCTTCAGATGCTATAGATGCTGTGTTGAGCTGTAATCTCACTGTAGATTCAATAGTTGTTGAGCAATTCATAACAAATAGTGGCCAGCCTAGGACAGTTACTGAAAACTTAAGCCAAGGCACGCATTATTGGAATGTGACATGTTATGATGACGCGGGAAATTATAACACTAGCGTAACAAGAAATTTCACAATATCTGACATAGGCCCATCTGTGGTGCTGATAACTGCTAACAACATATACCAGCAGTCATCCCTCATAACACTCCAATACTTGCCGTCAGACAATAATGGAATAAGTTATGCTAACTTGATAATAAACGGGACCATTTATGATACTGATGATGCGGTAACGAACAATGCCTTGAACGCATTCACCATAAATATCGGTGAGGGATATTATGCTTGGACAGTCAATGTTTCTGACGTCAGTAACCTTACTGCGCAGGCTGCAGTGCGGTATTTCACAATAGATAACACGACGCCCATAGTAAACCTCACATGGCCTCCGGATAACTTTTCTACAAACCAGAGTAGCATTGCATTCAATTTCACAGTTAGAGATAATGTAGATACAAGCCTTGTGTGTGACCTCCTTATAGATGGCGTGGTGGAAGATAATGATTTCTCTGCAGCTAGCGGCGGAAACATATCCAGGACAATATCAGGCATTGATGACGGTATACATTATTGGAATGTGACATGCATCGATGATTCAGGAAATCAGGGTTATAGCCAGACTTTCATGCTTAACGTGAGCAATGCGCCTTTTGTCTCTTTAAATAATCCTCCTGATAACGCTTCATTCAACTACAATAATCCAATATTGTATTATACGGCGAATGACAACCTAAATATAAGCAATTGTACGTTGATACTTGATGATCAAATAAATGCCACAGATACAAGCATAACAAATGGTGTGCAAAGCAGCTTTGAATTGGAATCCGTATCTCAAGGGTATCATAATTGGACAGTGTTCTGTTATGATGTTTCAGGCCTACCATCTAACACCCCTCAGAAAAGAACATTCCTTATAGACCTCACAGTCCCTTCAATATCATTACATTCTCCTGTGAGCGAACAATATAATGGCACAATAATAACATTCAACTATACTGCATCAGATAATTTTGACACAATGCTCATGTGTAATTTCACTTTGGATGGACAGGTGAACAGGACAGGCATAATTTCTCAGAATGGGACGCCTGTGAATTTCACAGTAAATATAGTTAATGAAGGCATACATTATTGGAACATTACATGTTATGATGATGCAGGAAATTATAACACTAGTGCAACATGGAATTTCACGAATCTTGTTCCACCGACAGTCACTTTATCATCGCCAGCCCCGGGAGCATTGCTTACAAGTGGTTCGAACATAGAATTTGTCTATCAGCCGTATGATAATCAGGGATTATCAAACACTACGTTGTACATCAATGGATTATACAATGTTTCAGATAGCAGTCCTATCAATGGCGCGATAAACAGCTTCTTTGTGAATTTCTCGACTGACGGTTTCTATTACTGGCAGATCAATGCGACCGACACTATAGGATTGGTGGGCGCATCTGAAATAAGGAACATAACTATAGATACGAGCCCTCCAATCATTGGGATAATGACCCCTATTGAGGATCAAGTCATCTCATGGAACTATGTTAATTTCACATTCAATGTGACAGACAACCTTATCGCAGATGTAATATGTAATGTTACTGTAGACGGGAGTCCAGAACTCGTAAACGTGCCTGTTCCAAGCGGAAGCATCAACATAAGCTTTAAGACGCTCTATGATGGCGCGCACAACTGGAGCGTCACTTGCATAGATACAGTTGGTTGGGTGGCTTATTCTGGCGTGATAAATTTCACTGTTGATGCACCCCCACTAATAACGCTCAATTCTCCCATAGATAATTTCAGGACAAAATCTGGCGATATATTATTCAACTATACGCCGAGGGATGCTATAGGGATAGAGAATTGTTCATTATACATAAACGGCACATATAACCAGTCTGATTCATTCATAGAGCATAATCAATTCAACTATTTCAACATATCCGGAATGCTTGACGGAGATTATAGTTGGACAGTTGAGTGTATTGATGAGGCGCCTGATCTGAACTCTTACACTGCTCCAGCAGAGAATTTCTCTATAGATAACCAAGGGCCAATAATAATATTGAATTATCCTCCTGAAGGCCAGGCAATAAATGAGAATGATGTAGAGTTCAACTGGACAGGATATGATTATCCGGGGACGCTGCTATACTGTAACTTGACCATTGATGGCGTCATGAATGTAACCGGATTGAGCAATTATAGTGGAGTAGATTTCCTTAATACAGTCTATGGGTTGTCTGATGGCCCGCACACTTGGCTGGTGCAATGTGCTGATGACTTAGGAAATCCTTCATCAAGCGGCACAGGTAACTTCACAATAAACCAGCCAGACTTATTTATGGAAACTTCCAGGATAATATTCAATGATTCAAACCCCGACATGAACGAGACTATAAACATCACAGCAAATGTTACTAATATCGGTGGTGTGCCTGCATCTAATGTTTTCGTTGAATTCTGGGACGGACTGCCTGGTGTCGGATTATACATTGGCAACGCTACGGGTTCTGTAAATACTAATAGTTCAACATCATTCTCTGTGTTGTGGAACATAACTGATGGATACCATTCCATATATGTAATAGTTGATCCATTCAATACAGTGGGTGAATTGAATGAGCGCAACAATAATGCCTCAAGGAACATATCTGTTTTGTCTGCTAATATAACTGCGCCTTTAAACAACAGTCGTTTCACGAACCCGAATGTCTCGATAAATTTCACATTGCAGGACTTCACTGCTGGGATTATAAACTATTCTGTATTCGTTGATAACGTCTATTCTGGACAATCAGGCACAGTAAATGATGGGGCGGCCAGCAATGCGACTGTCCCATTGAATCAGGGCAGGCATTCTATAAAGATCGAGGCATCGGATTATCTGGGCAGAAGAAAGAACTCTACAGAGATATTCGTGACTATAGATAGCATAGCTCCTTACCCTGTGATAAACACTGCGAATGACACTTGGTTCAATTATGGCGCCCCGCAGATAAACATCAGCGCAATAGACAACATATCACAGAATCTCACATATAAGATATTTGTCAGTGGATCATTGGATATACAGGGGAATATCACAAATGGGACATCCATAGTCGTAAACCTTACAGCATTGCCTAACGGGACATATATCGTAGTGATGGAAGCATCGGATGAATTGAACAATTCAAGGAACAGCACTTCAAAAACGATACATGTTGATACTGCCAACCCACAAGCGTACATAATGACTTCAAACGGCACGTGGTTCAATACGAGCACTCCAAGAATATCTGTAAACCTGACAGATAATATGGCGCCTACAATACAATATATATCCTATGTCGATGGATCGTACAATTCCAATGGGTCGGTCCAGAATGGTACTCATGCAAACATTACACTCGCAGCATTGACCGATGGAATGCACGTGTTGATAGTTGAGGGAAGAGACCTTGCCGGAAACAGTCAGAACAGCACACAGATACAGATTTATGTAGACACGGCAAGGCCGACAATAAATTTGAATCACCCGGCAAATGACACAAACTTGACGTTTGCATCCACAGAATTGAATTTCACTGCAATTGACAATCTTGCAGCATACTTGAACTGCACGGTATCGCTCGATGGGACGCCTATAGCTAACCTAAATGTATCTAATAATACGCAAACAAGTGTTGCTGTCAACGGGCTTGCTGGAGGATATCATTATTGGAATGTGACTTGTAGCGATATTGCGTCGAATTCTAACACTAGCTTGACTTATAGGTTCTTCGTTGTTCTTCCAGATATTTTCATAAATTCGTCATTGATATACCTTGATGTAGCCTCTCTTGTAGAGAATGATACTGTAAACATAACTGCGGAGATAAGAAATATCGGACAGAATGATGCATACAATTTCACAGTCGAGATAAGGCTTGGAAGCATTACAGGTTCATTGCTCGGAAGCTTCATGATGAACTTGACGATGGGCGAATCGAAGAATGTGACTGTCTCATATGCTCTTCCGATAGGAGATAGTG
Source organism: uncultured Methanosarcinales archaeon (assembly GCA_964545585.1). Taxonomy (GTDB): domain Archaea; phylum Nanobdellota; class Nanobdellia; order Woesearchaeales; family UBA9642; genus UBA9642. The sequence goes on from CAZJFT010000012.1 coordinate 20,377, forward strand.
TATTCAATGTTCTTGCAGACGTCCCTATTTCTACAAACGGAACAGTATATGAATCTAATGAGTCGAACAATAATGCATCAAAGACTCTCACAGTAGGGAGTTGGCAGTATGTTCTAGGATATCAGAATGGCCGTCTTGCCGTGCAGGACCCTGCTTATAGCACGATGTTTGATTGGATAGTGCAGAATGCTACTGGAGGCAATGTGTTTGCAGCCGATTCTGACAGCAATATCAATTGGTTGAATCTTACTGCATTGTCAAGAAATACGTCCAACCAATTTGTGCTGGGAGATTTTAACTTATTAGACAGGAGATTAGGAATGGAGAACAACAGTGATAGCATAAACACTACGTACACTTCATCCGGACAGCCTAAAGGTTTGAGCAATGTAACCATATTTAATAGGCAAGTCAATAATATCCCTTCATTCAACAGTACAAACAACAGCAACTTCTTCACTGGCATATTGTGGGATTCAGGGGATGGAGGCGTGGCATTCAATGCTAGTCAGGACGTGTTGTTCGTTACGAAGATAAATATGAACGTTTCAGGATATAATGGCACTTATGATTTCGAGTTGAGAGTGCCTGCAAAATTGAGGACATACAAGGGAGGCACTGATGCAGTTGCATTATATGCAGAGCTGAATTGAGTCAAGAAAATAATAATTAAAAATATAATCGGAAAATGAAAAAAGGAAAAGGGTGTGAGGATAGAGAAACTGGTTGTGAAGAGGCCGGCAAGGGTTCAAGAGCCATATATGAGATTTGTTCTTTTGTTAGGGTCTCTTTTTTTAAGGAGTCTTTTTTTAAGGTTTTATCATTGGTTATTCTCTCGGCGTTCATGTTATCTTTAGTCATGTCGTTATTTGCTGTTCCCTCATATGCTTCAGAAAGCCCTTCGCTCATTTTAGGGAAATACACATACTTCACTAATGAGCTGATGGATTTGCGTATAGATGGATTGTATACTTTGAATCCTTACGGTTTATATTCAGATTATCTCAAGCTCGAACTTGCAAATATTGATGACGGTGATTATCGTTTTAATTTCCTTGGAGAACTGAGTGATCACATACCTTATATGACTAATACTCCAGGAAATTATACATTCACACTCTATGATTACCGCACTGGAATAGATGTTGTTCTGTCACAAGTATCATTCCAAGTTGTGGACTCGCAGTCAGATTGCATCGATGTAAGGGTGGGTGATGAGATAATTATAGATTTAGGCGAGAGATTTAATGACGATCTTCCGGAATATCTTTCTATAGAATATGATGATTATTCTGGATCCAAGAAAAAGATATTGTATGGTGGGGAAATGATGCTTCAGATACCTTACACTCCGAGCATAGGAGGGAGATATGATATTTATGCAGATGATTATAATTTAGGATGCTATATTGCTTTCTCGAATCCCCAATCCGATAATTTGAATCAAGGCAAGGGTGTCGGTGTAGGTGTCGTATTGCCAAATCGTTCAATGCAGTATCCTGGTGATCAAGCAGGCAATCCTGTTGATGGACAGCAGGGTGACATTGGCGGTCTTCAAGATGACGCTCATGGTATGAATCTTAATGGTTTAGAATCATCTGAAGATTCTGCAGTCGAGAATATACCTTCAGATTTCAAATATGTGATTTCCAAGGTAGAGGATGAATCATTGAAGGGACAATTGCGCAGCAGGCTTAATGCATTGGACAATAAAGCGCCGAATACGCTGAATGACATAGATGTACAAAAGGTTGAAAAGAAGATTTTCAATGATGACACGGCTGAGTACGATATAGAGATAGCGGATAATTCATCTCTTAATCGCGTAAGAATAAATGGTTTGAAAGATATCAGTTCTCTTGATACAGTGAAATTCTCAAATAGGAGAAATAATCGGAATATTGGGTCTGTAACGCGCTCTGGCGTTCCTTCGGATGATTTGTTTTTAGATGATTCGCTTTCAGATAAATTATCTACGGACATAGTATATGTCAGCGACATAATCATAAGGAACGCAACTGTACGCTTGGAGAAAAATGGTCCGGTGACATCTATAATGCGATGCAACATATATGACCCCGAATCAGATGAATGCTCGAGCTGGACAATCACCTCAATACCGTTCGAGGACAAGGGCGATTACATAGAGTTTAATGTCGAGCATTTCTCTGCATATGCAGGCATAATACTGATAACTGATGCAGACCTGCTTGATGATAACCGGAGCATAATCAGGAACATTTTTGCTGAAGTTCAATACCTGGATGAAATATGGTCGAATGTTCCTGATAATCATTATGTGAGGGCCAGATTTGAAGCTCAGCTGAATGATTATAACGATATAACTATATATACAAGGACTAATGATAGCGAAGCCAAGATATATGTATTCGAGGAGAATTCATCACAAGTCCTTGCAGTGTTCGATAATCTTACCGAAGAGCGATATTATAAGATATTCCTTTCAAATCTTACATCAAGCCAGGACACATTCGACTTGCTTATATATGGAGGATATGTAGAGATAGATCATATTATAGATCCTACTCCTGTAAAAGTGCTTAACGTCACATTTCTAGATACGTATCGTAATGCGGCAAACCCTTGCAGTATCGATGACGCGCAGCAGATGGCAAGAAGATTAGGGGAAGGATTTGCATATATTGCCTCGGCGGCAGATGATACATTGACGATATTGAACATCTCTAATACATCAAGCATAAGCTGTGCGGGGAGCATTGCAGATTCTGCCCCGCCGGGAAGCATGGATGGTGCACAGGGTATAAAGCTTGATTGGGAGCGCAACCTTGCATACGTATGTGCGCCGACTGATGACGCATTCTCTATATATAATGTAACGAACAGGAGCAGCCCTTCTCTTATCGGAAGCATCGCCACATCCTCTACTCCTCCTCAGACGGCAGACGGTTGTAGGGAGGTCGCACCTATGAAAGTAGGAAACC
>CAZJFT010000013.1:0-23306 GCA_964545585.1 uncultured Methanosarcinales archaeon
AAGTGGATTATATGTGTCCTCACATTTGAGCCTATCGGCCTGCCTTGTTTCTTTTCCATATTGAAATAAAATAGGGATAAATTTAAAAATTTGCTGATATATTGACAAGTGAATATAAAATGCATCTGATAATATTATCTCAGGAGAATATTGAATTATCCGAATTAGAAGCGACACAATTGCTTGAGTTGAAGGCGTCCACAAGAGATAAGAACATATTATATTCACGCATTGAAAGGAAAAACATAAAAAAAATCCCTCGTCTGGCTTACACGAAGAAAATACTGGAATTATTGTTCATGTGCAACCCTAAAGATTTGAGTGATGCATTACTGAATTTCGATTTCAAAAAACATTATAAGAAGAATTTCTGCCTCAGAATACACGATGATACACAAAGATATAAAGAGACGGACTATGCAAAATATGTCTGGCGGAGTCTTGAATCGCATAATAAGATACGCCCAAGAGTGGATCTGGAAAAACCGGCGACTTTGATTGAAACCATAATTATAGAAGACAAAGCATTCGTATGCAAGCAGATATGGACTAATGAAAAGACATTCGAGTCTAGAAAAGCACATCTTAAACAAGAGCTTCACCCGACGGCAATGCATCCAAGGATGGCAAGCGCATTAGTAAACATATTGAATCCTGAAAAAGGCACAACAATCATCGACCCATTCTGCGGTGCAGGAGGAATAATTCATGAAGCGGCATTGATGAAGATAAAATCAATAGGATATGACATAGATGATGTGCAATTAAGAAGAGCAAAAATTAATCTGAAAGGATTGAAAGGTTTCAAGCTAGAAAAAAAAGATGCCACAAAAATAAAAAATCTAAAAAACATCGTCACTGACCTGCCTTATGGAAAATCTTCGAAGAAGACTTCTGAAATAAATTCTCTCTACTCAAGATTCATCAAGAACATCTCTGGACGAGCAGTCATAGTGTTCCCCGATTTTTCAGATTATAAAAAAATATTGAAAAATGACCTGAATAGAAAATTAGAAGTCAAGAAAATCATCAGCCATTACGTCCACAAATCATTGACGAGAAAGATTGTGCTGATCGATAAGAAATAAAAAAATATTATTTTTACTTACTCTTATGTATCTCTTCCTCATATGTCTTCTCTGCTTCTTGTGTTGTTGCGCCGTCATAGACTATCTTCCTGAGCGCTTTAGTTATCGCCAATGGGTACTGGTGCTGCCATACATTCCTTCCGACAGCCATGCCTGTGACTCCTGTCTTCATTATCTCTTCTGATTTCTGCAGGAAGTGTTGCTCATCTACTTTATCTCCGCCAGCAACCAATACTTTCGCCGCTGCTGCACACTTTACGACCCATTGGAATCCTTTAGGGTCATCATTGTATTTTATCTTGAGCATGTCTGCCCCTAATTCCAATCCTACACGTGCAGAGTATGCGAGCACATCATTGTTCTTCTCATCTATTCCTGGTCCTCTAGGATACATCCATGCAATGACTGGTATGCCGTAATCATGTGCATTCTCGACTATTTTTGAGAATTCTGTGAATATTTCCGGCTCATTAGGACTGCCTGTATATATCGTGTAACCGACAGCCACTGCACCTAGTTTCACGGCCCTGTCGACTGAGCACAATTGCCTCGATAAGGGCGCGATGTTTGTCAATGCCGTCTTCCCATTCAGTTTTACTATGAGAGGGACATCCTTATAGTATGAATGATAATATTTTTCTGCCACCCCATGTTGTGTTATCACACCATCATACAACCCTTCCAGCGCTATATCAAATATGTATTTCGGGTCGACTGTCTTTTCATTAAGGTCTCTCGGACCATGTTCTAATCCTTGATCATAAGCGAGAAGTAATGACTTATCCTTCCTAAGTATCTTGTGGAGATTTATTCTCATACTGCACCTCTTTTAATTATAGTTATATATAATCATTTTTATATTTTGTTATATGTCTCTTATCGTTCTCTGCCATGTGGAACGCTTCTTTCCCTAATAGCTTGTTTTTTGCACCCTTATGTCTAATCACTGATTCTGCATTGAGCATCCCTAGCCTCAGGGAGTATTCAGTGTCCTTTCCCGATATCTTGCCTGCGACAAATCCTGAAGCGAATGCATCTCCTGCACCTGTAGTCTCTCTTATTTTGACTATTGCAGGTTTTATAGAATAGAAATGCTTCTCTATCGTATCAAGACAGTGCGCGCCATTCTTTCCATCAGTTATTATGACAATCTTAGGTCCAAGCTTATGTATATCGTGGAGCATCTGGAACTGATTCTCTGAATTTGTGCCGAGCATCGCTTGTGCCTCTTCCTTGTTGAATATCAGTATCTCAGTATTCCTCAACACCGGTTTCAAGTAGCGCAAACCTTTTTTCGCAAGATATAAGCTTGGATTGAATGCTATCTTAAGGTTATGTATATTTGCATGATACGACATCTTTTTTATCGTCTTGAAGCTCTTGTCCATCATTGAGGAGAAATACATCCATTTCGTCTCTGGCCTCTTTATCTTCCTATAACTAAGGTCATCATTACATCCCTTATATGTGAATATCGTCCTGTCAGATTCTATCGCATCCAATATAACTGAATAACCAGTCATTCCGCCTTTGTATCCTAAGAATTTGACATTTTCTCTTTCAAGCTCATCAAGTATCCTCTTGCCGTTATCATCATCGCCGACCCTTCCTATCCATCCAGTCTTGAGTCCTAGTCTTGAGAACGCGACTGCACTGTTTGTCCCTCCACCACCTGTGAAGAATTCAAGCTCCTTGACCAATATTTTTGCTCCAAGAGGGTATGCTATATCTATATGCTTATGCACACGCAATATCTCTGTCTGTTTCGGGTCTGTATGCATGAATACATCGACTGTAGAACTTCCGACTGTAATTACATCAAACACTCACTCACCTCTCATCGAGACCAGAAATACATATTTATAAATATTGTTAATATTGGCAATTCTATATTAGTACTTTTATATTTACTATGTGATCTCAGAATTTTATATTATCTAATATTTCATGTGCATTCTTGCTTTTCAGCATCTTTGAGAACTGATCCCATTCTTTTCCAAGCTTCACGCTTATCTGTGTCTGCAATGCCATCTTCTCCTGCTCAGATACCCTTGCAGAATGATCTGCATCGATGAGACCATAAGGATATCCTAGAAATACCGGGTCTGTACTGTTTGCCTTTAGAAACGACATGATATCTTGCACATTATCTCCATCATTCTCGAACCTGAATACATAATCTGAGCGGTCATTCAATTTCAAGAAGTATATCTCTGCTTTGTGATTCTTGTTGTTGTTCTTGACTATAGGATGATAATACCATGAACCGCTGTCAATCGAGTTCAAATAATCAGTGATGCCAAGACCGGCGTTTGTAGTCAACGAGCATGTCTTTGCTAATGCTGAAGGATTTTTTAGATTTTTAATATAATCGACCTCATAAGGATATCTTGCCTCCAAAGTTCCATCAAGCACCGGATTCTCGAATTTTGATGCATGCTTCAACTCTGCAAATCTCCTTAGTATAGGTATTACCCTTGAGCATGTTGCACGCTCCGTGCCTGAGCGTATGCTTTCATCTTCCGGATCGAATATCATTCCATCGAATTCATTCTTCGGGAATGTATTTATGATGAACCGTCCATCTTTCTCCCGGACCAGTGCAGTGAATTCTATCAATTCTCTAGAAATCCTCTTATTGTGCTTGTATGTTATCCCCGCGACACGTATGAATCCTATGCAGAAACCTGCACCTTCAAACAGTATTGACTGGCCGCCATCGATAAAAGTGATTTCCATTTCCTTATCTGAAGAATGTATCTCATGAAAGTTCTTCTTATCTATAATTATTGGAGAATATTGCTTATTCATAATAATGTGTGATTCTCTAGAAATGTCCGATCTTAAACCTTTTAATTCATTAATCAGATTATCCATATTAACGGAACAGGGTGGACATATAAAAATCTATTGGAAGAAAAATTGAATAAAAAATTAAAAGATTACAATCCCTTCTCAGGATAGAATGGTTTTGGCATCTCGTATATCGTCTTCAATTTCAAGTACTGCTTTATCACGTTCTGTAGCCTGTATGTCGTCTTGTATAAATCTATCTTGTATGATTCTATCTGTGCTTTGTAGATCCTGTTCCTGAACAGCTTGTCGAAGCGCATTATGAAAGGTTTTGGCGCTCCAGGCTTTCCACGCCATTTCCTGTTGTAATCAAGCTGCAAGTATGATTCGATGTTTATTATCAAGTCACCCCTGTCTGTTCTCATCTTATGGCCTTGATGCATTACTTCTATCGATTTCATGTTCAATGTCAAGAAGTTTATCTTCATGAAATACCTATAATAATGTGATTTCTGCGGTACACGATACACTCTCCACCATATCCTATGCTCTTTCGCACCTGTGCCGAGTATTTTTTCAAGGTAGAATATTTCGGGATTATCATCTGAGCCATAGATATCCTTGAATCCTTCCTCTGCAAGCCAATCATGTATCAGTTTATAGAGATTCTTAAGATGGAATGTTTCCTCATTCTCTATCTCAAGCCTAGCCACTAGTATATCATGAGTATCATCCGCTTCAAACTTGAACATGGCCATGCATACATGTCAGAAACCGTTATTTAAATACTTTTTGCAAGCATTCATAAAAAATTAATCCAACCATTCCTTGTTCTTTATCTTTTCTGGAAGGTATTTTTCTGAGATGAACGATATTCCTTTGCTAGACAATGATTGGATTTCTACTTTTGCATCGAATTCTTTCATCATCTTGAATTGTCTCTGCCATTCCTTGTGCTTTGCGAACCATTCATAGTTCTGCATCTGCTTTATCCTTGCTCTGTCCTGATCTGTCAACTTGATGAAGTGCCTCTTCAAATCATATTTTACTATGTCATCCATGGATACGCCAAGGAATTTCACATCAGGAATCGCCATCTCTTCTGCCATGTGCGCAAGGCTTATGCTTCCGAATTTTATTACGCTGTATATGTAGAATCCGTATATGTCCCCATCTGTAAGTACTAGTATTGGCAGATTATGTTCATTTGATAATCTTTGAAGCAGTCTCCTTATGCCTCTTGTTGTCTGCCCTTGTGAAGCCATTATTATGCAGTTCTGTTTTTCCCAGAACCTGTCCTCATGCAGTCTCTCCCATACTGCTGCCTTCTCCATGTATATCACATATTTCGCATCTACCTTCTTGAATTTTATCTTCTCGACATTTGACGGGATTGACCATCCTCCGCTTCCCAGCTTCGACCAATCTATCGTATCGCCTGAATCTTCTATGATTACTTTTCCTGCGACGCTCCCCATCTTGTTCGCATTCACATGAAGATTCTCTCTGGAGAATCCTGTTATCAACTCAAGATCTTCTATCGCCTTGTCTGATTCTTTCTGCTCATCGACAACATTTATCTTCGTTCCAGGGATTGTCCTCTTTGCCATATAGAATACATCCCTGAGACTTGCATGTTTCTGCACGTCAAGTAGTGTCTTGCATATCGCCGCCACTTCAAGTGTCTGCAAGAATTTCTTTGAATGCCCTACATTGAAGAAGAATCTCTGCGCAGTCTTATCCCCAAGCTGGAGAGTCTTTGATTCTTTGTCATATTTTACGTTGCTTAGGCCCCTTACTGATAATTCAATCTTTGGGCTTTGTCCCTTATATATATCGTCGACTACACTCTTCCCTAATTGTATCAGTTCTGATTTTACATCAGCATTGTTTGAGTTATTATTCGGCGCTTTTGGCTTGGCAGTTTCCTTCGCTTCCTGTTTCTCTGAGAATGTCATCTGCACTTCAGGTTTCTTTTCATTGTCCGGCTTCTTTTTTGCGCTCATTACTCGTCTACCTCAACATCTGATCCGTCATCCAAGTCATCAATATCATCTTCTTTTGATTTCTTGCTCCTATCATCTTCCGTATCGCCTTTCAATGATTCCATCTCATGAATCTGGCCCTGTATCTCCTCTTTCTTTATCATCTCTTCGAATCTTGCAAGTATCTTCTCTTTCTTCTCTCCAGTCAACCGCTCTAATGAATCTGCGACTTCAGGCATATACCGCTCGAACAGGTTTGCCCGCTCCAATTGGTTCTTTATCCTGTTCTTCTTATGCACATATGTCTGCAGTTTCCTTCCTGCTTCCTGCAATGCTAGTTTTATCTCTTTTATTATTTCAGGATAATGTGCCAATGCCTCTTTTGATTCTGACGTAAAAGGAACCCATACTGATGACATGTGAACGAGTATTGTCAATGGCCCTATAGGGATTGAGCCGTTGCTCTGCTGCATCCCGTATGCCTTCCAATTAGTCGTGACAACGGATTTTGTGACTGCACACGCGCCTTGCTGATAGAGCAGAGGGACACGGTTTGCAAATCTCAATAATGATACTGCAGAATCTCTCGGCTGATTGCCACCATACGCAAGTCCTACCTCTATCTGGAATGGATTTCCTCTATAGACAAATATCGGCCTAGATATTGCAACATAGAATTCTGCATTTATCTCTTTCTTTAGACTTTTCTCGATAAGCTCTGCACCTATTGGGCTTAAGCAGTCTGTTGTCGGAGCCATTATCTTTGTCTTCTTTATCGCCTGGATGAGCTTCTCTGCATCCTGCATAGACATATCTGCAGGTTTCTTCTTCGGATCTATCAATGCATTATCGCATATCTCTTTTGCAGTCCCTGGACCGACCCTTGATAAGTCGCTTGTCAAGAAACTCTGCAATGTCCTTGATTCGGTGTTCTTGAGCATTTTTGCAAGTATTCCCAATTCAAGACCATATGGATGAGGTTTTATCTCTTCTGGCTCCTTGGGGAGTTGGTCTGTCGCCCGTGCATAAATGAACTGCTCTGCCTTAGGATTAGTATAGATGATTGTCGCATGAGGATTGATTATCGCTGTCTCTCTCAAGTATTCATCGACGCTCTGTGCACCTTTCATGTAGCTTCCTTCTATGTCCATCTCTATCTTTGTCCCATGCTCCTTGTTCCACTCCTTCTCGTCATCGACCATCACTTCAGGATTGTTCGTCTGTGTGTTCAAGTGTAATTCCATGTAATGTGCTGGCTTGTTTGCTGCAGTCTTCGAGATTATTTTTGTAGGCCTTCCTGTAGTTAATTGTGCAAACATTACTGCTGCACTTATTCCTATTCCTTGTTGTCCTCTGCTCTGACGCAGCCTATGGAATTTTGAGCCATAAAGGAGTTTTGCAAATATTTTCGGTATTTGTGCCTTTACTATCCCTGGACCATTATCTTCTATGATTATCCTGAACCTGTTTTCAGACATCTCAATTATCTCAACACTTATCTCTGGAAGTATCCTTGACTCTTCACAAGCATCAAGCGCGTTATCAACAGCCTCTTTAATTGCTGTAAGAAGAGCCTTTCTTGGATTGTCAAAGCCTAGCAAGTGCCTGTTCTTCTCGAAGAATTCCGCTACTGAAATCTCTCTCTGTTTCTTTGCGAGATCCTCTGCAGTAGGTTTGCCCTTATCTTGGTTCTTAGCCATCAATAGAAGCAGAAAACAAGTCATTAATAAATATTTCTATGGTAAAGAATGTGTTTTTAAGCATATTTTGATAATAAAATCCTAGAATCCTTCATCATCCAATCCTTTCTTTCTCATCAATCGTCTCTGTCTCTCAAGCCATTTGTAGACGTTTGCATGTGGGCTTCCTGCAAGAAGCGTCTCTAATGCGCGCTTGCATATGCCGACCATCTCTATTTTTCCAATAACAGCTATTGTCTTTCCATAAACTGAAATATAGCACTCAGTAAGCTCTTCTATTGTATGCCTTGACTTGCCATCCATTCCTATGACTCTGCCTTTAAGCCTTTGCTGATGGCTTTTCTCTTTAGAATAATCGTTCAATGATATCACATCAAGGATATAATCCTGTTTTAATAATTGTTTTGCAAGGTCAGGATTAAAACCGCGGGCTATCGCCTTGACAACTTCTCTCAATGCAAACAAATTAATAGCATCCTTCCCTGTCAATACTACGTCCCCTTCCTTGCTGTCAACGTCAATCTTGCATCCTGTTGCAGATTCCAAGTCCCGTTTAGTCTCTCCTTTAGTTCCTATAAGTACAGCTATCCTGTCCTTTGTTATCTTCAACTCATAGGAATACTCCTGGTCTGCCATGACCTTTAGAAATAAGCAGGTGTTTTTAAAGTATATGGTTTGGGAATATAATCATTTCTTCACTTTCTTATAAACGTCTTCTTCGTTTATCTTTACGCCGTGGCGCTTGAAATAGTTAGATATGTTGTGTATGTCTCTCTTCAATAATTCATCTGCGTCTGTCGCATCCACCATTGTTCCCTGCGAGAAATCTATGAATACCGGCTCTTCATTATGGTTTAGGATGTTGAATGGGCTTAAGTCTCCATGTATCAATCCCTTCTTGTATAGTTTGTGCATATTGTCTATAATCTTCTTGAAGAATTTTTCTGCATCTTTTGGGGGATGGTTCTTCAATTCTGGCGCGGGGTCAGTATTCCCTATGAATTCCATCAATATTATATTATCCTTGAATGCTATCGGTTTAGGAACCTTAATTACTTCTCTTGCTATCATCAGATTCCTGAATTCTCTTTGCGTCCATGTAAATACTATTCTACGCTGATTTCTTGCTGTGCTAAGATATCTTGGATCAGCTGTCAAATAATCATACATCTTATTGAAATTACAATTCTCAAGCCGATATATCTTAGCTATAATTCTATCATGGTCTTTTGTTGTTGCAGTGAATACATTCGCTTCCTTGCCAACAGAGACCTGGCTTTCCAATTCCTCAAAATATCCCTGGCTTGCCATCTTGAACAGCAACCTGCGTGAATGTTCAGAGAATACGTTCCCATACACTTTCCATTCTTCTCTTACCATAAAACATATAGAATTAAAGGTTGTTTAAAAATTTAAGGGAAAAAATTGTATTAATAGAATAAGAAATAATCAAAAAAATAAATTAAAAAACTTTACAAGTCATCAGCTGTTAAGACTGTTAATCTTGTGCTCTTGACTTTTGAGTCCATTGCGACCAAGAACTGCACATTGCTTCTTTCTGCTGCATTCAATAATTCCTGATCTATTATGTCATCAAGTATTACTGCATACACTCCAGAATTTAAGCTCTTGATTGTGCTTATCAATTCTGATGATGGAATCTTTCCTAGAACGTTCATCTTATCATCTACCATGAATGCTGCTCGTGTCCCAATCAAGTCTTCCATGCTGTCACCGAAGAATTCAATCTCTTGCTGTGTAGGCTTTCTTGGAGTTGATGCTGGTCTAGGCTGTTGCTGTTGCATTGGAGGTCTTTGCTGCGGTTGATGCTGTGGTGTCCCATGCGGGTGTTGCGGAGGTCTCTGTTGCTGTTGCGGCCTCTGCTGAGGCATCACTGGCTTTGTAGGCTTCTTTACACTGAATGTGTCTCCAGTCATCTCATGGCTTGCATTGTCTGTCGCATTCTCTGGAGCATTATCCTTGACACCTATCTCTAATTTGACCTGCTCTGCAGCAATCCTTGCCCTTAAGCATTTATGTATCTCTTTCTTCGTCAATTCTTCAAGTTCTTTGCCATCTGGTGCTCTCGTGACGAAATCTACATCAGTTACTGACAATATCTCTTGGACAATAAGGTTTCCACCCCTATCTCCATCGACAAATACTGTGACTGTCTTCTTCTTGCAAAGTTCGACTATTGTTGCTGGAACGCTTGTCCCGTTGATTGCTATAGCATTCTTGAATCCGTTCTTGAGCAAGTTTATAACATCAGCTCTTCCTTCTACGACTATTATCTCTGCTGATTCTTCTACATCTGGACCTGCTGGCAGTCTCTCTCTACCATATTCTGTTATCTCCATGACCCTTACTGATGCTGCAACTTCTTCTGCAATTTCTTGAGAATTTGGCAACACTGCATCTGTCAAGTTCCTTAACAATTCCTTTGCTCTCTCTATGACGAATTGTCTCTTGCTTATCCTTACATCTTCAATGCTTTCCACTCTTACTTTTGCATTACAAGGACCTATCCTCTGGATTATCTCTAGAGCTGCACCTATTATTGCAGTCTCTGCCTTATCTAAACTTGATGGAAGCACTATCTCTCCTTTTGTCTTTCCGCCTCTTGTGTCTAGGTTTACTTCTATCCTTCCTATCTTTCCGCTTCTTTGAAGCTCTCTAAGCTCCAAGTCCGATCCTAGAAGCCCTTCTGTCTGTCCGAATATTGCTCCTATGACGTCTGGCTTATCTACAACTCCATCAATTTGGATGCTTGTATGCACAATATATTTTGAACTTACCGGGTTTATCTTTCCCATCGTAATCACTCCTGTTGCTATACTAGTTTTTTACTAGCGTATTTAATCTATTTCTTCAGTGCATAAAGTTTTAGAACAAGCTCATCAAAAAGGTAATTTATCTCTTACTAATAGCCTCTTTTACCATTTTAATCATGAAATTGATGAATATGAACTTGTCCTCTTTTATGACTGTCAAGCATAAAAAATGCTTGTTGCCCGCACCACTAACCCCTATGTTCAAAGCTTGGCTTTGCCGTTTGCTCCCACAGGTACTCTCTGTGTCGGGCTGAACGTATAAGCTTGATTAGGGCTTATACCGAAAAAAGGGAAAGATTAATGATATTTAAATATTGTGAAAAAACCTTGTTTTTTCAAAATCTAAAAATCTTTGATTTTTAACGTTGTGGATTTTGAGACGTGTGAGGAATGTATGAAAATGCGTCTTGTTTGCTAAACGCCTTTATAAATGCTTTATAAAACTTGTGTAAGATGTTTCTTGATGATTTTTTACTATTTAGGTTTAATAACCTATTAATAAATGGCTGCTAATAATAAGGTTATAAAAAATCTTGAGGTGATTTTTATGACAAGACAAGAATATCAGGAAATTCTTGATTTCAAAGAGGAAAGGATAAGCATGTGGGAGCAGTATGGATGCGTTCTCTCCAAGGAGGGATCTATCTGTGAATTTGTATATCCGGGGGTGGGAGCATGAGGTTCGAGCCAAAATACAATAGATTGCATATACTAGAATTCTATGATGAGGATTGGGTGATTGATAGGAATGGCAATCTCATAATGAAAGAGGACACATACAAGAACTATAATGATATTCCTATGCAGACCATAAGGTTTGATGAGAAGACATAGCCTGGCTAGAAGATTTTAAAATTTTCGAAGCAGGACCAGGAATCCAGAATGTATATTCGAGAGGCTTCTTGGCCTGACTATTTGACCTTCGACTTTCCAGTCTCGCTCTATGATTTCTATTGTCTTTAGATGTAAGAAATCTTTTGCTTCATTGATGAATTGCTGCGCCTGTGTTATCTGAGGACAATATATCACGATAAAGCCCCCATGCTTGATTGCCATGTTTGCTGCATCAATAGCCTTCCAGGGTTCTGGAAGGTCCAATAGCAGCAAATCAGCATTCTTTACAGGAATCTCTTTGTACACATCTGCGTTCTTGAATTCAATATTTTCTAGATTGAAGTATTGTGCATTCTCTTTTGCTTGCTGTAGATTCTTATCATTTATATCGAAGCTATAGACTTTCTTGACGTGCCTTGCTATGAAGCATGCTGCTCCCCCTGATCCTGAGCCTGCATCTATGACTATTGAATCTTTGCCTATTCCTGTCTCTGCAAGGATAAAACCTAGATCTTTTAATGGGATTGTTTGTGCTTGTTTCTTTATTCCCTTGTATGAATCTATGAATGATGCTTCTATGATGTGGAATTCTTTTCCTTTGTTGCTCTTTATCTTCCCGCTTGTCTTCTTCAAGTCTTCCACCTTAAAGACACCATCTGAGCAATGATAATCCTTGCTTATGTCTTCTATGAAGTAAAGCTTCTCATCTTCTAGAACTCTTTCTCTTTCATCTATCTCTTGTTTCTTAGCCTTTCTTATTAGGACTCTTTGTATCATAATTGGAAGAATTAGTGTTTGTTTTTGAAGTTTGTGGTTAAATAAAGGCAGTTATTAATCAATAAGAGATTATTCGGGTCTCATTTAATAGCAGGCCATTATAGTAGATTTAGTATCTACTGTGCATTTCAAAGTGTTCTTCTCCGTTTATTTCCTCAAGATTATTAGGATTATTGTTATATTTATCGCCGTCTTTATGATGAATGTGATAACCTAATCTAGGCCAGCGTCCGTTGTGTTTTTTCCATACCCACCTATGAACCAGACTATTAATCGAGTATTCATTGACTTTCAACGCTTTATCATAAAAACACAAGTATCCACCTAAGAAAGGGTTTCTAAAAACAAGCCTGTTTCCAACTTGAGAATCTGGAAAAGGAGTGCATATGGTCTTCCATTGCTTTTTGATTTTTAATTCAATTTCTTGCGTGGTTTCTTCAATTTTTCTCTGTGTTTCTTTCCTTTCGTTCAGTAATTGTTCATATGATTTTTTCTTATGATTTTCAATAATTTCTGCTTCCCCTATTTTTTCAATTTTCTCTTCTAATTCTTTAAGATATGCTGTTTCTTTATCTAATTTAGCCACTACAACATCCATTTCTTTTTGCAAAGTTTTTCGTTTTGATTCTTCAGTTTTCTGTTTGGCATATTCTGTTTTTTGTTTTTCGTTTTCGTGTTTATTTTTTAAATACCAAATAAGTATAGAGCCGATAATTATTAAAGATACCAGCGTGATTATTGTGTAAGTCATTAATTTTGTTTGCGCCTCTTTTCGTACTAATTCTTCCTTCAATCTTTGCGTCTCTTCATCCCGTAATTGTGTAGGAGATTTTGCACACAAATTTGTTTTTGTATCTATATATCCAGTGATACATTCTTCATTTAAATTACATGAAGGTTTCACATCTATCGGAGTATCTCCTTTTTTTACACAACGCGCATTGTCTGTGCATTGCAATTCGTTTATTGAACAAGCACAATCATTATTATAACATGTTTCTTTGTTATTGCATTTTCCCTTTACACAATATCCCCCGCCACATTCATTAAGATTAGTGCAGGCGACTCCATCGTTTAGGCAAGACTTTCCTAAACATTGTTTGCATTGCTCAATTTCTTCATCAATCCAGTCACTTACAGCATAATCATTAGATTTGTATATGTAAGTTATATTGTTAATATCTAGGTTCTCATAATTGCCAATAGTTACATAATTTTTTGCCTCGATAAGTTCGTTTCTTACAATAGTATTACCATTAGATAAAAATCGTACTTCAACATCAACAGGAATCTCAAGGGTATTATGGAGCTCGAAATAAGATAAATATCTAGGTGTCGGATAGTCATAGAATGTTTTTATATTTTTAATTTCTAAAAATTCTGTCTTATATTCACCGAAGACATTCAAAACACTAATCTGTTTTCCTGTTTTTACAGTTTCTTGATATTGACATGTTAAATTCGTTGCAGAAACAATAGATAGGGATATCAAAAAAAATAATAAGTAGATTAGTTTATTTTTCATTTTTTATTCCCTGATTTTAGTTGCATTAATACCTCTTTTCTAGCATTTTCAATATCTTTAGGAATTTTATCAAAGAGCGCATACTTTAAAAGATTTTTTTCATCAATTCTTAAATGGATATAATCTTCAATAGCTTCATCAGCCATGCTTGATTCTTCATCAGAAACAAATACTGCTAATGCCCGTTTTATCCAAACATTTCTGTCAATCCCCTCTTTTTTTGCCAAATCTTCAATTCTTTCTAATAAATCCGTCTCGATTCTTAAACCGAGTTGAGTTGTCGTATTCATGGTAACAAATGGTAACATTTAGTAATATATAAATTTTGTGAAAAAGAAAAAAAGCTCGGTGGGAGCCGAACGGTCGCTCATTGTTGGGGGTTTAATGAGAAATAAAGACCACTCGGCACCACCCCACCTCACTGAGAGGGATTTGTGATGTGTTATGTTATGTTCTGGAAGTTTCCCTTTCCAGCTTTCTTGTAATTCTGTACGCTTTTCTCAACGTTCTCTTTCTTTACGCTTATCTTGTCTGCATTGACCTCTATCTCTTTGACTATGTGTGAATGTTCATGAAGCTCTTTTTGTGGAATAATCTTTAGAAGGATACCCTCATTCTCTATCACATACATATAGAAACCTGTTCCCCCTTCGATATTAAGCTCTTGCCTGACCTCTTTCGGAATGACAATCTGTCCTCTCAAATCGGTTTGTATGATTTTGGCAAATTTCTTCATTTTAAGCAATATTACTGATTATCAGTATATATTTCTGTTAATCTTACATTATATCAGATTTGATATAATAAAACCATTACATCAGCTTTATTTTCTGATATTCAGAAGAATTGATTGAAGTTATATATAAATATTTTGAATTTGAGATTTGAGAAACATTCAATAATATTTATAATTAGATTCTACTATATTGTATCATGTCCATCAACAAGCAATGGCACCTAAAAAACAGGATGCCGAAGAATGCATCTTTTGAACAAAGAGTCAAATGGCATAGGGAACATAATAAGCATTGTGACTGCCATCCTGGATTTCCTAAGAAGCTTCTTGAAGAAATGAAAAAGAAAGGGTTAAAGCCATAAGATTCTGCAATTCAATGTTCCATAAAATTCTTATATTAGTATCTTTTTTATACCATATGGGTGGTTAACATGAAATATGTCGACGGATTCGTATTAGTTGTGAAGAAGAATAAATTAAAGGAATACAAGAAGATGGCAGAGCTGGGGGGAAAGTTATGGAAAAAGCACGGTGCACTTGAATATTTCGAATGTGTCGGGGATGATTTGAACCCGAAAGGGCCTATGAAAATTCTTACATTCCCAGAGATGGCAAAGACAAAAAAAGACGAGACAGTAGTATTCTCATTCATAATATATAAGTCAAAGAAGCATAGGGATCAGGTCAATGCTAAAGTCATGAAAGACCCATCAATGAATGACCCGAAGAACAAGAATATGGTGATGCCTTTTGATATGAAGAAGATGGCATATGGCGGGTTCAAGGCAATTGTGGAGAGGTGATTCATCAATATTTTTTTACAGTTATTTATTATTCTTGTAGAAATTTGTATAATGTGGGTGTAGGTCAAAGTATGTGCATACCTGTATAATATAATTCCCTTGGCTGTCGTTGTTGAGCTTGTACACGCTTCTCCTTCCTCCGAAGTCCATCTTGAAGAACAATCCCTCACCGAATTCTGAGCTATACTTCTTATACATCGCCGTCTTTACTTTCTTGAATCCTTTTGAGACCCATTTCTGCATACGGCTTCCTGCGTATGGATTGGATTCAAGCAGCACAGTGAAGTTCTTGTAATCTTTCTCTCTTGAGAATTTTTCTGAAGGGAGTATCTTCACATTGTTCTTCTTCTCTGTTATAGAATTTATGAATGAGTTTATTTTCTCTGTTGATGAATATATTTCTGTATTGAATGAAGGGAGTATCCCTGATGCGTTTGTAGGATTGATAAGGTCATATAAGTGCTCTAATGATTCTATATATTTCAGCTTGTCTCCGTTCTTCAATGTCAATACTTCAGGATTGTTCCTCGTCAACACTTTCAGCTCTTTCTGTATGCCGTAGTTCTTGAATGTATTCTCCAATGCGTTGATGAAATCTCTCGTAATTTCTATATCGTGGAAATCTATTATCTCTTTCGCTTTTGATGTGCTTATTCCGTATCCGAGCAGGAATTCTAAAGTCCTTTTATCATATAATCTTGGGACATATTCTTTATTTATAGTCGTAGAATTGTTGTTTGTCTCTTTCGGCATATCGACTATTGTTCTCTCTTTTGGTTTTTCTGATAGTATCTTCAGTAATCTGCTCCTGTTTATCTGTCCTTCCAGCAGCCGGATTATGTTTTCGTCCACTTCTTTTTCTGGAAGCTTTATGTCTGATCTTCCTTTGATTTGTGATATCATCTGCAAGTTCTTGTAGAGTTCCTGCGTCATAGATTTTGCATATGATAAGCTCTGATTCGCGAAAGAATGATCTTCCTTAACTCTAGAGATGAAGCTTCTCATGTCTGTGACTAATTCAAAGAATGATTCCATAGTATCTTGGCTTTGAAGGGATAGTTCATCATATATCTTAGAATATCTTGATAAGAAAGATTTTAATGTGTCACCATCTCTCACTTTCATTTTATGTCTCCCTAATTTTGATTCTAGGTCCGACAATTCTCCTCTTATGTCTGAAAGGAACTCCTCTTCATCTTCTTTATTGTATCTGATGAAACTATCTATAGCTTCCCTGACTTTATCACATCCTTTCAAGTATTCTGCCGTATCTAATGATTTGTATGAATCTGCAAGTTTGTTTGTCTTAGGTATGAATCCTACTATAGGTTGATCGGGCATGTCTGCATCCATTATATGTGCATCTATATCGAAGAAAACATTTATTATGGCGCCTTCTATATTGTCTCTCGGATATTCTTCCCTTAGCCTATTCCTGAATTCGGAACCTATCTTCTTCTTTATCCCTGAATTCTTTATCAGCGAATCTATAAGCCCATTAAATAATTCATCAATCATTAGAAAGAGGACAAGAAATCCCTTTAAATATTTTACTATAAGTTACCACTTAATAATTACATCAAATATAGAAATCAGGAGTGAATGAGTTTCTCTCTTCCCTTTATTATTCCTACAGCAACTATTCCACCTGCAAGTGCAGTCACCAATTGTAGGACACCCATTGCTGTCAAGAACAATGCAGGTATCACCCCTAGGTTAACGAGAAGCAATGCTGACAAGAACAAGAATACAGATTTCAATCCTGATGCGCTAACGATGCTGATTATCTTGTTCATTCTCAAAAACTGTAGATGCTTATATGCATATGCATACATTGCATTCCCTATCCATATGAACGGGATGAGATATAAAAGAAATATCGTATAAGTTCCGAATATCACGCCCGCAGTCAATACTCCAATGCTCGGCAACAATATGACCGGCAACAATTTGTGGCCTTTCAGATATGTCGCACCCAAAATCAGATAAGCATTCACAATTATACCGACGAGCCATTGCGGATGTCCTAAAACAAATGGCAGAAAGAATGCTAATAATGAATAGAAGATCATCTGGGCATTCTCTTCGATGATGCTCACATCGAACAATGATTCATTATATATCTTGTTTACATATTCATTTTTCATGATAAACCTCACTTGTATCCTTTCTTACTATAAGTAGTATGCAACAATTCGTGTGCTTTTTCTGACCCGAATTCTCCAAGATACTCTGAATATATCTTCAATGCAGTAGGGTTCTTATGAGATTTCCGGATTTCTTTTCCTTCATCCTCATTGATTAATGCATGGACTCTCTTCTTCAATGTCTCATCATCATATTTCGGCTGTCCGCCGCCGCCTATGCATCCGCCATAGCAAGCCATTATCTCTATGAAATGGTATGGGCTTTCGCCTTTACGTATCTGCTCCATTATTTTTCTTGCTTCGCCCAGAGTATGGACAACGCATATCTTGACCTGATGCCCTGCAACCTCCACTGTTGCTTCCTTCATCGTCTCCATGCCACGTATCTTCGTGTATTCTATATTCCTGAAATCCTTATGCCCCATGAAGTCTGCAACCGTACGAAGCGCTGCTTCCATCACTCCGCCAGTATGTCCGAATATCGCTCCTGCGCCTGTTGATTCACCGAGTGGATTGTCAAATTCTTCATTATCTAATTCTAAGAAATTTATGTTCATCTGTTTTATCAATTTTGCAAGCTCAACAGTAGTCAGCACATAATCTGCCTCTCCAGAGAATTCTGGACGCAATATCTCGAATTTCTTTGCCGTGCATGGCATTATGTCTACGAGCACGATATTTTTTGGGTCTACACCTATCTTTTTTGCATAATATGTCTTTATGAGTGATGCCATTATTGCTTGTGGGGAACGACATGTTGACATGTGCTCTAGCTCATCAAAGAAGAATTGCTCGCCGAATTTTATCCATGCAGGACAACATGTTGTTATCATCGGAAGATTCTTCTTGCTCTTCAGTCTCTTGATGAATTCTGTCGCCTCTTCTATGATTGTTATGTCCGCGCCCAAATCCGTATCAAATACTTTGTGGAATCCTATCTTACGCAATGCTGCAACCATTTTTCCTGTGACATTTTTTCCTGGAGGCATCCCGAAGCATTCTCCTAATGTCGCCCTTATAGAAGGAGCAGTCTGTGCAATCAATAATTTTCCCTCAGTATTCAATGCATTTATCACATGTTGTATGTCTGATCTCTCTGTTAATGCTCCCGTAGGGCATGCGATTACGCACTGCCCGCAATTGACGCAGGAACTTTCGGCCATATCATGATTGAATGCATGCTCCACTAAAGTATTGAATCCTCTATGGTGCTGTTGTATGGCATGAACTGTCTGGACATCGCCGCACATCTTGACGCATCTTGCACATAATATGCATCTGTTGTTATCCCTTCGTATTGATGGACTTGATTCATCTACAGGCACCATCCTTCTTGAGCCGTTGAACCTTGATTCCTTGACCATCAATTCTCCAGAGTATCTCTGAAGCTTGCAGTTGAGGTTTGCGGGACAAGTGGGACAGTTCAGGTCATGGTTCGCAAGGAGCAGCTCGAGATTTATCCTCCTGTACTCGAATATCTTAGGAGTGTGGGTGAATATCTTCATGCCTTCTGCAGGTTTTGTCGAGCATGATGTCATTATCCTTCTTTTCCCGTTAATCTCTACCTCCACTATGCACAGCCTGCAGTTCGCTGTATGCTCCAGCCTTTCATGATTACATATGTGCGGTATGTATATTTTCTCTGTCTTAGCTATGTCTATCAAATAATCGTCGCTGTCGCAACTTATCTCCTTCCCGTTAAGCTCTATTTTTATCTTCGTCATCTTTCTTATTTTTTTATTGTATTACTTTTATCATATTACTTTTTTTCTATCGCATCGAATGCGCATGCCTCATAGCATGCACCGCATCTCACGCATTTCTTCTGGTCAATCACATGCCTCTCTTTCAATTTCCCTGTTATTGCTCCTACAGGACATACTTTTGCGCAATGCCCGCACCCTACGCAATTGTCCATTATTGTATATATGAGCAGGTTCTTGCATGCGTGACTCGGGCATCTCTTATTATCAACATGCTCTAAGTATTCATCATAAAACTTGTTCAGTGTCGAGAGTACAGGATTCGGTGCTGCCTGCCCTAAGCCGCATAGTGAATTCTCTTTGATGAACATCCCAAGCATCTTTAATGTATCCAAGTCTTTTCTAGTTCCTAAACCTTTAGATATCTTGTCGAGTATCTCCCACATCCTCGTGGTGCCTTCCCTGCATGGAGTACACTTCCCGCAACTCTCCATCTTAGTGAATGACATGAAGAATTTTGCCATATCTATCATACACGCAGTATTGTCGACTACGACAAGACCTCCTGAGCCCATCATCGCACCTGCAGCATTCAATGATTCGAATTCTAATGTCAAGTCTAATTCTTTCTCACTTATAGATCCACCTGCAGGCCCTCCTGCCTGTATCGCCTTAAACTTCCGCCCATTAGAGAATCCTCCTCCTATGTCATACACTATCTCCCTTAATGTCGTCCCCATTGGCACTTCTACGACTCCTGTACGTTGTATCTTTCCTGTCAGGCATATCACTGCTGTACCTTTTGTCTTGTCTGTACCTATCTTTGCGAACTCTTTTCCGGTCATAGAAATTATTGATGTCACTAATGATAATGTCGATACATTGTTTATGTTTGTAGGTAATCCGTCTATTCCCTTCTCTGCAGGATATGGCGGCTTGAAACTAGGATTCCCCCTCTTGCCCATCACTGACGCGATAAGTGCAGTCTCTTCTCCGCATACGAATGCCCCTGCACCCTTTCGTATTTCTATGTCAAAATTGAAATCTTCTCCTAAAATTTTTTTCCCAAGCAGACTCTTTTCCCTCGCTATAGATATTGCTTTCTCCAATGTCTTTATTGCTAAAGGATACTCTGCCCTAGTGTATATTATCCCTTCTTCGCCTCCTATCGCATATGCTGCGATTGTCATCCCTTCTATCAACCTGAACGGGTCTGACTCCATTATCGTCCTGTTCATGAATGCTCCCGGGTCTCCTTCGTCTCCGTTGCATACTAAGTATTTTGTCCCTTCTTTCTTTGATATTATCTCCCATTTCTGTCCTGTTGGGAATCCTGCTCCCCCTCTTCCTCTCAATCCAGATACCTTAACTTCTTCGATGACTTCCTGTGGAGACATCCGCAACGCTTTCATCAATCCATTGTATCCGCCTGCGGCAACATATTGTTTTAGTGATAATGGATTTATCTTTCCGCAGTTGCTCATCATCAATCTTTTTTGTTTCTTGTAATAATCTATCTCCTCGAGCGAGTGCCCTAACAATAGCTCAGTACATACTATGTTGTTCCTTATCGCTTGAAGAAGCAAAGGCACTTTGTCTTCTGTGACGTGCCCGTATATCGATAATTGTCCGTCCTGCATTACTGTGACTATCGGCTCCGCATAGCACATTCCTGCACAGCCTACAGGGTCTATTTCTATCGCTAATCCTGATTCTTGCAGCTTTTTCAATGTCTTGTCTGCACCTGCCGATATGCCGCATGTAGCCACTCCTATTGTTATCCTGTCCTCTCTCAACTCATCATATCCTTTCTTCAGGTCCACTATGTTCGCTATCGCTTTCATTTGTTGTTTGATTCTTTTGTTTTTATGTCATCGATTATGTGTTTTATTTTCTTCTCGTCTAATTGTCCGTATACCTTGTCGTTTATCATCATTGCAGGTGCTTTTGCGCATGCACCTATGCAATTGACTGCCTCTAGGCTAAAAAGGCCATCTGGAGTCAATTCTCCAGTCTTTATCTTGAGTGTTTTCTCTGTGAAACTCAATAGTGATTCTGATCCTTGCACATGGCATGCTGTTCCCCTGCACATAGATATATGGTATTTTCCTATCGGTTTCAGCCTGAACATGTTATAGAATGTCGCAACCCCGGATATCTCGACTAATGGGGTGCTGATCTTTTTTGACAGCTCTTCTGCATTCTCTTCAGATATGTATCCGAATGTCTCCTGTATCTCCTGTAATGCTGCAATCATGTCATTTCTAGAATCGTATTTCTTCAGCGTTTCCTTGATATCAGGAGCATTATTCATTTAACCTCTTTTTTCAGATAATTTTCAGACAATCATACTATAAAATAATATATCCACTATTAGAAATGATATTTATAAATGTTTCTGCCAAAAATGAGCATTTCCTCGTATACAAATTATATCATGTGTAGAATAAGACATGAAGTATATTAGGATTATATTTAGAATATTTTGCTGAAAATCTACATCATGCAGTGTTTGCAGTTCTTTGAGGTGCATTTCCTTACAGGGTTGTGCTTTATTGTCCACTGCTTTATCTGCTCTATTATGCCTATGAATTCCTCTCCTTTCTTCGTCAATGAGTATTCTGATTTTATTGGGACTGTTGAGCTGTCAACTTTCTTCAAAAGAAGACCTTCCTTCTCCATCTCTTTTAGTCTCATCGACAATATCTTTGGAGTAAGTTGAGGAAGCCTATTCTTCAGTTCATGGAATCTCTTCCATTTAGGATCCCCTTTGTATAGTTCTAGAAGTATAAGTATAGTCCATCTCTTGCCAATGAGATTCGATGCATAATATACTGGGCATGATTTATCCATGATATGATTATTCTTAGCAGATATATAAATTTATTCTTTTTATACCACGTATATTTAGTATATATAGGTATCCGTGCAGATATCTTGATTATGCTTTACACTCTCAGAAAAAATATTTCTTAGGTATATAAACGCTCCTTATCGATTCTTTTATCCTGTCTGCAGAATTTTTCAATTGCGATAATTCCAGATCGTTCAAGGGCATCACTATCTGCTCTTTTATCCCTTCCTTGCTTATTATCGTAGGGATGCTCAAGCATACATCGCTCACGCCATTGTAATTCTCGATATAACTGGATACTGCAAGTACCTCATTATGCCCTGAAATTATTGCATTGACTATCCTCGTTATGCCCATCCCTATCGCATAATATGTTGCGCCTTTCTTTGCGATTATCTCGTATGCCGCATTCTTCGTCTTCTCGTATACTGCATCCATCTTCTTCTGGTCGTATTTCTTGAAGTTTCTCAAAGGAACTCCTGCAATGTTTGCTGTGCTCCAGACTGGGAATGATGAATCGCCATGCTCTCCCATTATGTATGCATGCACACTGTTCGGATTGACTTGGAAATGCTCTCCCAGGAGGTATCTGAATCTTGCTGTGTCAAGCACTGTGCCGCTGCCTATCACCCGATTCTTTGGGAATTTTGAATATTTCAATGTGAGGTATGTCAATACGTCAAGAGGGTTCGCGACCACTAATAGTATGCATTTCTTGTTGTTCTTGACAATCTTCGGTATCATTTCCTTGAATATCTCAGAATTCTTCTTTACCAGGTCAAGTCTTGTCTCTCCTGGCTTCTGATGCGCGCCTGCAGTTATCACGACTATGTCTGCATCCTTGCATAGCTTGTAATCGTTTCCGAACGTTATCTGTATGTTTGGCCTGAATTGTATTCCATGCTGCAGGTCCATCGCTTCGCCTTCTGCTTTCTCCTTATTGACATCTATCAATGCTATCTCTGATGCCATGCCGTTTATCATCAATGCATATGCTGCAGTGCTCCCTACATATCCTGCTCCTATTATTGCGACCTTAGAAATTTTCCATCACCTCAGTTTTAAAAAAAGTATGCAAACATGATTATACAAACAAAATATCATGCGATATGCTTATTTATATATTTTTGTATATTTACATCGGATATTTTTTTGAAAAACCACAACATATTTAAATAGTATCTTTTTTATACCATTAAGACTTATTGTAATATATAATAAGTATAAAAAAATACACTAGGGGGTGTAGGTAATGATAAGCAAATACGCAATTAAGACAGAACATACGATGTATGTGATATTCAGGGTAATAGTTGGCCTGCTTTTCATGATGCATGGGATGCAGAAGCTTGGATGGCTTGGCGGAGAGGCAAAGACAGGATTATTCCTTGTAGTAGGCATAGGAGAGACTCTTGTAGGATTAGCGATATTGCTAGGATTCCTTGTAAGGCATGCAGCAGTAGGCGGAGTCATAATAATGGTCGGCGCACAGATAATGTCGCACTTGCCTAAGGGTATCTGGCCATT
>CAZJFT010000014.1:0-23152 GCA_964545585.1 uncultured Methanosarcinales archaeon
AACAATTTAGAAATAAAATAAAAGAAAATAAAATTATTTGAATTTTGAAGTTATATCTTCGACTTCTTTCTCAAATCCTTTCTCAATTCCTAAGTCTTTTAATTGATTATAAGATATTTCCAACTTATTATCTTTATAGAATTTTAATCCTTTCTCTAACATTTCTTTTGCAGTCCCTTTGAATTGTATCTTCATTGCATAATTGAATGCGCCAACATAATTGTGATTACTCGTAAACCTATACATCTCGGTTTTTACTGCTTCCAAAACTTCTCCTGTGAAATTCTTACGATCGACATATTCTGGCGCTTTTGTATAATTTTTGTTCATGAGTATCACCAATATTCAGATATTGTTTCTATTTATAAACTTTACTATTTTATTACAACTATCAAGTGACAACATAAAACGAGGGAGTTAGTAATCGCCCAATCTTCTTTGTTTCTTATCATATTTCTCAAGATATTTTGGAGGGCTCACTGACTTGAACTCATAGCCCTGCTCTTTCAACATGACGAGTGCATTCTCACTCATCCTCGGTGCAGCGATTATTCCTCGTATCGCATCTTCCTTGACACCTTTTGACTTCATTATCTTATGGATATATCTGTGAAGCTGGCTTACTGCCTTGAAATCAGCGAAATCCCTCTTGCATTCAATAACAACAATCTTACCATTCTTGTCTGTACCGAATACATCGATGAATCCAAATTTTGTATGCTCTTCCCTACTGAAAGGCTTGAACCCATCCTCAATCAGCATAGGATTCTCATATATCATGTCGCTCATGTCCTTCTCTGATCCGGAAACCACAATGTCTCCCGAATCCATCAACGAGTGATCAGAAACAAAATGTATCCTGTGGAATTTTATGTCCATATAATCCTTCAAGAACAAATTTTTTGATTTCAAAAAGATCCCTTCCTCATTTTCAACTATTGCATGCTCAGTATTTTCCTTCATGTAATTTATAGGATTCACACCATCAGGCTGATGCACCAAAAGGACGCGGTCCTGCTTAATTATAATTATCCTGCCCCCTTCTGGAAGATAGCTCTCAACCTTCCCATGATACCATACTTCGCATTCAGCAGCAATCACTATGAACTCTTTCTTCTCTATGGCATTCTTTATCTGTACTATCCACGCATCCATTATAAGGCGAATTATTGTGGTTATAAAAGTTTTATGATTTGATGAACGCATCAATAATTTTAAAAAAGGACACGGGCTCCCAGATGCATGTCATATATAGTATACAGCGCGACAAGTCTTGAAAGCTTCCTAAAAAGAAAAGTAGAGAAAGACGGAGAAATATATTACCATAAATCATTGCACAAGCCAAAATATCATACTCAAATAAATTATACGAATGACTTTTTCGTCTCCACAGACAGGGCAAGAATGAGATTTCTAGAGAAAAAAACGCCGTTAGTTATGACACTAGAAGCAGATAAGAGAAGAGGACAGATGAAAGGTAATTTGCCGCATATAGTATTAGAACTCTGGTTAGAAAAATATCACGCTCCTGAACCTAATTTTGAGATACAGAAATTCGGGTTCGTCAGGTATGAACCAAAGCAATTGATGAGATTGCTTTTGGATTATGAATTGATAGGCAGTATTTTCATTAGAAAACAACAATAATATTTATAAATGGATATTTTTTCCCTATTGTTACGAGATGGGAATGTTTAGCATATGCTTTGCATGACCATGCTGGAGACAAAATTCTCCTAATCAAAATAAAAAAAAGTTTAGAAAGACTAAACAGAGGACCAAAATGGCTAGAAGATATAGTGGTGCAAAAGGCATAGCAGGCTCAAAGAAGCCTATAAAGAAGGCAGTTCCATCATGGAACAGGTATGGTGCTAGAGAAGTGGAGATGTTGGTCATGAAACTTCACAAGGAAGGACAGACACCATCACAGATAGGATTACACTTAAGGGATGTCTATGGAGTCCCTGATGTAAAAACATTATGCGGTAAAGCGATAACTACAATACTCAAAGATAAGAAAGTCCTCGACCCTATGCCTGAAGACTTGATGGCATTGATCAAGAAGCTCGTCATGATAAAGAAGCATCTTGAAGAGAACAAACAGGACAAGGTCGCTTTAAGAGGATTGCAATTGACAGAGTCCAAGATCCAGAGGCTTATCAAGTATTACAAGAAATCTGGAAGGCTTGCAAAGGATTGGACTTACGACGTAAATAAGGCTAAACTTTACATCTAAAGTTTTTCTTTTTTTATTCCATTTTTCAAAATGGCTAAAATAATTCTTGACAATACAGAACCTAAGGAGATCGAATTACCTGATGGTTCAGAAGTGAGGAATGCATGCGAAGAACTAGGTGTGGAGTTCGGATGCAAGAACGGATTCTGCAGGACATGTGAAGTTACTGTCCTTGAAGGATATGACAATCTCTCCCCTATGACTGAGAATGAAGAATTCATAAGTCTGATCCATCCAAGACGATTGATGTGCCAGTGCAGGATAAAACAGGGCATGATAAAGATAAAGATAGAATGAATTGTAGGGATAATTCTATGGTTAATGTCTCTTTTGTAATATAGTTTCAATCATAACAAAATATTTAAATCAACCCGGCGGAACTTTTTTCATGCCAGATTATGATTCTTTCAAGGATTCGTTGAAGAGGGATGCTGAGGAATTCCTAAAGATACCTAAGAAAGAGACTATAAAGATAATAGGACATCTTGATGCAGACGGGATATGTGCTTCTGCGATAATTATCAATGCAATGATAAAGCTCAATAGGAAATATACGCTGACTATACTGCCTACTTTGACTGAGGAATCATTGACCCAATTGAAGGATGAGTCAGAGAAATATTTTGTTTTCGTCGATCTCGGATCAGGAAGCCTCGATATAGTCGGGAAGACACTGATGAACAAGGAGATATATATTCTTGACCATCATCACCCGCAGTCAGCTGTGAAATACAAGAACATCACACAGGTCAATCCACATCTTTACGATATTGACGGATCGAATGAGATATCTGGTGCAGGCGTTGTCTTTCTTTTTACGCAAGAATTGACTGATAATTCTGAGATGTCAAGGATTGCAATTGTTGGCGCTATAGGAGATATACAAGAGAATAACGGCTTCAAGAGGCTCAATTCTGAGATATTGGATATTGCATTGAAGAAAAAACTTATCGAGGTTCATAAGGGTCTGAAATTTTTCGGCTTGCAGACAAGACCAGTCCATAAACTGCTTCAATATAGTTCTGATATAATAATCCCAGACGTCACAGGTTCAGAGTCTGGAGCAATAAGTTTCCTTCAGGGTTTAGGGATCAATCCCCAGACGAAGAAGGGATGGAAGAAGCTTGCTGATTTGACTGAAGAGGAGAAGAAGAAATTGATTGCTGCAATAATAATGAAGAGCACTGATTCAAGGCCTGAGAGCATATTCTCTAATAATTATCTGCTCATAGGAGAACAAGACGATAGTCCTTTCAGGGACGCGAAAGAGTTCGCCACATTATTGAATAGTTGCGGAAGGCTGAATAAGGCATCTATAGGTATAGGCGCATGTTTGAATGATAAGAAGATGAAGAAGATGGCGATGGATAATCTCTCTGAGTATAGGAGAGAAATAGTCAATGCAATAAACTGGTATAAGGATAATGCGAATTCTTCAAAAATAATCAAGAAGAAGAATATGCTCATAATCAATGCTGAGGAAGAGGTACTTCCAACAATGATCGGAACACTAGGGAGTATTCTTTCTAAGAGTCAGGATATAGAAAAGAATACATTCATATTGTCTTTGGCACGCAATGAGGATAACACCACTAAGATTTCTTTGAGGATTACAGGCAATCCAGACACAATCAATCTGAAGGATGTAATCCAAACAATAATCGAGAAGGCAGGCAATGGCAGTTCTGGAGGACATGCTTTCGCTTCAGGCGCAGTCATAGATACCGATTATGAGGAGAAGTTCATTGAAGCTGCAGCTAAGATTCTATCAGAGATGACGATTGAAGAAAGACTAATGACAAATAAATAAATACTAACAAATATATAACTACTTCTAAGTAAAAACGCTAATAAAATTTATAAATAAACAGACATATTCCAAAATATGCAATATAAGACAATAAAAGATAAAATATACGCTAATGCAAAAACACACATAGTAGACAGTACTGCATTAGTGGCATGCTCCCATCCATTATTTGCGGCATATGAAACACAAGTTGCAGGAATGAGTGATGAAGTATCGTTTGGCGCAAGACTGACTGTAACAATATTCACATATGCAGGATTAGGATATGTCATAGGAAAAATTAGAGATAAGAGCAGAAAAATATTCAAAATAAGTGATCAAGCAAAAGAAGGCATACAACAACTTCACGATTCGCTGTATTTGGCCGCTATAAATATCCCACTATCATTAGGAGTATATGGAGTTGCAGGAGAAACAGATTGGAAAAAAATAGGGATAGGGACTGCAATGAGCGTAATATATGGATTAGTCCTCGGTGGATGGACAGGATATTCTATAGATGCATACAGAGATATGACAGGCATAAAAGAAAACAATAGGAAATTATATCCAAAAGCTATTAAAAACAGAAGTCCAAAAACAAAAAAGACTTTAGCAATAGGATTTACATTAGTATCAATAGCTGCAACACTCGGAGTATACGAAGCTAATTCAGAACAGCCAGTGAATAAGGAACCGGCAGTGATTGAAAGGAAATTAAACACAAAAGACTATCAAACTATAGATAACTTATTGGTAACATAAAATATATAACTACTTCTAAGTAACAAATAAAACGAAACATTTATAAATATGTAGATATAGCATATTTGTAGGGGGTTTTGATTATGTGTAAATGTCATGGAAGCATAGATGGACATATTGAGAATGTAATAACATACGGCAGCAACAACAATAGCTCGCAGTATGTAATCAATCAAGCATATAATGGCAATGCACAGTATAAGAACTAAAATGAACAACTTCCTTAAGATATTCATCGTAGGATTGATATTCGCATTAGGTTTCTTAAGCAGCAATATCTATGCAGAGATAAATCCTCAAGTTCAGGAGCAGCCTCTCGATGATGGAAGGACTGACCAGAAGGCAAGCCCAAGCGATTGGATAAAGGAGAATCAAATATTAGTATATAACAGCCAAGTAGTTCTTGACTTGAAGAATGCTGAATGGTCAACTTTCACAGACACACATAGCATGGAGCCAGTATTGTCAAGCAGGGCAAACGCGATACAGATAAGGCCTAAGAGCGCTGATGAGATAGTTGTTGGGGACATAATAAGCTATGAATCAGAATATGCTGATGGCATAATAATCCATAGAGTCATAGAAAAAGGCGAAGACAGTGAAGGAATATATTTCATAGCTAAAGGAGATAACAATCCAAATCCTGATCCTGGAAGGATAAGATTCAACCAGATAAAAAGGGTTCTCGTAGCGATAGTATACTAATATAAGAGGATAGCATGAATTCTTTAATCACACAAAAATTCAGCATGACACAGATTGCATATTTCATCATAGTATTCGCAATAATAATATTGACATTGATAGTTGCATTGAGATAAGGTGCTAAAGAATAACTTTATATACTTCTTTTTTTGTCTTGTAATATGATACTTACTGATGAGGATTTTGATAAGGCAAAGCTTGCAGGAAAGATCGCTGCTAAGGCAATCACACATGGACGTTCCCTAATCAAGCCGGGAGTCAAAGTCGTTGATGTTCTCAATCAAGTGGAGAATTTCATCCATCAAAATAATGGGAAGATGGCATTCCCTGCACAGATAGCGATTAATGAATTAGCCGCACACTTCTGTCCATTGGATGATGATGAGACAATCATCAAATCGACAGACCTTGTCAAGCTAGACTTGGGAGTGCACGTAGACGGGATAATCGCTGACAATGCAATAACTATAATCTTCAAGGAAGACAATGAAAGATATGAAGAATTGAAGACCATAAAACAGGCGTCAGAAGAGGCGTTGAGCAACGCACTCAACATAATAAGGCCAGGGATAACCCTTGGAGAGATTGGCCTCATGATACAGGAGACCATATCGAGATATGATTTGAGCCCTATTAAGAACCTCTCAGGGCATGGCCTCGGGAAATATTCTGTGCATGAGCATCCTACAATCCCTAA
This sequence comes from uncultured Methanosarcinales archaeon, assembly GCA_964545585.1. Lineage (GTDB taxonomy): Archaea > Nanobdellota > Nanobdellia > Woesearchaeales > UBA9642 > UBA9642. Next base: position 6,193 of record CAZJFT010000014.1, read on the forward strand.
TTTCAATACTAATGATAAGACAGAACTTGAAGAGAACCAGATTGTCGCAATAGAGCCGTTCGCAACGAACGGCCACGGGATGGTGTTTGAAAGCTCAAACCCTACATTGTTCTCGCTATCGCAAATTAGGCCCGTAAGGAGTCCTTATGCAAGGGAAGTATTGACAGAGATAAAAAAATTCGACAAGCTTCCATTCACCACAAGATGGCTTACAAAAAATATCAACCACGGAAAAGTCCGTTTAGGACTGACCGAATTGAGGAATTATGGAGTGATACATGAATATCCTCCATTGGTTGAGTCGAAGAAAGGCATCGTGAGCCAGACAGAACACACAGTCATAGTCAGAGACAAGCCTATAATTACTACAGATAGGGATGAATGATTTTTTTCATCAAAAATCACATGAACTCATACCTGTTCAAGAATTCTTTCTCATCTCTTCTTCGCATAGAGATATAGCCGCATTGCTCGCAAGTTATCTTCTCATATACTTTATGATGTTGATGCAGCAATTCAATGTTGTTCCCATGCGGTTTCTTGCAGTTGCCGCATATTTCCTCTAAGTGACTCTCTCTCAATGCGTGTGGCATGACTGCTTTGCAAAACGCTCATTTTTAAATATTGTGAATAATGAAAAAATAATATATAGCCTTAAATAATGAAAAATATATAAATACCACATTATAATAAACATCATGGTAAGGATATTTTCAAAATCAAGGAGATACATAGATGAATTGAAATCCTCTATGAACATAAAGAATAAGATAGATTCTAGCAAGATAGACTCATTGTATGGCGTTAGGTCAAGATTGATAAAGAGCAGAGATACGCTCAATTTCTTGAGGATAATATTCTTCATCGCATTATACGCATCTATAATCTCAAGCTTCACGACATTGTTCAACCTCATCCCTGCCGTCTCTAAATTTCTTGATTTCCTGCTGACATTGTTCAGCATCATCGGAACCACTTTCTCTATAATAATGATATTCTTCCTCGCCCATTCCATAAGGAATTATGATAGGGATATAGCGACAATAGAGAGCCACATACTATCTATAAACGTAAAACATGACAGGTCCAAACCTGAAGAATTCGACTTATTAATGAAGAAGATAAAATAATTCATACAGCCACAGCAAACTACAACACCAATCACCATTTCTCAACAGTAAATAATATAAATGATTCAGGATTCCTGTAGGGATGGATGAAAAAAAAGAAACGTTGATTGAAAAGATAATAAGCGTAGACTCTCCAAAAATTATTGATATAGACGAGACTGGATTCAATTTTATGCCCTCTTTCATCAATTATCTAAATTATACATATGGCATAAGCATGGATGTGAGCGATGTAGTGGTTTATGATTTTTCTCGTATAAAAACACTACGAGAGATAGGGGTGACTTTCCAAGATATTCTTGAGAATCTAAGGAATTTCGGCAACACAGAAGAATTTGTCCACATACCCACACTTGATGGTTTTGTGGAGTTCTATAAACGTATAACTAATGATTTCAATAATCTCGAAAAAGCGTATTTTGTGACATCAAGATCTGAGGAATTCTATGATTATCCAAGAGAAAAGACCATAGAGACTTTGAAAAACAATAAAATCCCATTTCTCAATGATAATCTTATTTTAACCAATGAAAAACATGATTTTGCCATGAGCAAAAATGCAAGATTCGTGTTTGACGACAGCATTCATATTGCAGAACAATTTTTAACAAACAATTATTCTGGCCACATAATAATGAATAACACCTCATTCAACTCAATAACAGAGAAAGACAAGATACTTTTAGATAAGGATGACCAAAATTCTAAGATTAAATTAGTGCAATTGACTTATGACCCGCGTGTTACTAGAATAAATAGTTGGTATGATCTATTGAATGGAAAAAATTAATTCATTTGTTTTTCCGTTTCTCCTCTATCTCTCTTAAGAATCGCTCTATTGTCTTGATGACGTTCTCTGGTTGTGTCTTCAATAATGATGCTGCTTTCTGCAGTATCTTGTCCTCTGGCTCGTCGCTCTCTTCGACGGATTCTAGCTTGAACTCTTCATCAGAGTTCTTCTTGACTATCTTTTTCCATTTCTCAAAGAGTTCAGACGTCCTTCCAGGTATCTGCTTTATATCACATTCAAGCAATGCTGCAACTTTTTCCAATGATCCTTCGTTGTCTTTCTTCGTTTTCTCTGCGGCAAGTCCTGCTGTGAATTCTATCCTAACTACTCCGTCCTGTATCTTTGTAGTCTTCAATATCTTTATCTGCCCCACATCTCCTGTTATGTCAAGATGCGTGCCTCCGCATGCCTCTACATCGAATCCCATTATGTCGACTATCCTCAATTCTTTTCCTGGAACTGCGCCTCCTTGATATAATCTGAATCCGTATTTTGCTTCTGCAAGATTCCTTTTCATGAAGCTCTTATATACTGGAAGATTCTCTTTTATCACTTTGTTCGCCACTTCTTCTATCTCATGCACCTGCTCCTGCGTCAGGTTCTCATAGTGTGTTATGTCGAGTCTTGCCTTCTCCAATGTTTTCGCTGCACCTGCCTGCCATACATGATTGCCAAGCACTTTTCTTGCTGCACCATTCAATACGTGTGTCCCAGTATGGTGCTGCGCTAGCTGTATTCTCCTATCGATATCTATACGTCCATGCACTGTCTGTTTCTCTTTGAAATCTATTTCTTCAAGGACATGTATTATTGCGCCGCCCTGTTTGAATACATCTATCACATTGCATTTGTTTATTGTCCCGATATCATGCAATTGCCCGCCTGATGTAGGATAGAAGCTTGTCCTGTCAAGAACGACCTTATAATTTCCTTCTTCTGTGTCATGTATTATCTTAAGGACTGTTGCCTTGAAATCTACGAGATCATAATGCTCAAAATAAAGTGCAGTCGTAGTAAGATCATCTATATCATAATGTTTCTCTTTCTTTGTCGCAGTCTTCATCTTTTCTGCGGCAAGACGCGATTCTTCCTCATGCTTCTCTGTGACTAATGCATAGAAGTTTTCCGGTACATCGATGTTCAATCCTGAATCTTTCGCCGATATGGATAGTTCAAATGGGTCTATGCCATGGCTGTCATATAATTCTATAAGTTTATCTATCGACAGTTTTTCTCCTTTCTGTATTATGTTCTCTATCAATGCTTTTGTCCTTGCCTTGTTTTCATAATACCTTTTCTTCTCGTACTCCATTATTTCATGCACTTCATTGACTGCATCCTGAAGTTCAGGGAATACCGGCTCAAGATATTGAGCGTGTAGCCTAAGAACTTTCTTTATATCTATATGATCATGCCATCCGAACTTGTCTATGAATGACATCATCCTCCTGAATATTACCCTCAAATTGTAGAATCCCCCGACATTGCTCGGCAGGCCTCCGTCTGTCATCGCAAACAGCAACGCTCTTGAATGCTCAGCAATGCTGTATATTCCTGTCATAGGCATTATCTTGCTCTTCAATTCCTCAACACCTATGCCTATCTTTTCCGATATGAATTGCCATGACTTGTTTATGTCCTCTGTCTCATCTATATTGAGCATCGATGAGTATGGTGCGAATCTCCTGAAAAGTTCCTGGTCGAAATCCACTTTAGTGTTCTCTATCAGGTAATCCAGGACCGTCGGGAATATTGCGTCATATAATGTCGCTGTCCCCTGAGTGAACCATGCAATTCTTTCCATCCCGAGCCCCATATCGAGGACTTTCAGTTTCAATTCTCTGTCTCCCTCATCATGATGCTCATACATCATGTAGACTTGATTGAACAGTTCTATTCCATTGCTGAAGAATTCCATGCAAGGCCCATAATTGCCTCCACCAGCCCATGCATCCTCATGGAGTACAAGCTCTTCCTTCTGGAGTCCCACAACGCCAACCACATATGAATATATGTCCATGAAGAATTTTTCTTGATCCCACTCTTCTGGGCTCACGAATGCATGTTGTCCTATCATGACGAAACCAGTGCAATGCGATCCTGTTATGCCTACATTGTCTATGTCTCCGAAACGCAGACAGAATTGCGGAATCACAAGTTTCTTTGCTGGAGCCTCGACCTCTCCAGATATCACAAACGGCTGGAATGCAGCGATGCTTGCTATCGTAAAATCTGTTGTAGGATTCCATTTCGCGACTACAGGATACCTGTTTATTGCTGTGTATCCTCGTTTCTCGAAGTGCGCCTTGTATTTATCCCATACTTCGATGTATGTCATGCTGTGCCTTTTAGGATTCTTCTCAAAGAGCGTCACTCCTTTCATGCATTCTGCGTCTCCGCATACATCCCTTTTTTCTATTGACCAGAAATATTTCTTGCAATTGACGCATTGCTGCCTGTCGAATCCTTCTCTCTTCAATGCATTAACGGCATAGTACTTCTCAGGATTCTTGCTAGCGATAAGCTTGAACTCCTTCTTTAATTCCTTGTCTGTTTTCATATATCCACCGTAAAGTATTGGTTGTAAAGAACGATTTAAAAATTATACGATTTTCATTTTTAAAAAAGTATGGACGAGTCGGGATTTGAACCCGAAGCCTTCCCGATTCTGGTAAATCTGAAATATAGTTTACCAAAACTATAGAGAGTATAGCCAACGGGACGTTATACCAGGTTTAACTACCCGCCCATATTGCAAGAAATCAAGATGTTGTTTATAAAAGTTTTCACTCAATCAATCCATCACAAACTATTTAAATGCCTCATAATGCACGGGTATTGGTGATATTTATGGCTAAAGTCGTTAAGAATGTATCAAAAAGTAAGGCATCAGGGAAGACTTCTGCTGCTTCAAGCAAGGATGAGCAGATAGGATTCCATAAGGGGGCATTGAGCACTTTGAGTAAGGAGCGACAGGAATTAGGAAGGATCCTTCAGATTGTTGAGCAATTGATGCAGATGCATGTAGCTGCATTGAACGAATTAGGTGTTGACTTGACTAAAGAGGTCCAGCAGATGAAGGAAGAGATCAAGGTCCAATCTAAGAAGAAGCCTATAGAGGATGTTCTTTAGTGTTATAGTTGACAGAAGAGGGATCTTATGAGAAAGAAAGAGCCTAAGAGATGGGGTGTGATACTTGTCACGTTGTTCATAGCATTATCTATGATATTGAGCATTTTTGCCATAGTTCTTGATAATCAGAGCAATCAGTTGAAGTATAATGGGTATAAGTTTTCATTGACTACAGAGGGATATAAGGTGAAAGTCGACGATAGGGTCCACACATTCAGGAATTATCCTTCACAGCTTGAAAGTTTTAATTTTAGCGACAGCTCAAAAAATCTCTTGTCTGAAAGTGTCGCAATAGCGATGCTTTTCAACCCTAACCTGACAGTTGATGATTTGTCATATATAGACTATTCCAGGTTCGACTTTGATGATAAAATAGATAAGCCTGTTTATTTCGCAGTAACTGAAGAATCTGAATCATACCTTCTCCCAGTATTGGGCTGCGAGAATGCCACTTCAGAGATACCGTTCTTGGTATTCAACATGAGCACTGAAACATCTATTGTGGAAGATGGCAATTGCATAATAATGAATGCAAAGCTCATGGATATAATCGCTCTGGAGGAGAGGATTGCGTATCAAATGCTTGGTGTGATGAGATGAGCGAAGCCAAAGAACATGCAAATAGTGAACATAAGACACATCAGCATAAACATGCAGGAGATGATGAAACAAAAAAAAATATCCATCCGATAATAGTAGTTACATCGATAATATTCATTATATTCCTGGTAATAGCCAGCATAATATTTCTTCCTAAACTTTTTGGCGAGAATGAAAAAAAAGACCAATATTCAAACGGGGATAATCTAGCGATATACAATTACTATAAATTCAATAGGGGAGAGGACAATCTGTGGTACTTAGACCTATCGATCAATAACAAGCCTTACTTGATACCTTTTTATCATACGCCATTCCAGATAGAAGACATATATATAGACAATAATACTATGCCTGCGTTGATGCAATTCAAGAACCGAGAGACACCTAAAGTTATGTATATATCCATTGACCCGTTGGCGCCTTCAAAGATAGCTGTTGCAGCATTCGAGATAAAAAGGCTCTTAGGAACAAATTATGACATATTCAATTTTGAAGTATACTATGGGATACATTATCTTCATGAAGCCAATTATACAGATTTCCCTGTAGCAACATGCAATGATGCCCGTCCCGACAGGATAATAATGGTCATAAATGTGACTGGAGAGAACTCTATAAGGACCGAAAACAATTGTATAAATATAAATTCCCGGAGTATAAATGAATCGGTAAGGGTTGCTGATGCGTTTGCATTCCGACTTTTAGGCATAGTGCAAGATTCTACTATTAGAAGAGAAAAATAATGAATATAAAATGAATATAAAATGGAACATTATTTTACATCAAAACCGAGATCAGTCATAAGAAAACAGAGTTTTAAGACGAGAATTCTAGGGAATGACATTGTCATAAATTCGAGTTCAGGAATATTTTCTGTCAAGGAGATAGACTTTGGCACTAGACTGCTTATAGAGAACTCGAAGATTAATGGAAAAGAAATACTTGATCTTGGATGCGGATATGGGATAATAGGAATAGCATTAAAGAAAATGAACCCAGACATAGATATAACGATGATTGATGTAAATGAGCGAGCAGTATCGGCGACTAAAGAAAACTGTTTGTCTAACAAAGTGGATGCGACAGTCTTACGCTCAGACATATTCTCTCATCCTGAAATAAAGAACAAGATGTTTGATACCATACTCACAAATCCGCCCTTCAGCGCAGGGAAAAGGTTGTGTTTTCAATTCATAGAGGAAAGTGCAAAACATCTGAACAAAGGAGGATTATTCCAACTAGTGGCACCTCATAATAAGGGTGGCGAGAGCTTGAAGAAGAAGATGTTGGAAGTTTTCGGTAATGCGGGAGAGATTGCTAAGAAATCAGGATTCAGGGTCTATATCAGCATCAAGAAATAATCTTAATCATAATTCTACAATGTCGCCTTTCTCATCGATATCAATGAGCCTTATACCATAACCGAGCTTCATTATTGCAGATATAGTCGCTGAATGTATCTTGCCAGAACCAGAAGAAATATTCACTGCAATGTCCAAATCAACAATTTTGTCTTTGGATAATTGAGATTTAAGCTCGTGGAGAAGCGCCTCGCTCAATTGTTTAGTCGGCATTTCAGGCATCAACAATAATGATATCTTCTGTTCAGGCCTCAACGATTTCACATCAATCTCTTCTATGCCTTCACTGATAACATATATATTGTCGAATCTCTTCAATAGGCCGCTTATCTTTCCTTGAGAATCCTTCCCTAGGCATATTATAAGATGAGACATTTTAATAAAAAAAATAAATTTATTTTAGATATCCCTATTTGCAATTGCAGCTTCCGCCACAGCAATCATCGGAGTCATCACCGCATTCGCAATCGCCGCCGCACTCACACTCGCCGTGAGAATGATCATGTCCTTCATGTTCGTGACCACCATGATCATGACCATGATGCATATCCTTCTCTGAAGGTATAGATATATCCTTTATCGTTATCTCGAAAGTCAAGTCTTTGCCTGCAAGCGGGTGATTCAGATCGAGCGTTATCTCATTGTTCTTTATTGAATGGACTTTTGCAGGTATCTGTTGGCCTATAGGGCTCTGCATGACCAAGAACCCTCCTTCCTTGACCTGTTTTCTTATATCTTCAGGCAACTTATCCATAGGCACTTTATGCATCAATTGAGGGTTTACATCGCCATAAGCGTCTTTCTTGTTTATCTTGAATTTCTTTGATTGGTCGACTTTCATCCCTAATACTGCATCATCGAAACCTTTTATGACATGGCCACTTCCGACTACAAAAGATATCGGACCATTGTTCTTTGAGCTGTCGAACTCCTCCCCATTATCTAATGACCCGGTATAATCCACTGATACTAGATGTCCTGCACTAACGATTGAAGGCTTTTCAACCTTTGATCCGGCCTTAGGTTCAGCCTTTGCTGTTTTTGTTTTTTTATCTGTAGGATTTTTTGCAACAGATTCTTTCTTTTTAGAATTCTTTGTCTTTTCCATGATATCACCTTTTAATATTAAATAAAATGAATTTGAAATAAAATGAATTTAAAATCAAAAAATTAAAAGTATTAAAAATTAAGATGAGAATTACTTCCTTGCCTTCTCTATCTTCCCATGCAATAATGCATTCAATGATTGGCCATTGACTTTTATCACTTGCCACCTGATTCCGGACAAGTCTCCTTTGGTCTTTCCCTGCCTTCCACCGATGCATTCAATGACCACTTCATCGTGTTCATCTATAAGCTTTATCGCACCATCGCCCGGAGCAAATGCCGTCACTTGCTTCCCGTTCTTTATCAATTGTACCCTCACACATTTTCTCATCGCTGAGTTCGGCTGCTTTGCCTCTATCTGTGTCTTTTCCAGGACTATGCCTGATGCCTGCGAAGCACCTTCCAATGGATCGGATCTCTTCTTGTACTGAGTGACCCTCTTCACGAACCATTTATCATTATACCTGAATGTCTTTCTTCTCTTGCTCAATTTTTTTGCTGAATTCAATCCAGTTGATTTCTTTGCCATTTTGTCCTCCAATACTAAACAACTTTTAATTTACACAACTTTTATCTCTTCTATATCGAAATATTTCTTGACTATGCTCTCATATTGCCTCAAATTCTGTGCCTTGGCACCTATTATCAAACCCTTGGTCTTCGTATCCTCGTCTTTTATCGTGACTATCTTCCCTTCAATAGTTATGCTATCGACCTTATATGGATACAAGAGGTTTGTTATGAACTTTATCATGTCACTGTTGAACTCTACAATCTTTATCTTGCGTTTGAGCATTGACTCCATCCTCTTGAGATTCTCAAGGTTTTTTCCCAGAGCCTTGAACATGTCGCCTTCAAACACTATGAATGTCAATAACTCTTTCATGTACAATGCATCCTTCACTCTTGCTTTTGTGACATTCTCAAACAAGTTTATTGTCTTGATGAGCTCAACGTCATAAGTTTGCTTGTTCATTTAATACCTTCTTATTTCAATACACCTAACAACGCTATGTTGAACGGCTTCTTGCAAACTGCGCCTAATTCATCATTAGGGAGTTTTGTGTCAAAAATCTCGAATCCGGACATCTTTGAGTATCTTCTCAGGTCTTTCATCAAGTCTTCTGAGCAATTAGATGCGACATATACCTTAGTTATAAGCCCTTTTCTTATGTTCTTCAGTGTCTCATCTGTTCCTATGATTAATTTTTTCGTCGTTAGATTCTTCCTTATCTCTTCTTCGTACATTTTTATCTCCTTGTTTTTTATTGATCGTTTTTTATTAATCGGCTTTTTTGCCCTTTTTCTGCTGCTTCACTACAAGCCGGGGTATGCCTGTGCCTACAGGGACTACTTGGTTTATCATCACATTCTCTATGACGGACCGCAGATGATCGACCTCGCCGCTTATGCTTGCGTTTATTATGTGTTTTATAGGAGTCTCGAATGATGCTCTTGCCAACACTGATGGTTTCTCTTTAACAATACCATACCTATTTACTCCAAGCACCGTTCCTGAAGTGGTCATTATGTCAGAAATGAGCATGATATGCCTCAAATCGACGTTCAATCCTTGCTCATCGATGACTTTCTCCACTTCTGATATTATCGATAATCTTGCAGCCTCTATGCCGAGTATCTGCTCTATCTCGAATATGTCATTTGTCACAGTCTTGTCCGGATTGACGAACTCTAGCTTGAACACATCTTTAAGGTTTGAACCTGATGTTACGATTATGTATTCATCTCCTTTTTTAACAGGCAACACTTGCTTTATTCCCTTTATCCCATTGATATATACATCCTGAAGTTTCTCCTTAAGCTTGTATATGTTGTTTAGGTCATCCTCTTTGCTTGTCGACTTAACCATTAATATGTTGTCCGCGTCCTTGCCTGGCTTAAAACTATATCCTTTCGCAAATGCTTTCTCAAGATTTTTTATTATCTGAGAAAGTTTCATATTTATCCTTTCCAGTTTCGTTTCATCAAGAATCAATGTCATCTGAGAATCTGCAATATCTATAGAGACTTCCTTGATATATTCTTTTAAAGTCGTCTCCTTTATGGATTCTGCAATCTTCTTTATGTCTTTTCCTTCACTGAATGGTTTCTTTAGGTAGATATGCATCATCTTTGTGCTTATCTCTGCCCTTCCATCCAACACCTCTATTATCCTTGGCAGTCCCGTAGTTACATTCATCTCAGATACTCCTGCAAAATGGAATGTGTTAAGGGTCATCTGCGTTGAAGGCTCACCTATAGATTCTGCTGCGACTAATCCTACAGACTCGCCTGGTTCTGCAACAGAATTTTTATATTCTTCATACACTGCATCAAGTATCTTCTTCAATTTTGTATCGGATACTTTCTCTGGAAGGTTGTCCTTAACATCCTGGAGTATCCTCTCAGGAATCATGTTCTCGTAATCCTTGAATATTTTGCTGTCCATTTTATTACCCCGTGTTTTAATCAATAATAATTTTAATTCAGTTCTCTGACTCAATTCTCTGCCATGACTTTATCTATCACTCTCTTTACATTTATCTTTCCATTCTCTGATTTAGTCACGTCAACACCATCCTCTCCATAGACGAACTGTACAATCTTGTTGCTTGCATCCCTTACGGTGAAGTCGTTCTGTATCCTCAAGTCCTGCATAGCATTCGCAAGTCTCCTGTATAAATAACCTGATTTTGGCGTTCTTAATGCAGTGTCCATCAGGCTGTCCCTACCAGTCATGCTCATGAAGAAAAGCTCATGCGGTTTCAAGCCATCCTTGAATCCTTCCTTGATGAATCCTCTTGCTGCAGGTCCAAGATCATCTTTCTTGAATACTGAGAGTGTCCTCTTGTTGAATCCCTTGCTTATTCTTCCTCCCCTCATTGATTGCTGACCTACGCATGCACCCATCTGTGCAAGATTAAGCAGGTTTCCTGCTCCTCCTGATTGAATCATCATCATCAATTCTGAATCCTTCTTTGCAGTGTCTGCAACTATCTTTCCAGATCTGTTTCTTGCCTTGTTCAATTTCTCTAGTATCTTCAATTCTAGAGTCTCTCTCATGTTCCTTCCTGGCAATGTCTCAAGCGTCCCTTCATTGTACTCTTTTATCAATTGTTCAACTTCAACATATGTCTGGTTCACTATGTCCGTGACTTGTGCTTTCGCCTCAGTAGAGATATCTATATCACCTATTCCTGTAGTGAAGCCGGTATATGATAATACTGCATTACCTAACTTGAATATCTTTCCTAAGAAGTCTGATGCAAAATCTGGACCATATTGTTTATATATTGTTCGTAATAGCAATCCCTGTCCCTCTCCTAGATTAGAATTGTCCAGTAATCCTGACTTAAGCACTCCTTTCTCTATACGCACGATTGATTCAGGATCATCCTTGTTCTCCTTATAGCGCTTGTTATATCCTAAAAAATTGAAATCTTTAGGAATCAATGTCGAGATTACTTCTTTACCTGTGACTATCTCTTTATCTGGAAGCCTGTTGAATTCAGTGACTCCTATGCTTGCAAGTATATCTATCGCCTCTTCCCTCGTCAACTTGAAGTCTTTCTGGCTTAACACAAACATACCTGTCTGCGCATCCTTGTTACACCCAATAACACTCAACCCGTATCTTGGGGAAATAATTTGCGTAGGTACATGCATAAGTATCTCTGCTTCTGCTCTTGCTTCTTCAGTCTGTGGAATGTGCAAGTTCATCTCATCTCCATCGAAGTCTGCATTGTATGGCTCGCATACTGATGGATTAAGCCTGAACGTCAATCCTGGAAGGACTCTGACTTTATGGCACATCATACTCATCCTGTGAAGGCTCGGCTGCCTATTGAACACTGCGATGTCCCCATCCATTAAGTGTCTTTCAACTATGAATCCTGGCTGTATCTCTTCAAGCAACTGCTCTTTTGTTTCGTTCGTGATCCTCTTTCTCTTCCCATCTGGCCTTATCACATAGTTTGACCCTGGATAAGTGTCCGGTCCTCTTGTAACGAATGCCTTCAAGTATTCCATGTTCCACTGTGTAACTCTTTCTGGAACTGTAAGCTTCATGGCTACAACTTTTGGTATGCCTACTTCATTGATCTCTAACTTTGGATCTGGACTGATTACTGTTCTTGCTGAGAAGTTGACTCTTTTTCCTGCAAGATTATGCCTTATCCTTCCTTCCTTGCTCTTGATCCTTGCTGTAAGCGTTTTCAATGGTTGACCGCTTCTATGTCTTGCTGGTGGAAGCTGGCTTACCTCATTGTCAAAGAATGTAGTTATATGATATTGCAACAAGTCCCATAAGTCCTCTATGATTATCTCTGGCGCTCCAGCATTTATGTTTTCGAAAAGCCTTTGATTTATCCTGACTATGTCTCCAAGCTTGTGTGTCAAGTCATCTTCTGATCTCTCTCCTGATTCAAGAGTGATTGATGGCCTCATAGTAACAGAGGGAATAGGCATCACTGTTATTATTGTCCATTCAGGCCTCAATGCTTCAGGATTCACTCCGAACACTTTAAGGTCATCATCAGGTATCTTCTCAAGCCTCATCCTTGCTTCAATCGGGCTTATCTTCTTCTCATCCTCTAAGAATGTTGATGGTTTTTCCAATGTTATCTTGAATTGTTTCGCTTTACAATATGGGCATTGGTTGATTGTCTTCATCTCAACAATCATCTCTTTTATTTTATCCCTTCTTGCGATTAGGCCGCCTTCAAGCTCTGCACTATCAAGATCATCCAATGCTTTGTCTATCTTCTGCTTAGGTATAAGTATCCTCCCACAATCCCTGCATGTGCATCGGACAAGATCATATATCAATGATATGAATTTTATGTGTATTACTGGCCTTGCTAATTCGATATACCCAAAATGTCCTGGACATTCCTTGAGCTTCCCGCCGCATGTCTTGCATTTCAATCCTGGATCGATGACCCCAAGCCTTATATCCATCAATCCACCATCTACAGGATAACCTTCCTTATCATATAGTTCTGGAGTGACTATTTTTGCAGATGCCATTTCCTTGATGGCCTTTGGACTCATGAATCCGAATTCAATCCTGTCAACCTTTTTATGAACATATTCTTCCATTTTGATAACCTCTAAGCAGTCTCATACTCTGATTTTAAAATCATCTTCGGATATACGCCGAAACTTCTAAGCTCATCCATGAATAGCTTGAATGCATAGCTTATCTCTATATTGTTTATCTCTACCGCATCTCCGCATGTTGGACAGTAAGATTTGTTCTTTCTCGAATCATATACAGCTATCAGCCCGCACTTCTCACATAATGGGACGATTGTCTTATCTGAGTCAAACCTTTCCTTCAACAACAAGCTTGCTCCATGAGCTATGAATGTATCCTTCTCCATTTCTCCAAGCCTTAATCCGCCTTCTTTTGCTCTTCCTTCTGTTGGTTGCCTTGTAAGCAATTGTATTGGACCTCTTGCTCTGGAGTGCATCTTATTAGCAACCATGTGCTTCAATCTCTGATAATACATGTTTCCGATATATATCCTTACAGAATACTGTTTTCCTGTCACAGGATTATACATAACCTCTGTACCATCATCCTTGAATCCGAGTTTTTCAAGAGCCTGTCTCAATGCAGCTTCAGGCTCTGAATCGAATGCTGTTCCATCAATATATCTACCTTCCATTGAGCCTACTTTTCCTGCAAGCATCTCAATAAGGTGTGCTACAGTCATCCTTTTTGGCAATCCGTGAGGATTGAATAATATATCTGGCCTCATTCCATTCTCTGAGAATGGGATATCCTGTTCTGGGACGACTAATCCTATAACTCCTTTCTGTCCATGTCTTGAGATGAACTTGTCTCCAATCTCTGGGACCCTGCTCTCTCTTAACCTTACTTGTATTAACCTGTTTCCTTCCTCATTCTCTGAAAGCAGAACGAGATCGACTATCCCCTTCTCTCCATGCTCAAGCGTCATTGATGATTCTCTCCTTATGTTTCCTGTCAGGTTGTATTCATCCATACTGTTGAGGAATCTTGGAGGGCTTGTCTTTCCTATTATTACATCTCCCTCCTGTACTTTTGATTCTGCAGATACTATTCCATCTTCCTCAAGGAATCGGTAATCTTTCTCTGTCCTATATCCTTTGACATCCTTGTCTGGGATGCATATCTCATCCATCAATCCGCCAGGATACCTTAATTCTTCAGAAACTACCGGCCTGAAGTATGTGCTCCTTCCAAGACCTCTATCTACAGAGCCCCTGTTTATCACTACTGCATCTTCCATATTATATCCGTCATAAGGCATTATTGCTATAACAACATTCTGTCCTGATGGATGCAATTGATAATCAGATACATCATGCATCAATGTCTTGACCACTGGAACTTGTGGATATTGAAGCAAATTGACATCCATGTCTATCCTTCCGAAATAGTTTGCAGCATAGAATCCAACTGCCTGTTTCTGATTCTTCGAACCCTGCGAGAGTCTTACTCCCTGATTATATTGTCCGAAAGGGATAAGACTAGTGCATAATCCCAATATGTCAAGAGGGCTTATCTCTAAGTGCGTATGCTCTGCTGTCAATTCTCTCTCATAGAATGCAACATATGCATTTTCTTCCTCTGTAGGGTCAAGATATTCAATGATGCCCTCCTTCAATAAGTCAGACCATGCGAGCTCATTTTTCTGCAATTTCTCTATATGATGTTGTGTCAATGCGCTTTTCCCATCCTTGACCACAATCAATGGCCTGATTGTCCTTCCTTTTGATGTCTCTACATATACTTCATCTGTCTCTTCATTGTATAAAACATTGACTTCTGGGGGAAGTTTTCCTGATCGCCTCTGCGATATTATATCATCAGCGAATTTTTTCCCATCCGGCACCGTTCCAGTAAATTTGTTGTCTACGAATACATCAGTCATTTTTCCACCTCATTGGCCCTTTGCTGTTTCTAGGCCTAAGGCCTTGAGATTCTTCAATAGTTCAGCTTCATCAATCTCATGTGTTATGCTCGTAAGCAATGCAAGATTCTTCCTCAATCCGATATTTGTTCCTTCCGGAGTCTCTGCAGGGCAAAGCCTTCCAAGCTGTGTCGCATGCAATGTCCTTGCCTCGAAGTTCTCCTGGCTCGCACTCAATGGGCTTATGACCCTTTGGAGTGTTGATTGTACCTGCAAGAAATTAAGCCGCTCCATCCTTTGGCTTATTCCTTTCCTACCGCCAACCCATGAACCTGTTGCCATGCTGCTATAGATTCTCTGTGTAAGCAGTTTATCTCTTATTATAACTTTAAGGTTAGGGAATTTTCCTCTTTTGACTATCCTCTGGAAATTGTATAGCATGTCCCCAATAAGTATCTTAAGGTTTGCTCTTACAAGATCACCAAGAAGGTCTCCTGACATCTTAAGCCTCTTGTTCATGTAATGGTCCCTATCATCAACAGGCAACACATCATTATGCACAAGTATATACTTCTTCATGAACTTGCACAGATTCTGTGCTTTAGTCAACCTGTCCTTTTTCTCAAGACCTATGTGCGGGAGTAAATACTTGTCTAGGATCTCTCTTGTCCTGTCCATCCTTATCTCTTTTGTCTGCATTATCCCTATCTTCTTCGCTATATAGTCTACCGCATCATCCTCTGTCTTTATATCTACGAACTCGTAAAGGTTAATGAACACGTCAGAACTCTCCTGTAGATCGATATAACGCATTATATCTTCATCTTTTACTAAGCCAAGCGCCTTCATTATCACTATTATCGGTATCCTCTTGACTCTCGTGAACGATAGGTATATCATTCCATCTTTTAGCTTCTCTATCATGTGAGGTATCTTATAGGATCCTCTTTCTGAGAATATCTTCCCTTCGTACTTTGTGACGCCTGAACCGTTGTTTACTATGAATTTGTTTGCGGCCAGGTCCTCTATCTTGACTAATGCTTTCTCTGTGCCATTGACTATGAAGTATCCACCTGGATCATCTGGATCCTCTCCTTTCTCAATAAGCTCCTCTTTTGAAAGTCCATGCAAGTGACAATATTTTGATTTGAGCATTATAGGTATGCTTCCAATCTGTGTCCTGAATGATTCCCTCTGGACACCATTGATGTGTGAGCTTATCTCGATGAATATCGGAGCGGAATATGAAAGCTTCCTAAGCCTTGCCTCATTAGGGAATATGTACCTCTTTGCACCATCTGCCTCTGTCATCTCGGGCTTAGTTATGCTTATCTTGTCAAGCACAATCTTATACTCCTCGACATTGCTCGGAATTATAGTAGGCTCAATGACCCTGTTCTCCTCAATTATTTTCTGGAGCTCTATATCTATGAAGTTGTTGAAGCTCTTTATGTCAGCAGCAATCATGCTCTGCTCCTCAAAATATTTTTTTATCAACAATTTTGAATAATCAGCCATTTTGTTTCACCTTTGCATTATCTCCATGATTATATCTCGATTACAACCCTATAAAATATTGCCTTTCCAGCCGTGGGGCTTTCACGGGTAATCTTTACCAAATCTCCTGGTTTCACATCTAAGTTATATAATGCAGCGTCATTTATGTTTATCTTAGGGAAATCCTTCAATTCTGCAGCATATTTTGAAAGGACATTCTTCTTCTCTGTCTCAGAACATTTCTCATGTTTAGGGACTAATACATGATTCTTTATCTCTAGCTTCTCAGAAGTCTTCTTTTTCTTTTTTGCCATTTTTACACCTTGAATATTTTTTTTAGCTATTTTTTATTCATTACGGGTCGGACGAGATTCGAACTCGCGGCCAATGCATCTCTTCGATTTGCGTTGTTACGCAAACGTAAAAGTGCATTGCTCT
>CAZJFT010000015.1:0-22498 GCA_964545585.1 uncultured Methanosarcinales archaeon
AAGGATGCACAGGAGAAATATGCTAAGCTTCAGCAGATTGTTTTCAACTCTTTGAAGAGGGACCCTGTGGGGACGTATGTTGAGTTGAAGAGACTTGTCCGTGCGGACAAGATTGAGCTTGACAAGTCTTTGGATGAATCTTATTCTATGATGCTTGAGCGTTATATCCAAGTACTCAATTACATAATAAAGCTTCTTGAAGGCACTAAGTTGATTGGTGTCGCTAAGAATTATGTCGCAGGGATGAAAGAAGGAGACAGGTCGATATATAGAAGAATATTCACTCCTAACATCAAGCCGGATTTCATGTTCACTAAGATAATGTCTTCCTATCCTAAGAATTCTGAAGAGTTAGAGAATTATAACGTAAGGAATTCTGAAGTGATAATATTCAAGCTTGCGCACAATGTACAGAACTTATATCATATAACTCCGCCTGAATTCAAGCTTGAAGAGGAGAAATACGAGATACTTGATCTTGCAAGGAAGATAATGTCTGAGCATAAACCTGACAAGCAGGAATTCGTCGATCCTGCAAGGATGAGAGAGGTTTTCATGAATGTGGGCCGGGACCTGATTGAGGAGCTTGCAGAATACCGTAACGTGAAGTTGAAGCATGCAGAGATCGAAGAGCTTGCAAGGATACTCGTAAGATATACTGTCGGTTTCGGGGTTGTCGAGGCATTGCTTGAGGATGAGAAGATACAGGATATAACTATAAATAGTCCCATGGGGCAGGTGCCTGTTTTTATTGTGCACCAGGATTATGATTATTGCAGGACAAACCTCATTCCCACAATAAGGGATGCAGAATCTTGGGCTTCTAAATTAAGGATGATATCTGGTAGGCCGCTCGATGAGGCAAACCCTATCCTTGACACAGAGATACTAATTCCAGGTACAGCGAATGCAAGGGTCGGTGTAATAAGCGAGCCGTTGAACCCTACAGGTTTGGCGTATGCATTCAGGAGACATAGGGATAAGCCTTGGACTTTCTCTCTTTTCATAAAGAACGGGATGATGAATCCTGAGGCTGCAGGATTGATGAGTTTCCTTATTGATGGTGCAAGGACCATGCTTGTTGCAGGGACAAGGAGTGCAGGTAAATCTTCCCTTCTTGGAGCAGTGATGGTCGAGGTGATGAGGAAGTATAGGATGATAACTATTGAGGACACTCTTGAGCTTCCAGGGACATCGTTGAAGAAACTAGGATATAATATACAGCAGATGAAAGTGAGTTCTGCATTGTCTAAAGGGTCAAGCGAGGTTTCTGCTGAAGAAGGCATAAGAACGACTTTGAGGCTTGGGGATTCATGTCTATTCGTTGGAGAGGTAAGGAGTACTGAGGCAAGGTCATTGTATGAGGCGATGAGAGTAGGTGCATTGGCAAATGTCGTTGCGGGTACAATCCACGGTGACAGTCCGTACGGGGTCTATGATAGGGTCGTCAATGACTTGAATGTCCCTAAGACATCATTCAAGGCTACGGATATTATAATTGTCGCGAATCCAATAAGAAGTGCTGATGGATTGCATAGGTGGAGAAGGGTCACTCAGATAACTGAAGTCAGGAAGAAGTGGGAGGATGATCCCGTGCTTGAGAAGGGATTTGTTGACTTGATGAAATATAACAGCAAGACAGACCAGCTAGAGCTTTCAGAAGACTTGATGAACCAGGACAGTGAGATAATAAAGGCCATAGCAGAGAACGTAAAGGAATGGTCTGGTAATTGGGATGCAGTATGGGATAATATTATGTTGCGATCTAAAAACTATAAGACTCTTGTGGATATCTCCAAGAAATTGAATAATCCTGATCTGCTTGAGGCACGATTTGCTGTCGAAGCTAATGATCAATTCCATAAGATTTCAGATAAGATTAAAGACGAGATTGGTGTGATGGACAGCAAGAGGATATTTTTTGAATGGCATGAGTGGCTAAAACGGGCTGCACGAGCACAGACATTGCATGCTAAAGGCAATTGATTAGCAGGATATGGTTAGCAGGACATGATTAGCAAGATGTTTGATATTGGAAAAATATATTAAAAAAGTAAATATTTGATTGAAAATATATGATGTGTTATATATATTTGATAATAAATTTTGAAAAATAATTTATTAAAAATATATTTTACGGTATATATTAACATTATTTTTGTCGTCTCGGCATGTTGCCTTGACAAAAGAGGTGTGGATGGATTCTATTGGTCCGGAAAGCTTCAAGGATTTCGAGAGCAAGTACAAGGAGCGTATAAAAAAAGAATTTGAAGACTTCAAAAAAGATAACAGAATATCAACACAATCAAGGCAATACCAGGATTTCAAGACACAATGGATGCCGAAAAAACTGACTGCGTATGAAAAAGCATGCAACATATCAGAAAGCATATTCAGGATTGCTCCAGACAAGAAAGAAGCAGATGCCATGCAGGAATACATAGATATCTGTCATCTTAATATCACTCCTGCAGGAGTCAAGAGCTTCTCATTCTTAGGCCCGATAGTCATGATATTGATTGTATCATTCCTGAGCGTGATGATACCATTCTTGACAAGCCCAGAACCTGACTTGGGATCAGGGATGTTCTTTGTTGTGTTTACGGCAATATTCGGATTGATACTCATAATACCATTAGGTAAGCTCCCAGAATTTCTTGCAAACAATTGGCGCATGTCAGTAAGCAACGAGATGGTACTATCAATATTCTACATCGTAACATATATGAGACATACTTCTAATCTTGAACACGCAATAGATTTCGCTGCAGAGCATCTTCCTCCACCTCTAAGTCTAGACCTGAAAAAAGTGATATGGAATGTTGAAACGCAAAAGTATGAATCGGTGAAAGAGAGTCTTGATGCATATCTTGATACATGGAAGAAATGGAATATGGAATATGTCGAGAGTATGCATTTGATAGAAGCAAGCTTATATGAAAATTCTGAATCTAGAAGGCTTGACAGCCTGGAAAAAGCGTTGAGATTGATGCTCGATGAGACATATGAGAAGATGTTGCACTATGCGCATAATCTTCAAGGGCCATTGACTATGCTCAACATGTTAGGGATAGTCCTTCCGATATTGGGTTTAGTGATACTTCCATTGGTCGTGAGCTTCATGGAAGCGGTCAGATGGTATCATCTAATGGCATTATATAACCTGGCATTGCCGATAGGCATATATTATCTCGGCAGGGTAATATTAAGCACCAGGCCTTCAGGGTATGGGGAGACTGACATATCAAAGAATAATCCTGCAATGAAAAAATTAAGCAACATAGTTGTCAAATTTGGAGATAGCGACATCCAGATGAGCCCGATGTATGGTGCAGTATTGCTGTTCTCAGTGCTGTTTTTAATAGGTATAAGCCCTATATTGATACATTTCCTATTGCCGGGATGGGATGTCGTTGTGACAGGAGAAGATGGCATAGTGTTCATTGACAATTATAAGATTCCAGAAGGAAAATTCTATTTTTTAGGATATAGGGAAGATAATGATAGGTACATAGGACCATTCGGTTTAGGCTCTGCAGTAGTAAGCCTTTTCATACCTTTAGCTTTCGGTTTATCATTAGGACTGTATTATAGCGTAAAATCTAAGAATCTCATAAAAGTAAGAGAGGAATCCAAGAAATTAGAGAATGAATTTGCGGGCGCATTATTTCAATTAGGAAATAGGATAGGTGATGGGTTGCCTATAGAGATAGCATTCAGCAAGGTATCAGAGGTCACGGCAGGAACCACTTCAGGAAGATTCTTCGAACTCGTGAGCTTGAACATAACGAAGCTTGGAATGAATGTGGAGAGTGCAATATTCGATCCGAAAAGAGGCGCACTAGTATATTATCCGAGCAATCTTATAGAGAGCTCGATGAAAGTCCTTGTCGAATCGAGCAAGAAAGGGCCGATAGTCGCGAGCCAAGCGATAATAAACGTTTCAGAATACATAAAGCAGATACATCGCGTAGATGAAAGATTAAAAGATTTAATGGCAGACACGATAAGCAGCTTGCAAAGCCAGATATCGTTCTTGACTCCCGCAATAGCAGGAATAGTCATAGGGATAACATCGATGATAACAACAATATTGGGGAGCCTAAAGGATCAGATGGCGACATTGAGCAGCGGTGTAGAGGCAGGCGGCCTGGGCGGTGCAGGAGTGAGCGGAGGGATAGGTGCAGACTTCTTCGGATTAGGCATACCCACATTTTATTTCCAGATGATAGTAGGGATATATGTAGTGCAGATAATATATATAATGACGATGATAGTCAATGGCATAAGAAACGGCGCAGACCCATTGAACGAGAAGTTCATGCTGGGAAAGAACCTCGTCACTAGTACGATACTCTATGTAATAATATCATTCGTAGTAATGCTAGTGTTCAACCTAGTCGCAGGGATGGTATTATCCGGACTAACATCATCGACAGGAGTATGATGCGTTTTTTTTAAGATGACATTTGATTTCTAGGTTTATTAATGAGAAATAAATTGAGAATTTTATGGGACGGACGAGATTTTCCTGCACTTTTCTAAAGAAACCTGCGCTAAAGAAATTAGTAATGGGCATAAAGCCCATTTCCATGGGACGGACGAGATTTGAACTCGTGACATCTACGGTTCTATCAGTCATTACTGACTGGCTTCAGCGTAGCACTCTCCCAGGCTGAGTTACCGTCCCAGTATTAAACAAGATTAATTGTTGATTTAAATATCTTTTTGTTTTTGTGATTTGAGCAGGTATGGTGTCATTTATCACTTCTTGAGCCATTCAATCTCTTCTTCTTCTAATTTCAATTCTTCTGCAATCCTGTCCATCATTTTCTTGTCCTTGGACATCGCTTTTATGTATGGTATCTCATGGAATGCGCTCTTTGCAGAGGTATGTGTGTGCGCTGCAAGTTTAGATGCGACGGATTTCCTTTTCGCATTCTTCTGGTTTGCCATCCATATCTTCAATATTCTTGAAGTAGGTTTGTATTGTACGTATGATGTGTTCTTTTCTTTTTTTGACAATGCAATTCCTGCACTGAGAATGTCATAGATATATGCATAGAATCTATAGTATTGCCATCTTCTTATCCTTCCGAAATAGACATCAGCTTCGGACAACTCGTTATATGCATTTGCCAGATCCTGCTCATTTGTATATTCCTTGCTCAGGCTCTCATCTATCCAAAGGAATATCTTATCGATGTCTTCATCGACATTGTCGAACGCCCTCAATGCTATATCCGGATCTTTTGTCTTGAATATTTTAAGCAGCGCATTTATTATCGTCTCTTCTCGTTCCCTTTCTGAAGTGTCCTCTACGTGCTCCTTCTTTATGTTCTTGTTTGATGATGAAATGTTTTCAAGGTCGTTCAATGCTGCACGCATATCGCCTTGGTTTCTTCTCGACAATGCTGTCAATGCATCATTCTCGATTTTTATTCCTTCTCTATTGCAGACGTCTTTTAGGTGATTAACCATAACAAGGACGCTTATCGCCTTGTATTCTATCATCACTGATTTTGTTCTCAAACTGTTGAATTTCTGATCCCATGGGTCATTTGCAGTCAATATTATTGGATAAGGGCTTTCTTGTATGAATTTTATGAGTGTAGGTACTCCTCCCCTGTCCTGGTTTCCTGATATTCCATCAATCTCATCAATAAGTATTATTTTGCCCTTGCTGAACAATGATTGCTGTTTTATTGCTGGGAGTATTTTATTTTCTAATGATTCTGTATTCCTTGAATCAGAAGCATTGACTTCAATTATCTCGAGATCAAGCTCTTTTGCGAGTGCATGTATAGTTGAAGTTTTACCTGTCCCAGAAGGACCATATATTAGCAATGCCTTTTTTGTCTTCTTCTTACCATAATCAGAGATTCCTTTTTTTATGATTCCTAATTGCTCATCTTGGCCGACTATTTCAGAAGTCTTCTTAGGTTTATACTTGCTCGTGAATTGAGAATTTATCATTCCTTGAAGAAATCAATCTTTTTTTATAAATTTGTCTAAAAGAAGCGTAAGAATGTAATATATAGGTCCTATTGATAAATAATATATCTGCATGAACAACGGCACGTGTATGCAATCGCATATAGGCAGTCCAGGGTAAATATCACTACTAGAGTTTTTGAAGCCAATGACGTGATATGACACTGTTTCTAATGCAATGAGTGCAACAATGTAAACGATAGCTATTACTATTACCGCTTTTGTAGCATTAGTGGGCTTGACATAATCATACAATTCCCTCAATGCCAATAATCCCAAGGCCCATGCCAGCATAGGATATACATCCAATCCGAACAATGTCACCATATCTGGGGTGTATATGTAATAATCTTTAGCTATAGCGACCCAGATTATCGCTATAAGAGTGCTCAACCCGAGGTACTCTATCGATTTGCGTTTGAACCTTAGTATATAGAAATAGATTGTCGCGTAGAATGCGAAGATCAATATGTCCTTTCTCACAAATGGAAATAATATAATGAAAAGCGCAAATAATGAGAATTCAAAAATAATTTCCAATCTTTTCCTTTTCTCCATGACATCATTCTCCAATAATCTTAATCAATATTTTCTTGTTTCTCTGACCGTCGAAGTCCCCCAGATTTTTGCAAAAAATCTGGTAAAAAGCAATCAAGGACAACATAAAGTTGTCCGAATTACTCGCCTATGACCTTTATCAATACTCTCTTGTTTCTTTGACCGTCGAATTCTCCATAAAATATCTGCTCCCATGGGCCGAAATCAAGCCTTCCATCAGTTATTGCCACGACGACTTCCCTACCCATTATTGTCCTCTTGAGATGCGCATCTGCATTATCCTCTCCAGTCTGATGATGCCTATACTCAGGTTTTTCAGGAGCGATTTCTTCAACCCATTCCATGAAGTCTTGCTTCAGTCCTGACTCTTCATCATTGATGAACACTGAAGATGTTATATGCATTGAATTGACCAGGCAAAGCCCTTCCTTGACTTCCGATTCTTTGACTGCATCCATAACTTTATCTGTTATATTGATTATTTCTTTACGCTTTTTCGTATTGAGAACTAGATATTTTGTATAATGCATTCTATCACTTAATCTTTCCTTAAATATGCATACCTTTCTGGCTCTGTTTCGACATATACCTTGATCATTGATGGACTTTTCTCTACTTTTATTACATCTTCTTGTATGCTGTTGATATATGCCTGTCCAGCTGTATCTGTTGGTTGTGGATTACTGTTCAAAGATACGACCACAATAAGTAGTATCAGAATGATGCTTATTACTGCCATTGCATAATTGTTGTGGAATAAGTTTTTCATACATCACCCATATACATCAACATTTAAAAAGATTATCGTTTAAACATCATTCTGTGAGACTTTTATAATATTCTTTTTTCATTTTGAAACCTTCTTTTGATGCAAGCTTTGTTATTGCTTTATCAAAGCTTGAGCCATACTGCGCTGCTTTTTTAGGTCTCTCGGAGAAATTTTTCAAGTATGGTAAGGCTGCTTTTCGTAATATCATCTTGCTTCCTTTTTCTTTGATCTTATAATCGATAGGTATACTTAAAGAATATTTGATCAGTTCTTTATCTAGGAAGGGTGTCAGAAAAGAAAATCCTAATTTCTTTGCAACAGCCGAATCCCTCAATAAGTCTCTCTCATACATCTTAAGCAATCCGTTGAAGCATTCTTGATTTGTTGGGTTGTTCTTGTGCCGATCATATCCTGCATATATCTCCTCCGATCCTATCCCTGAGAAGAAATATTTTTCTTTCTTGGAAATTGAATGTGCGGCGATTTCGACTGCTGCGACGCCAAGATTGACTATCTGGTTGATGTTGTCTTTATTGGGTACATCTTTCAGTATCATAGCAGTCTTCTTCAATATCTCCTCAATCTCTTTTAGGTCGAATATCTTTACCTTGAATTCTTCATCATCCAATTTAATATGCTTCGCGACCTCTTTTGCATGTTTCACATCTTCAGGGACTTCCATGTTTCCATCCTGGAATCCGACGGTGTAGCATGTGAATTTTATCTTGTTTTTCTTGCATATCGCAGCGATGAGGCTGCTGTCAAGTCCGCCTGAGAAGAATATTCCGACTGGTTCATTGTCTTTAATCCTATCCTTGACTGCTTCTTCAACTAACCTTCTTACATCTGAAGCAATCTTATCCTCAGAATCCGATAATTCATTTAATGGTTTCAATGATTCAATAATTTTTATCCATCCAGATTCTTCAATCAACCCATTATTATCGAATAATTCTTGCATGCTGATATAGAAATCCTCAGGATTTATTAAGTTTAACGGATTTGCAGGTTTTCGTTAACTTTAAAAACATTTCACCTTTTCTCAGTAGTTATTGATATTGTTGTGGGGACATTATGGAGTATAAATCTAAAACGAATACTTTCGGCAAAGATGCAGAGCACTATTTGGCAGAGCTATATTCCATGAACATGAACCCTCCGGGAAGCAGGAAGCCAGACCTTAACAATGATTACTTATTCTTCGAAATCAAATCAGGAAGGAAAGGAAAAGGCAGTATGGTTGATGACCAATTGCATTATTCCGGAACACCCACAAGAGATGATATGTTTCCGCAGAAATTTTCCAAATTTAGGACTTATTATGTGGTATTAGAGCGCACAGATGATTTGAAGACAGAAGACATCAAGCCACCATTCTACAACATAAAAATAACGTGGGGAGATCAATGGATAATACCTGGAGACTTGGCATTCAATATATTCGCAGTAGAGACGGCATTCAGAAGCCATGAAACAAGAGATATAAACGAAATAATATCTGAATTGAAAGAAAGGATATATGCGGATTCTTCAGGAAAAACTGTAGATTACAAGAAGAGGCGATCAGGAAAGACGTGGCAGGACCTCGACTCTAGATTGATTGATGCAGTCATGGACGGGAATACCAATAGTTCCATACTAAAGGATAAATCATCTTTGCTGAAAAAGATTTATGATATCGACTCCCTGGAAGAGATGTCATTACAGGGTCCGAACAATACAAGAATAAGGATAGTTTCTTTGAAGGAGGATTTCAAATATTTTGCCAACCAATTCAGAGATATTCTGAATGAAAACTCTAATAAAATAGAGGATGTTTCTCGAGAAAGGGAAGAGTCGTATCCGTTGTTGGGTAAGATAATTTCCTCAACGGGGGACCTGTTCGGATTCGGGTTGAATGGAAGCTATGATATTAATCTCCTTAAAGAAGAATTAGATTTGCTGAAAAGATTATCTGTATGGAAAAATGCCTAAGAGAAAATTAGATGATAAAAAATTGGAAGAACTCGCTTTGTTTATAAAAGAAAAAGATATGTATATGGATAAAGAATATTATAAGAATGGTTGCAAAGAGATACGCACCAAATTCGACATATCTGAGTCTACAGTAAACTCTTATATAAAAAAACTTCTTTCGAAAGGATTATTGTCAGAAGAAGAACGGAAAAAATGGATATATGATTCAGGGATGAGGATAATTAAAATAAAACATGAAAAATATGGTCCTGATATATTCAGCCAGATGATGTCTGAAGCGAGGGATAAAGGGATAGGTTCAAATCCAGAAAAAGTGATATCTGCCGGAAAAAAAGGGGGATTATCCACACAAAATGGGAGTCCTCATGTTCAAGATAATCTGAAAAAAGGAGTGCCTTATGGCAGAGGACAATGTTTTTATGGGAATATAAGTTTTGATTCAAAAGGTGAACGACTTGTGGGGTTGGTGTTGCAGGAATACGGGCTGATAGATTTGGAATCAGGAGATAACACTCAAAAACGTTTCGGAAGAAAAAAAACGGACTTCTATATCAACGACAGGCTAGTGGTAGAATATCATCCATTTCCGAAGGCACACTCGGTAGTTATTGAAGAAACAGAGGAAGAATATTTAAAAAGAAGATATGAAGAGCTGAAGCCTGAATTTGACGGAAAAATAATCTTGTTATCTTCTCCTAGCGCATACAAGTTCTTTGAAAAGCTTTGGGATTTAGGAATATTAGACACCTACAAAGGGGTTGTTGAGAAATTCAGAAAAGTCAAAAAGGACTTGAAGATACATGATGATTTCATGAAAGATGAATATTCTATTGATACGCCTACAGAAGAAGACATTTTCTAATTACTATTGAACACAATTAATTCTTTATGCTCATAACCATTTGATCCTGGGATGCTCTCGTATAGGATAAATCTATCGACCAAGAACCCTACTTCGTCATGCGTCACTTCAGAAAGTTTCTTCTTCCAATTATTCTCTTTATCCATAATTAATTCTCTTGCCCTTGCTATTGTTATGTGCGGCATGAGTTTCTCCTTGAAATTAAATACCGTCCTTATCTCGTGCTGCAATCTGTAGAATTCCTCATTCTCTTCAAGGCCTATCCAGACGACTCGCACTTTTTTTATTGACGGGAAGAATCCGATATTCTTTGTCTTAAGATTGAATGCATTGAATCTTATCTTTTCAAGCTTCTTCATTATGTCAGGAACCTTTTTCTCATCAATCTCTCCAAGAAATGCAATAGTCATCTCTAGATTATCTCTTTTCACGAATCTAAAATCCTTCTTATCAAGAGCATCCTGCAGAAGTAATGCATTATCCTTGACCTCATCAGGAAGAGGTATCGCTATGAATAGGCGCATGATGTAAGTAGACTGTTTAATATTATAAATTTTAGCATAAACCTTTTAAATCGTATTCTGTTCTCGTCTATCATGCAAATAGGTGTAGTAGGGAAAGCGAACGTAGGCAAGTCAACATTCTTCAAGGCAGCTACATTGATGGACATACTGATAGCTAATTATCCTTTCGCGACTATAAAACCTAATCATGGAGTAGGATTCGTGAAGATAGACTGCGTAGACACGTTCTTCAATACGCAATGCAATCCAAGAGAAGGATTCTGTGTAAACCATAAGAGATTCGTCCCCGTGGATGTTATAGATGTTGCAGGGCTTGTTCCAGGAGCGCATGAAGGCAAGGGCTTGGGTAATCAATTGCTTGATGATTTAAGGCAGGCAGATGCATTGATACATGTAGTCGATTTTGCAGGTGCGACAAATGAGCGCGGCGAGCCTTCAGAACCTGGATCAAGGGACCCTTATGAAGACATAAAATTTCTTGAGGAAGAGATTGATTTCTGGATTCATGGAATAATAAATAGGGGATGGGATAGGTTTGCTAGGCAGATACAGCAAGAGCATTCAGATCCTGCAAAAGCATTAGGCAAGCAATTATCAGGATTAAAGGTTACAGAAGAATTGGCTGATGAAGTTATAAAAAAACTTGGTCTTCCGAAGGAGAAGGTGACTTCATGGACTGATGAAGATTTGTTTAAGATTGCACAGGAATTCAGGAGAAGAACTAAACCTATGATAATTGCAGCGAACAAGATGGACATCCCGATAGCGAAAGAGAATTATGAAAGGATAAAGAAGGAGCATCCAGAACTCATCATAGTCCCATGCAGTGCAGAATCAGAGCTTGCATTGAGAGAGGCGACAAAGCATCAATTGATAAGATATGTACCTGGAACGACAGATTTCGAATTTGTGGATGAAACAAAATTGACTGATAAACAGAAGTTTGCATTGAATTTCATAAAAGATAATGTATTGAAAAGATTCAGTGTAGGGACTGGTGTGCAGCAATGCATGAATTCTGCAGTATTCGAACTGTTGAAGTATATAACAATCTTCCCTGGTGGCGTTAATAAATTGACTGATCAGTATGGAAGAGTCCTTCCAGATTGCTTCTTGATGCCTCCTGGAACAACAGCATTAGATTTTGCATTCAAATTACATTCTGACTTCGGGAATAATTTCATCAAGGCGATAGACGTCAAGAAGAAGATGCCGATAGGAAAGGATCATATTCTTCAAAATGGGGATGTCGTTGAGATACATGCTGGAAGGTAAAATTTTAGAAAACGAAATTTCTATCTAGTCACTTGATAACTCAACACTTTATCTCGCAGCTTCTTTGCATGCTCATTCTTTTGGAAGTGCTCCCTGACTGGTTCTATCAGTTCATTTATGCAATGTGTGACTGCTGCCTTCAAGTCCATCGGATGCAGGTCTCCCTTAGAAAAAAAATCAACTAGTTCATCGTATGATTTAATTGTCAGGTTGCCGCCGAATTTCTCAGGCCTCTTTATCTCCATTGAATCGAACTTCTCGAAAATTATGTATTTGCAATATTCCATTATTGGATTCTCTTCAACTTGTTTTTCAGGACAATATGCCTTGGAAATCTTTCTTTTTATATCCTCTTCTGTATCTGTCATGAATATTGCAGAATCAGGGCGAGATTTTGACATCTTCATCGCAATCGCTTTCTCGACAGTATTCTCTCCTTCTGGAGGCTTCTCTAATCCCATCAACATGTGATGGCTTATTATTATCGGCTTCCAGAATCCAAGCTTCTCGCCAATCTCTCTTGCAAGCACGTTGACTTTTCTCTGGTCCATGCCAAGCTGTGTGACATCTGCCTTCAAATAGAATATGTCTGCTGCCTGCATGCATGGATATAATATCTGCGCAGCACTCAATGTATCTGATTCTCCCCTGCCCATTATCTGTGAAGTCCTTATTATCCTAGTGACGGTATTTGCTCTTGCGACATTCAAGACTATCTTCCAATATTCAGGATCCTTGACTAAATCAGATGCCCATATGAATTCTACTCCATCAGTATCCAGACCGCACGCTTTCCATACCTCTTTGAAGTATTCTCCAGCATCCCTTATCTTTTCAAGATCACCATCAAACTTGTTGTTTGCAGCTGCATGCCAGTCAGCTATAAGCATCTTGAACTTAAACCCTGCTTTTATCATTTTAGAAATGTTTATGGAACGCAAAAGGCCTTGTGCTATATGGATGTTGCCTGAAGGCTCGAAACCATCGTAAGCGATAGGGTGTTTCTCATCCTTTAAGAGTTGAACTAATTCTTCTTCTGAGATTATTTCCTCCCCTACTTCCTTTATTATCTTAAGACGATTCTCGATATCCATATCTGTCACCGAAAGAATCTATTCCCGCCTGAAATACATGTATCCGGCCACACCAAACAAGAATAGTGTAAAGAATATCTTAGATACGGCATTAGAGGCTGCCGCATTATAGTATGTATTTTCTGCAACAACTTCTCCAGTGATTCCTGTACTCTCTGCTGATGGACCTGTAAGCATAACTACAAGGCCTACTAATGCCACCATTCCAACAATAATCATCATGTATATAGGAGTTTTATCCTGCATCATACCACCCGGTTCTTAATAAGCATCGCTTATTTATAAATTTTTGTTTAAAAATGTTCAACACAAATAATATCTATATTATTTTATCAAACCATGCTTCCGAAGCATCTCTGTATATTTCTCGAAGTCTTTTGAATTCTTGAACTCTTTCTGTACTTCAGGATCGAGTCTTGTTATCCATGAATGCATACTCTTAAGGAATTGTTTCATCTCGTCATCAACTACTTCTTCAGAACTTTCCTCATCAGCATCTTCATGCTCATTCAAGTAGCTCATGTCATGGTCATCTCCCTCTTTCTTGCCGAAATTCAGCTTCTTGAAGAATTTCTTTAGGATGCCTTCTCTCTCATCATCTATCTCTTCCTCAACTCTCTCCTCTACTTCATTGACCTCTTCTATCTTGTGCTCCATCTCTTCAAGCTCTTTCTTGTCTTCAGGGGATATGTCCTCAATCTTCTCTTCCGCCTCAAGCTCGTGCTTTATGTCTTCTTGAACATCCTCCCTTGTTGATGGTTTTCTTTTGAATTTCTTCCAGAATGGTTCTTTCTTGTGTTTTTCCTTGATATAATGTCCTAAATCCTTATTGATGTCTTCTTGAGTCATAATAATCAACCTCAATATTGTTATTTAAGGGATGTTTTTAAATTTTGCTGTTCGTTTCTGTCATGTCATCGGATTATATGAGAAGGTCGAGTATCCATTGCATGACATCTTTAGTAAGATCGTAGAAGCTAATATTCAATAATTCAAGGTTTATCAATAAGAATTTGAGGAATACTGCCAGTATTATGAACTTCAGCGCTTTTCCCGCAATCTGATACGTAAGAAATTTCCTGAAGTTATAATGAGTCGTCCCTACGAATACTGCAAAATGCTCTACGGGGAATGCTGGGAGGAAATTGCCGAAGAATATCAATGACGTCTGCGTTTTATTGAATTTTCTTCTGAAGTTCTCATCTTTTTCTTTCAGATTACTGGTCAGATGCCTGAATTTCGAGCCTATGAAGAAGTTCAAGCATCTCGCACTTATGGTTCCTGCTGTTGCAGCGATTATTGAGAGGAATACGTTTGCTCCTGTGATGACATAATAAACGAACACCAGTTCGACCGGCAGCGAGAATATGAATATGCTGCCTATGAATGTCGCGATGAACAGCCATATTAATGATCTTTGATGTATCTGTGAATTGATCGATTGGTATATCGCTGACAATGATGGGCTATCCATTATCACATCCATAAACCAAGGTCTCAATATGAAGAAAGTCGTCGATATGACAAAGGTTATTGCCATGAATATAAGTATCTGCTTGTGCTCAACAGCAAAATTCTTTACTTTCTGCCAAATCCTCTTCATCTAATGATTATCTGATGTGTTTGTTTTAAAAATTTAATCCAAATATTTATAAATTCTCCAAATCAATATATGACTATGCATCACGTGACTAAACTAAGGCTGATGTTGTGGTTCACCATAATATACATGACATTCTTCACGATAGTGTCTTTGATTGACAAGAACTATGAGTTCCTTTATTATACATTAGTTATGTCATTGATAATACTGATATTGATACGATACAAAGAGCAAATATCTTTCTCTTCAGGCATCGCATTCGGGTTGACTGTCGTTGCGGCATTGCATATATTCGGTGGGAACATACACATAGGGGATACGCGGCTTTATGACGTATGGCTTACGCATTGGTTAAAATATGACAATCTGGTGCATATGATAGGGACATTCACTGCGGCAGTGCTATCATACACGTTCGTGTATCAACACCTTAATGAGAAGGCCAGGGAGAACAGGGTGCTGCTCGCGATAATAATAATATCAATGGCATCAGGCATAGGCGCCCTGAATGAGATACTAGAGCTTGGGGCGGTGCTTTGGTTAAATGCGTCAGCACAAGTTGGAGATTATCTCAACAATGTATTCGACCTATTCTACAACCTTATAGGCGCCATGCTTGCTTGCGTATACTTATTCTATATACAGAAAGAACAGGTCTGAACCATTTATAAGAATCTTTCAGAGATTAAAAAAGTGGGGATGCTGGGATTCGAACCCAGATCCAACGGTTTGGCCTGATTGTATCATCGCTGATTCCTCAGCTCATCGCTCCAATCATCTGGAGCCGTTTATTCTAGCCAGGTTATACTACATCCCCATTGTAGAACATATGGTCTAGAAACCTATATTTTATTTATAAAGTTAGTGTAATATAGTATGTCAAGAATCTGGTTGCTTATGTGTTTGATGTTCCTCGTGCCATCTATGTCTACAATGATGTGCGGTTCATATAACTCAAGCAATGGAGCGGTCTTGTTATGGTATGTTATCAATCTTTTTTTCCTTATTTCCGGATCCTTTTCTTGTATCTTATTAGGATCGGTTTCTGCTCTTTTTCTCATCCTCCTGTCGCATATATCGCTAGGCACGTCAAGATTGAATATGATATATGTATTCGTGAATTCATTGAGCATCTGTACTTGTTTTTCAGTTCTCGGAATCCCGTCCGCTATCACTACCTTGTCCGTCTTTTCCAATTCATACCTGAATGCGCTTACTGCAAGATCATCAGGATAGTATTCTCCAAGAAGATCTAGCCTAATCATCTCTTCAGCGAGCTCTTTTGGTTCCATGCTGCTCTTTATTATAGAGAACAAATCCCCTGTTGATATCTGTTTGAACAGTCCCGTATTTTCAAGGATTTTTGATTGAGTCCCTTTGCCTGCTCCTGGCGGCCCGAATATCTGTATTATGTCCTTCATATTATTGCTTATCCTCTTTCTGTGCAAGTTCCTCTAGCATAGGCATATCTTTTGATAGGTATATGCTTTTCACTGTCGCGTCTACGACTGCCTTTATGAATGCATATGATGTGTCTACATTCTTCAAGTGGCCATATTCTATTAGCAATGCAATATTGTTTCCGCGGTTCGTTCCGCTGCCTAATGCTGCAAGATTCCTCAATGCTATCCCTTTCTCGTTAAGATTCTTTATCTGTTTGTTGATTTTCTTGTTTGAATATCTTGAGTTCATTATCTTTGTTGTAGTGATATTCTGTATCTTCGATATCTCTTCCGATAATGTCTCTGCAAGCCTCTTTGTCTCCTCGAATTTCTCAGAGTGCGGGTTTATTATTATAGTGTATCCGCTGTCTACATATTCTCCGTCCTTGAGTTTCCTGCCGTTTATCCTCTTCCTGCCAGAATAATCCAGGTGTGGACCAATATATATGTCGAATTCTTGGCTATATAGGAATATCGCATACAATTTTTTCCAGTCATCCTTAGTCCTTTTCGGATCTTTCTTATTGGCAGATTTCAGGGAGTCTATGTCCAGTTCTTTTCCATCGCTGAAAACTATCTTCCCGATAGGGTATATCCTGTCTATTGATGGCTTGTTGTCATTGCAGAAGTCCTTGAATCCCTGCTCATAGTCATGAAGGTTTTTTGTCATCTGCACATCGAACCTAGGATCCTTTTCCAATGCCTGCTTTAAGTGCTCTGATATCCTGTATGTCATGTCGAACTCGCTCAGGTTATCCTTTCCTGAGAAGTCCTTACGTGTGCCGTAAACCTTTGTTATCCCATCATAAGGACCGTGTCCCGGGTCTATCAATATCCTTGTAGGAACGAATCCTTCAGAAGTGATTATGCTGTCAAGAGTGCTTTTTTTCTTGTCGTCGCCTGATTCATTCAGCTTATTTGGCACTGTTCTAGAACTCCCATTGTTTGAATTGATGCTGAATAATAAGTATGCAGAAAAAAAGAGTGTGGCTAATGTCTTGTTTAAGTATCTCATCTTACTTAAGTATTTCATCCTGCTATTGGCTTGATATGCATCTATTTAAAAATTTATTTTCTGCCTCTTCGCTTCTGCTTGATCACAAATGCGACAAATATCAAGAACAATATCAAAAGCAGCAGCAAAAGGTTTGCATACCAGCAATATATATTGTAAAGCTCGAGGATGCTCTTTCTAGGTACATCAAGCACTTTCAATGTCATCTCAGGGCTCTCTATGAAACCTCCCTGATCATCGTATGCTGTGATAGTGAATTTTCTTGTTCCACTCCATCCATAATCCGGGTAGAGTGTTATTATTCCTTTGTCTACTGTCGATTTGACGTCGCTCATGCCAGAGACTTCATATCTTAAGCTATTATCGTCAGGATCAGAGAAG
Source organism: uncultured Methanosarcinales archaeon (assembly GCA_964545585.1). Lineage (GTDB taxonomy): Archaea > Nanobdellota > Nanobdellia > Woesearchaeales > UBA9642 > UBA9642. Next base: position 17,495 of record CAZJFT010000015.1, read on the forward strand.
AACTGCTTGGCATCTATAATGTATTTATCGTTCTCCAATATCTCAAACCTTAGTTCCTGGACACTTGTGTTTAATCCATATATGTCTGTGTTCGTCTTCGGCTTATCTACCAAGACCAATACGAGAACTAATGCAATGATGAACACTATTAGCAATGCAATGAGTATTGGCATCTTCTGTCTTATCCTGTTGCTTAATTTGTATGGATAGTGCGGGCCTATAACCATGAATATTATTATCATTATGCAAAGTAGCATTACGGCGATTATCTGCCAGAAGCTAATCTGTCTGCATTGTGTGCCGAAAAAGAAGTATTCGAACGCTTTCGTAATAGGACTCTTGTCTTTGAGTGTGATTGACAGCTCATTGTCATAGCTTGCTCCTGATACATGCTCAGCAGTCAATTTGACAGTATATTTCCCTTCTGTCTTATCTGTGGAATCGATGTTCACCCTTATCTTTGATGAGTCGTTTATAAGGATCTTGTCCTCTTCAAGACTCAATAATGATGTGTCATTTAATGTCAAGTCATAATAGTCATGATAGAGTCCTTTGCTTTCTACAGGCACATCTATATATGGCTTATCGTAATTTATCCTATAATTGCTTTTCTTGAATTCAATATTGTGGCATATCTGCCTGTCATATGCTTTTATCCATATATCATCTGACTCTATCAATTGATTTTTCAGTTCAGCAGAGACTTTTATATTGTATAAGTAATTGCTTTCCGGGCCTTGTATGTATAGCTTTATAGTCTCACTCTGTCCAGAGTTTAATTTGATATTGTATTTCGAAAGATCTACTCCTGAGGGAGCATTTTCTACATACAATCTTATGTTCTCTGTATATATCCCATTGTTCTTTATCTCTACATCATACTCATAGAATCCTTCTGAGCATACATCAATAGGTTTCTTCTTCGTGCTCACATCATTTATCGTTATAGTGTGCTCATAGCATGGTCCTAGATTTATCCTTAGATTTCTTTCTATTGCCTCACCTATTTTCGGCTTTATGGTCAATGAGAAATCATGTCCTGCTATCTCTTTCCTGAACTCATGTGCATCAACTAGTATATAGAAAGTCTTTGATTCTCCTTTAGCCAAATTGAACCTATACTTATCATCATCGATGCCTTTTATGCTTGCGAATCCTGGGAAATCATCAAGCAATAACGTGAATGTGTTCTCTATGCCATTGTTCTTGACTGTCACAGGGAACTCTGTAACCCAGACCCTGTTGCAGACATCTAAACTTTGCCTATATGATGCATTGTCCGTATGCTGCTTGTTTATTTGCACGTCAAATTCATAATCAGGCAGTATATTTATGCTTGACTTTATTGTTGCGTCAAGCTTATTCTTTATTGCGTAAGCTGTGAACTCTACATTCTTCTCCCCATTGATTTCGCACGGGAATGTCAATGTAGCATTTATTGATGCCGTCTGACCAGGCAGTAATGTGAAATAATTTGATGAATATGACATGTATTTGTCGAAGTTGCTCTTCAATGAGTATTCCTCAGGGAAGCTCCCCATATTCTTCACAAAGACATTGTAGTTTGCGCTCTTGCATGCTTTTACTTCTTCAACAGGGGTCAACCATAGCTCTAGGTTCTGGCATCTCTCTATATTTACCTGTTTCTCTATTGTCTTCTCGACTCCAAGATTAGATTTCACATATATTGTATATGTTCTTATCCTCGGATTGCAGTCTGACTGTATGAATATGCTTACCTGTTTTGATTCTCCTGGAGCAAGCTCGATTGTCGTATCAGAAAGCTGTACATCAGAAGTCAAGTAGAATATCGATGAGAAACTGCCTGTATTCTGTAGTGTCAGATAGTCTGTCGTTGTGGAGCATGCACAAGCTTTTATATTTTGATTCGTAAAGACTGAGAAGTCTATGCTTGCATCATATGTCTTCACTTCAATCTCTGCATATGATGGAACTGCTGCGATTATGCTCAAGATTAAAAGCAGCATAATTGTTTTGAATCTCATTGTAAATGCCCCCGCAACAATCATATTCTTGTTCGAATAAGATGGTTTATGAATGTAAAATTTTTATGTGGTTTGTATCTTATGTAGCGTTATTATCGTAAAATAATATCATAGTAAAAAATAAAAAATTAATAATATGGCTCTGATTCCTTCTTGTTGTCTTTCATCTTATTGAATGCTATAATCAATCCGATTATTATCAATATGATTACTAGAACGACCAATCCGATCTCTAGACCATTCCTTAAGCTTGACCAGTTTGTTGTTGATGCTGTGCTCTTGCTGATCTTTGCGACCAAAGGTATCTGCTTGCTCTCTGTTCCAGAATCGACTGTAAGGGTCATTATCTTATCTCCTGGCTCAGCATTGCTGTTTGCAGAGACATACATGTATACTGTCTTTGATTGTCCTGCAGGCACTATCACTACTGCGCTCGGGTCGATCCTTGTTGTTGCCCAGCCTGATGCCCCTGAAACTGTCAAAGTATATGTCTTTGATGTCCCCAGATTGTTCTGTATCATTATAGGATATGCGACGCTTGTTCCTTGGCTCAATTCCTGTGAGCTTGGGACTGTTATCGTAGTCTTATCTTCTCCAGATGTTCCTGTTCCACCAGTGCCTGTATTTCCTGTTCCGCACATATCGCCGCTCCTGACTGTGATTGATGTAGCGACACTTGTCTCTTCGTATTCATCGAATTCGACTAGTATCTCGACATCATAGCTTCCTGCTTTTGCACATTCAGGGATTCTCAATAGTAATTCTTCGAATGTCTTTGACTCATCAGATTCTATCTCATCCATATATTCTGAAGTCTTGATATTCAATTCAGGGACACTTACTGTGACTTTCAAGTCATCTAAGTCATCATCTCCTATATTCTTTACCTTCACCATTGCCGTAAATGCTCTTCCTGCAATTACTTCTTCTGGGTCCAATGAGAAATCTCTTATCTCTATTGCTGCCGAACTGTCTGCACCTTCAATATGCAATTGGAAATCTTTGCTGAATGCTATGCCATCCCTGTCGCCGACTCTTATCCTTAACTTGTAGTAATCAACGTCCATCTTTGTCGGTACTTCAAGATCCAATGTGAAACAATCATTGTCACCTTCATCGAGGTCGAATGTGTTTGTTATGTCAGAGACTTTGCTCTGCTCTCTTGTAGAATATCTATAACCGTATATGTCTGCTTCTATCTGCGCGTCCTGCACTTCTGCAAGTGCCTTGACACAAACGTCTATCTCTAGCTCTTCTCCTCTTTCATACTTGTAATTGTTTGTATGTCCATTAGCTTCCATGACTGTCTTTCCGTTTATTTCTACAGAAGTGACGTCTAGGTTAACTGCTGATGCAAAACCCGTGACTGTCATGGCCATTGCTACTAAAACAAACAATAATACAAAGATTTTTGCTTTCATTTTTTTACCCCCTTGAATGATTGTAAGTAATGCACTTTATCGGTGCACTTTCCAATCATTAACCATATTTTATTTATAAATCTTTCGATTATTTCACTACTTTAAAGTGAGATATTTTTAATATATTTTCTGTCAGTATTTTTCTGTTAATATAACCCTGAACTGCATATGATACATCCTTCCCTATAAGTATTTGATACGAGCAAATCCCTATATTTGACTCTCCTCACATTATCATCCTGGACTATTATCTTTACCTGATACCATCCTTGCGGCGCATCCCATATAGGGACAGTTATAGATTGGCTCTTCTCTTGTCCAGTCCGCAAATCAAATGCTGTGGATTTCTGCTTTATGCCTAATTCAGGTATCTCTATTATTATCCTTGCATCATCAAGATCGTATTCATAATCATTAGCCAATTCTAGGTTTATGTAAAGATCATCATCGCTCCGTATGACTTCCTGTATGCCTTCATACCCAGTCATTATTATACGTCCGATCCATAATCCATCCTTTATCCTGTCATCATCAGGGATGAAATTTGTCGGTTCGATTATAGTTGCAGTTGTATATCCTACAGCACTGAATCCATAGATATCATATACTGTCAATTTGACGTCGAAAACTCCTATAGTGTTATTGTAAAGATGATATATGTATGGTGTGTTTGTCTCTGCTGTCTTTCCATCTCCGAAATCCCACACATATTTCACTATCTCTCCTTTTGATCCTGAACCATCAAAAAGTATCCATGTATTCACATAGTCCTTATATGGGCCATTAGGATCAGCGATCAATGTATGATTGAAATATTCTACATTTATAGTCGGACAATCAGCATTTAATGTAATGCTTCCTTTCATAGCATATACTTTTGGATGGAAAGTCCCTACTGTATAAGTGTGCCATACATTCGAACCATCGAACAATGTATTTCCATCGCCGAATACCCATTTATATGTCCATTGACTCGTACTGTCTGTCTCTGCATAATCTATGATTGTAGTCATCTGAGCTTTTAAGTTTACGTCTAGCGGTTCGTATCCTTGTGTCGGGTTTGCTTCGCATGTCAATGTATGGTTTATTATCGGTGGTTTTTCGTTAACTGTTATTGTTGGGCAATATATTGTTCCTGTGTTTCCTTTGTTGTCTGTGACAACAACGTTCGGGTCATAGTATCCCGGGTTTTGGTATGTGTGGAACACGTTGTTTATTATGGTGTTCTGTGATGTTCCATCATCGAAAGTCCATGCATAATTAGTATATGTTCCGCTTCCGCCATTTACTATCACTGTAAGTTCTGTTGTCAATGGCGCATATCCGCTGTTTGGATCTGCATGGCATGTTCCTGTTATTGGTGTTGGCGGTTCTTCGTTTACTTTTATTGTTGGGCATTCTGTTGTTAGTGTTAGGCATCCTTTTGTTGCTTGTACTATTGGGTAGTATGTTCCTGTTTGTGTGTATGTGTGCCATATGTTTGGTCCGTCTAGTAGTGTTGTTCCGTCGTCGAATATCCATTTGTATGTCCATGTCATTGTGTTGTCGTAGCATTCTATTCCTGTTTTTGGGTCGAT
>CAZJFT010000016.1:0-21919 GCA_964545585.1 uncultured Methanosarcinales archaeon
GGCCGACTGGAAAAAGATTTGATGAAGTGAAAAAAGGTTTTGGTCCATACATTCCAAATACAGACGGAGTAATAGATGTGCCTGATGCTTTCAATGATGATAAGAACCTTTTCGGAGGAGTATTATTAGGAGATATATATTCACATTCCCTAGAGAGAATGCTAGGTTTTGAGATATTTTCTGTATACGAAAAAAATTCAGGTTCTTCATCTCAAGTTCAAAAAACGTTGTTCTATCCCGTATCCATGATAGGTCAATTATTGGATCTGCGGAGATACATATTCGGAGAGGTTTCAGGGACATTGGTTGTAGAAGGCAGCGATCCCGCATACAAACTTGGTGTCGTCGATAGATATGTAAATGGATTCTATGCAGATGGACGGAATGTTGTCATGAATCCAAGCATTCCTACAATAGAACTTTTGAGAAAAATCGGTGTAAGCGAGAAAAAATCAAACCAATAAGATTATACGAATCAGAATGGCGTGTCCTTGTTCAATATCAATTCCAAGTCTATATTGCCATTTTGTAGCGCAAATACTTCGTTAGGCTTTACGCCTTGAGGCAGTTCTGTCGAATAATTGTTGTATTGTACTCCATGCATATTATATTGAAATATTAAGAAAGTCTTTTCTGTGCCATTGATATTCCTGGTGTATGATCCTGAAGGAATCAGTATATCATTAATCATCTCATCATGCATGTTTCATCCACCTTATTATTTTTAATTATGATTCCTTCAGATTTGAGCATTCTTATTTTTTTGTTGTTGTTCATTATGCCGTCATAACCGCCGAGCGTTCCATCACTTTTTATCACTCTATGGCATGGAACTTTAGGGGCGTAAGGATTTCTTTTTAATGCCTGTCCGACTGCTCTCGGGCTTGATTTAAGTCTCTTTGCAATCGCATTATAAGTTGATACTTTCCCTTTCGGTATCCTGCTGCATTCCTTGTAGACTTTTTCCTGGAATGATGTAGTATTTGCTGTCATGATATAGAAGAAAAATATGTAATATAAAAAATTTATTAAAATCTGTGTATTCTTTACCTTGCAGCGTCAGCCTGCCTCTCAAGCTCAAGCTTCTTGCTTATTGCTGCTGACTGTCCAGAAAGCTGGTATGCATTCATTATCTCTGTTGCAAGAGAATCTGCAGCTTCCTTCTTGCTGTTGAATGTCTTCTGGAATGCTCCTTGAGTCATTATCCTTAATGCCAAGTCAACTCTCCTTTGAGGTGCACATTCTAATGCTTTCGGGTATCTTGCTCCACCATACTCTATTGCAATAACTTCCTCTCTTGGAGCAGCATTCTCTAATGCCTTGACAAAAACTTCAACAGGGTTCTTCTTCAATTTCTGCTCTATTATAGTGAACGCTTCCTCTACAAGCTTATAGTTTGTCATTGCCTTTCCTGTAGCCTGCCTTGAAGTTATCTTATGCTTCTTAGCCCTATGGCCAGGAACCATCAACTTGTTTATCAGTCTCTCAACAATGAATATCTTTGACTTATAGAACCTCTGTCCAGCATACCTTGCACCAGTCTTATTCACAAGCATAGGCTTAGTGTTTATGTATGGCGCAACGCCCGGATCATCTACCTTAATCTGTGAACAATCCCATTTTCCGAAAGCTAAAATCTGACTCATTTTGTATAAACCTCAATCATAATATATACTATATTCTTTATTGTGTGAGGAAATTCAGGCTATTTATAAAGATTTTGATGGGATTTAGGGCTTAATCATATCCTCTTGAGAAATTATAGTCTTCCTGCAAACTCTTTATTTTATTTTCTAGTTTTGTGATCTCTTTCTTTTTAGGTCTAGAATCGAAATAATTTATCATTCCGTCTAGTGCAACAATTGGTGAGAGTGCTATCAGACATAAACCTGATACAGTTATAATTTGATCTATATGCTCTATCAGTGTGTTAGCCACGTATTTGTCTGAAAGTATGTTTTCTATATCTACTCCAAATGCGCTTCTTATGCCCGTATATGCAAGTGCCGTAATTCCCGAATATAACATATGTTTGCTTAATTTAATCACAGATATTGCTGATTCATACCCAACTCCGGGTTTTTTTGCTTCTTGCAATTCTGCTATTGTTTTTTCAATTTCTGATTTTTTAACCACTGTAGTGGTAACCATTTCTATTATTTCTTTTTTATAGCGATATATATCGTGTTTAGAAATTTGTTGTAGTCGAGCTTACTCTATGAGCTGCGGCATTAACTTGCTTTCCGCCTTTCGAAGGTGCACTTGATATGTAGAAAATGATAATTTAGATATCTTGGCGAGTTCCTCAACAGATATCTTTCTAGGACTGCTGTAGTATCCGTGCTTTATCGCCAATTCAATCGCGGCCCGTTGTTTTGCAGTCAATTCGTTGCTCATTCGCATTATCGATATGCTCGATATCTTCTTGTTCTCTATAGACAATAATTCTGACGAGTTATTTTTTAAAGCCTTATACGTCTTTTCGAGCAGTTTCCTGTTGAATGAAGCGATGTTAAGCAGCTCATGCCCTTCATGTGATATTACTGTGGGAGAAACATGGAATATGTTCTCATTATAGACACATTTCAAGAATTCAGGCTCTTTTATTGTCGCCACAAGGAAATTGTTATTGATCTCGAGATGGATTACCCTTTCCTGTCTTTTAAGGTCCTCTGCAAATCTCTTCACATCATTATCCTCCCCTATTATCCTGCCGACAACATTCACTTTTATCCATTCCTTATCCTTGACAAAAGACACGGGATATCCATATAGCACTATCTTATACTTTTCTGCCCTCGAGCCGATTAGTGTGCCTTTTGTTGAGAACTTTATTCTTGCGACCCACATGGTATTAGCGATATGTATCGCTTTATATATTTTTCTTTAAGCGCAATATATATAAATAGAGTAATCGTGAATGTGCATCATGCCAAAGAAATACTCTGAATTGATTGCTGAAAGGAAGAAGGCTGCGGAAAAGAAGAAGGAAGAGGTCAAGCAGCAGAAGGAGGATCCTGAATATTTGAAGAAGGAGAAGAGCCTAAATTATGTTGTAAAGGACGGGTTCTTCACATCGATAAAGAGCGGGTTCACAGAATCGTTCATCATGCCGTTCGCAATCGCGTTGAATGCAAGCACTGGAATGCTTGCAGCATTAGCGTCTGTGCCTCAATTGCTTGGAAGTTTCTTCCAACTGTTCAGCCAGGAATCATTGAAGATGTTCAAGACAAGGTCTAAATTGATATTCTGGACCGCATTCTTCCAGGCATTCATTTGGTTACCATTATTGTTGGTGCCATTCATCGCAAAGGACCAATTATGGTTAGTGTTGCTGTTGGTTACTATCGAGGCAATTCTTGGGCATTTCCAGGGTCCGATATATAACAGTCTTTTAGGTGATTTGATATCTGAGGATAAACGTGGAGAATTTTTTGGGAACAGGAACAGGATAATCAATCTTGTGAATTTCATAGCTACATTTATTGCAGGATTGCTAATCAATTTCTTCCAAAAATTCGATAATGGAAAGGCATTCTATGTATTCGTAGGGTTCGGCATATTGTTCTTTGTAGCGTTCATCTCCAGGTTGATGGCAGCATTCTACAAGAAAAAAGTGTATGACCCGAAATATGTCCCTCCAAAAGATAATGCATCATTCCTGACATTCATGCAGAGGATGACAAAAAACAATTACGGTATATTCGTGATGTATGTATTATTATTGAAGATGGCCGCATCAGTAAGCCTCCCATTCTTTGCATTATACCTGCTAAAAGACTTACAATTAGGATACTTATACTTCACTATAATAATGGCTACAAGCATCGCATCAAGCTTCTTTGCAATGAGCATATGGGGAAAGATGATAGATAAGCATGGATCGAAAAGAGTGCTTACAATATCAGGATTTCTTGTGCCATTCAGCCCATTATTATTGGTTCTTGCGGTATACATAAACAATCCTACATGGCTGTTCATATTTCTCCTTGTTGAAGAGATATTTGCAGGCATAGCATGGGCTGCATTCAACTTGAGCACTTCAAGCTTCCTGTTCGATGCGACAACACCAAAAGACAGGGTGAAGAATATCGCATATTATAATTTCCTTGTAGGAGTAGGTGTATTCTTGGGAGCGACATTAGGTGGCCTTTTGACAAAGATATACCCTGTACTAGTCACTTCAAACATCCCCTTGATATTGCTAACATCAGGAGTGTTGAGGATGCTTGCTACAGCGGTGTTGATTAAGAAAGTGCGCGAGGCAAGGATGGTTGAGATAGACTTCCCAGGCAGGGGGTTCTTCCACAGCACGATAAGCATAAATCCTCGGTTCGGAAGCGACATAGAGATAGTCGGCGTATATCATGAGAAACATCAGAACTTCCATAGCATAGTGCCTAAAAGGGTGCCCGTAGATCCTGTGAAGAAAGAGGAGAGGAAACTCTATGAGGATAAAAGCCTTGAACTCTATAGGAAGAATGCGATAAAGACGTTGATGCAGAAGGGACATGATGAGGTCCCTAAGGATGATTCATACAAGATAGGAAAAGATTTGGAAAAGGACAGCAAAAAGATATCAGATATTGCAGAAGAGATACGCAAGAAGAATGTGAAGTGAACGGTTCATTCTAATAAAAACATCATTTTTATAAATAAGCATATTTTTCTGAGAATAGATGGCAAAGAAGAAGGAAGTCGATGCGAAGAAAGAGCAGGAGATACATGAGCTCAAGAAGAAAGTAAAGGAACAGAAAAAAAAGTTAGAGAGTTCTGAAAATATACAGCCAGTTCTTAATATTGGATTAGTGGGTCATGTAGACCATGGGAAGACTACACTTACAGAGAAGCTTACAGGGAAATGGACCGATACTCATTCTGAAGAGATAAAGAGAGGAATTACAATAAGATTAGGATATGCAGATATAAGCTTTAGGAGATGCCCACAATGCGACGAGCCTGAATGCTATACTGTAAAAAAAACCTGCCCAACTCACAACGTGCCTACTGAATTAGTCAGGAAGGTATCATTCGTCGACGCGCCAGGGCATGAGTCATTGATGGCTACGATGCTTTCAGGTGCTGCGATAATAGATGGTGCATTGTTGCTTGTTGCGGCGAACGAGTTCTGTCCTCAGCCTCAGACAAGAGAGCATCTAATGGCATTAGAGATGTCAGGGATAAGGAATGTTGTTGTTGTACAGAACAAGATAGACTTAGTTAGCTCTGAAAGGGCATTGAAGAATCATGAGCAGATAAAAGAATTCTTGAAAGGGACAAGCTTTGAGAATGCACCGATAGTCCCAATAAGCGCACAGCATGAGATAAACATAGATTTTCTGATAAAGACTATAGAAGAATACATACCTACCCCGGAAAGGAATGAGACAGAGGATCCGATAATGCTTGTTGCAAGATCATTCGATGTGAATAAGCCAGGCACCACTCCTGAGAATATCAAGGCAGGGATACTTGGTGGTGCAGTGATGAAGGGGATATTGAAGAAAGGTGACAGGGTTGAGATAAGGCCTGGAAGGATAATGGAGGAAGCAAATCAGATAGTCGCAAAGCCATTGTTCACAACGATAAGATCAGCGATGACAGGTTCTACTCCTGTTGATGAATTGCATCCTGGAGGAAGTGTTGCCATAATGACAGACCTTGATCCAAGCATAGTAAATTCAGATAAGTTGACGGGGAATGTTGTAGGGATTCCTGGAAAACTGCCTAAGATATGGTATAATTTCGAGCTTGAATGTCATCTTCTTGAGAGGGTTGTAGGTGCTAAAGATGACTTGAAAGTGGAGCCTATAAAGAACAATGAGATATTGATGTTGAATGTGAATTCTGCAGCAACAGTAGGTTTTGTCCAGAGCATATCGAAGAACAAAGTCAAATGCAAGCTGAAACTGCCTGTATGTGCAGATGCAGGAAGCAAGGTCACAATCTCTCGTCGTGTAGGAACAAGATTCAGATTGATAGGATATGGGATAATACGGAAAGAGTGATTCTTCAATTCACTTCTTCTCTTTCATCAGATTTTTTATCTTAGAAAAACAATCATTGCAGATAAAAATCTCGTTGCGCACAGGATTGTTGCTCAATATAATCCTATGGCATTCCTTGCTCGTATCGCATAATGTGCATGTCTCTGTGACTGCGGGAAGCCTCCTGAATGCGCTTTCGACATCCATCAAGCAGTATAGGCATATACTGAAAGGTGTAGAGAACTCATCATATACATAGCATTCCCATATAGTGTTGCATACCGTGCAATTATACTTTTTCTTCTTCTGCATAGTATATAATATATACTGGAGTATATAATGGTTATGAATATATCTTATAGATAATTGAAAAAATTATAGAATTTAATATTCAGGCATCTGCATTCCGCCTGGCGGCATTCCAGGATTTGGACCTTGATTGCTTCCAGCGATGACGTCATCAATCCGCAATATCATCGTCGCGACTTCTGATGCGCTGCTCACTGCTTGTGTCTTGACTTTCAATGGCTCTATGATGCCTTCTTTCCATGCATCCATAACTTTTCCTGAATGCACGTCGACACCCGCCCATACCTGTTTCTTATCATGTGCAGACTTCAATGCCACTATTATATCTATAGGATCTAGTCCTGCATTCTCTGCCAATGTTTTTGGAATCACTTCAAGCGAATCAGCGAATGCCTTTACAGCAAGCTGCTCCCTTCCTGACAATGATTCTGAGAATTCACGCAATTGTTTTGCTACCTCTATCTCTGTGCTTCCTGCGCCAGCGACAATTTTCCCATGCCTCAATGCAGATATCAAGTCTCCTATCGCATCTTCCATTGCGCGTTCTATTTCTGCAACAATATGGTCGCTTCCTCCTTTCACAAGCAATGTGACTGCTTTAGCATTCTTGCAATTCTTTACATAAGTCATGAAGTCCTCATTCTTACCCTGGACTTCCTCAACGATGCCTGCATGTCCTAAGTCGCTTGGTGACAAGTCTTTTAATTCAGTGATTATCTTTGCCCCTGTAGCCTTGCTTAATTGCTCTATATCACTTTTCTTCACGCGCCTGCATGCATATATGCCTTTCTTTGCAAGATAATGCTGCGCTAAATCATCGATGCCTTTCTGGCAGAACACTACATTCGCTCCAGAATTCGTGATGCGCTCAATCATCCCTTTAAGCATCCGCTCTTCCATGTCGAGGAATGCCTGCATCTTTTCAGGATCAGTTATCTGAATCTTCGCATCAATCTCAGTGTTCTTAATCTCTAATGCAGAATCTATCAATGCGATCTTTGCATCCTTCACTTGCGATGGCATACCTGGATGTGTCTTCTCCTTATCAAGGACTATCCCTTCTATCAGTTCAGAATCCTTTACTGAGCCGCCGACGCTTTTCTCAATCTTTATGTCGTGCCTGTCTATATGTATCTTGTTGCCTTTCTTCTCCATTATCTCGGTGACTGCCCTGACCAATAATTCTGAAAGCAATGCCTTGCTCGATTCTGCTTCCTTCCCTGTTATTGCAGTTATCGCAATCTGCTTCAATAATTCCTTATCGTTCTCTGTAACGGGCTTAGCGATATCTTCAAGTATGCTGTTCGCTCTTTCAGATGCAATCTTGTAACCTTTAGCTATTACAGTAGGATGCACATTCTGGTCAAGAAGGTATTCTGCATTCTTCAATAATTCACCAGCGAGGACAACTGCTGTAGTCGTTCCATCCCCTACTTCTGACTCCTGCGTCTTTGCGATCTCGACAAGCATCTTTGCTGCAGGATGCTCTATTGACATCTCTCTTAATATTGTTACGCCATCATTTGTTATTATGACTTCGCCTAAAGAATCGACAATCATCTTATCCATGCCCTTAGGACCGAGTGTCGTCCTGACGATATCTGCAACAAGCTTTGCTGCCATTATATTGTTCCTTTGAGCATTCTTCCCAGTAGTCCTCTGAGTGTTCTCTGGTAGAATGAATATCGGTTGATAATCCTTAGCCATTTTTTGCCCCCTCAACAATCACACTTTTTTATATTTTTATTTTTTTGTTTTTTGTTCTTTTTTAGGGAATAATATGCAATTTATAAATATTGTTAAGGGAAGAATAATGAAAGAAGAGTGAGTTAATAGTTACTTAATAGTGGTTATAAATAGAAAGATTTATTAATGACGAAAAAATCCTTTGCCCAATGGACAAGAGCACAATAAACAGCATAATAGAAACATTCGATGAATCATATCATAAGAACAAGAATGATATGTACATAAAATATAAATCAGTAGATAAATTTGTAGAGTTATCATATGATTACGTCTTAGGATTACAAGCAGAAAGCTTCGAAAAAGAGATATTCTTATCATATTTCAAAAATCACGTAGAAAGCATGTATAAGCGTGATTTTGAAAAAGAATTGTTAGAATCAGAAAAAAACAACAATTCTCCAAAGACCACACATAAAATAATGGGCGGCGTGTTCTGGGGAACGATGGGGGGATTACCTGCAGGTGCATTGGCACATCTGACATTTCATAATGTTTATTTAACTGTTGCATCGTTTGCTATCGGCTCTTATTTAGGTCTTAAACTACTTAAATCTGGTGGGATAGAATCAGAAAAAGTACGGCTATCGCGAATTAAGGGCACAGAAGAATACGAGAAGAACATACTAGGGGAATTATACTCTAATATGTCTTTAGATTAAAATGGATACTGAAAAAATAAAAAATGCCATCATATCGCACAGGGAAGAATTTCAATCATACGTTACTGAAGTGAATAATACTTCCAGCACTCCTCTAGATGAATTGATATATCGTGCAAAAAAACATATGCACAAGTTTGATTTGGATGAAATAACAAATAGGGAATTACAAAGATTTCTCGCATATGAAGTTGAAGGGTTATATAGGAGAAAATTTTATTGGAAAGAGATTAATGACGAGATAAATGAATATGAATCTCTTTTAGGAGGGCAATATGCTGCATTGCATTCAAGGACTTTAGGGTATTCTTCATTATCAGGAATGTTCATGATGGTCATACACCCAGATTTTTTAGTGGCTGCAGCAAGCGCCATAATTGTTGGAGCAGCAACATACATTAGCGGGAAGAAAGAGATAAAGAAGAATGAGACTTTCAGACAATATATCGTAGGCACACGTGATTATCATCAGAGATTGCTTGAGCAATTGCATAACAACATAATTGCAGAGAAAAATGCTGATAAACAATAAGTTTTAATGCTTAAAATTTAGTAATATTTTAATACTTCTTAATAATCTTTTATTTGAATGATCATCACAATCACTGGTACACCTGGAAGCGGGAAGACCACGATAGGGAAGGCGCTTGCGAAAAGATTAGGATATGAATTCTTCAGTACTGGAATGCTCCGTCGGCAAATGGCAAAAGAGAAAGGGATGACACTAGAGGAATTCAATAAGCTCGGTGAGACTGATCCATCGACAGATATAGACGCGGATAAATATCAGGAGAGATTAGGAAAAGAGAAAGACGACATAATAATAGAAGGAAAAATTGCATTCCATTTCATACCACATTCAATAAAATTATTCATAACAGCATCGGAAGATGTCCGCGCCTCCAGGATATTCAATGACAAGCAATGGCGCAATCAGGAGAAGCCAAAGAATATTGAAGAGCAGAAAAAATTAAATCAAGAACGAATAGAAGTGGACAATTACAGATATAAAAAATATTATGGTATAGATTATGCTAATGAAACAAATTTTGATTTCATCCTTGACACGACAGATGAGTCGAATATAGAAAAGAATGTGGATAGGATAATCGCTTTCCTGAAGTCAAGGAAACATTTTTAAATCGACTTCTAATCCTTGGATTGAGGTTTAAAATGATTCAGAAAGGAGATTTCATAGAGATGGATTTCACTGCTAAAGTGAACAATACAGGCATGGTGTTCGACACTACGATAGAGAGTGAGGCGAAGAAGCACAATATATATAATAAGGATGTAAAGTTCAAGCCATTAGTGATATGCGTAGGCGAGGGACAATTATTGAAGGGACTTGATGATTTCTTGATAGCAAAAAAATTAGGCAAGCACACAGTCAGCTTGGAGAATGCATTCGGTAAGAAGGATGCAAAATTGTTAAGGCTTGTGTCCATAAAAGAATTCCATAAGAACCAGATACAGCCTGTTCCAGGTCTTGAAGTGGAGCTTGATGATCATAGGGGAATAATAAGGACAGTGAATGGCGGGAGAGTCATTGTCGATTTCAACCATCCATTAGCATCACAGGACATAACATACGATATAGACATAAAACGTATTGTCGAAGAAGAGTCAGAGAAAGCGAAGGGCGTGCTTGACTTCCTTAAGATCCCATACAAGAATGTTGAAGTTGATGGCGAGAAGGCAATAATCTCTTATGGAGTCGATGTGCCTAAGGAATTGAATGAGCCGATAGCGAATGAGATAAAACGATTGACAAAAATCAAAGAGATAGAGTTCAAAGTTTAACAAAATTTTTAAAATATGATATTTATTACTCAATAATGGGTTAAAAAAGGTGTTATCATGGACAAACTACATCATCCGAAACTAGTAAAGGAGCCTGCAGAAAGGAACATAATGGATGCAGAGCTTGAGGAAATGCTTTCAAAACAGAAGGCATCAATAAAAGTTGTAGGCTGCGGAGGAGCAGGAAACAACACTATAAACAGGATTTCTGAAGTCGGTGTCGTCGGTGCAGAGACAATCGCATTGAATACTGACGCTCAAGACTTGCTTTATACTACTGCAGACAAAAAGATTCTGATAGGAAAAGAATTGACTAAAGGGTTAGGTGCAGGCGGGATCCCGAAGATAGGAGAAGATGCTGCACATGAGCAGGAGCATGAACTGAAGAGCGCACTTGCAGGAGCAGACATGGTATTCTTGACATGCGGTCTAGGTGGAGGAACAGGAACTGGCTCCGTCGGTGTAGCTGCAGAGGTTGCAAAGAAACAGGGCGCATTGACAGTCGGTATAGTAACTATACCATTCACGATGGAAGGTCATAGGAGATATGAGAATGCAATGTATGGTCTTGATAATCTAGAGAAGAATGTCGATACATTGATTGTTATTCCTAATGACAAATTGATTGAATTGGCTCCAGACTTGCCATTGCATACTGCATTCAAGGTCGCAGACGAGATATTGACTAATGCGGTCAAGGGAATTGCTGAATTGATCACTCGTGCAGGATTGGTTAATCTAGATTTTGCTGATGTGAAAGCAGTCATGGGGAACGGTGGAGTTGCTTTGATAGGTATAGGAGAATCAGACACGGAGAATAGGGCTATGGAGGCGACAGACAAGGCATTGCATAATCCGTTGCTTGATGTGGATGTTGCAGGCGCGAATGGCGCATTGATAAATGTCGTTGGCGGGACAGACTTGACGCTTTCGGAAGCGAAAAAGATAGTCGAGGCTATATCTGTAAAGCTTGATGAGGATGCAAGAATAATTTGGGGTGCACAGATATCAGAAGACATGAATGGTGCAGTTAGGGTAATGTTGATAGTTACTGGTGTGAAGAGTTCACAGATAACGGGAAGGACTCAAGTCGAAGAGAAGACTGGAAAGAAAGGCATGCAGGATGTCTTAGGAATTGAGTTCGTGTAATTGCACCGGTTATTTTTTTATTGTATTTTCTATTTTTTCTTTAATAAACTTTATAAAACATAAAACTATCCTAATTTTACTACTAACTTGTTGGGGCAAATAAAATGAACAAGAAAATATTATTGATGACATTTTTTTTGATAGCTGCATTATCGGTGGTCGTATCTGTTAATGCAGAGGAGAATTGCACTGAAGACATCTATGAATGCACTGAATGGAGTGCATGCTCTACTGAAGGGACTCAGACAAGGACATGTGAATTGATTTCTATCTGTCCTGGCGCAGATAATGATTGGCCATTAGAGCTTATGGAATGCGAGTATGTATCAGAATTAAGCGCATCATTAGAATGCAGGGAGCAGCCGACATTGAAGCAAAGGATTGAATGCAGATTGAATCTTGACAAGAATCCTCCACAAGGATTGGAAATCGCATACATGCCAGAGGAATGCACCGGCTCATTCGATGAAGAAGGGAAGAATGCATGCATAAACAGGTATTCTGCAGTGCAAAAATGCTGGGGCAATGATTTCAGGAATACAGACTCATGCTTAAGACAGCAGTTGAACATGAATAATTTCATGCAGAGAAAAAATCAATGCAATGATGCAGACTGCTTGTTCGGATTGAATTCTGACGTTAACAATCTGGCAAAATTAAGGATACACTCACTTATATATAGGGCAGAATTGATGCTTGATAAGAATCTCGCAGATGAAGATTCAGTGATAGACATTATAGCTTACATGGAGCAGCAGAAGCTTGCATTGCAGAACTCTCCTACAGCAGGCGACAGGATAAGAGTATTAGAGAATGTCAAGGATGAATGGGATGATTTCATTGACGGATTGGAGGGATCAAGATGAAGGCTGCAGCGATACTATTATTGATATTGTCTTTGGCATTGTTTGCCGGATGCAAGACGAAAGTTGTCGATCCAGTGATACCGAACATCACTAGCAATATGACTGATACTGAGCAGAACAATACGATAGATGTTATCCCAGAAGTTAATGAGACAACTCCTGTTGTCAATGATACTATTGTCAATGAGACTCCTGTTGTTAATATGACAAATACCACAGTGATAACTGATCCTATCGTTGAAGATGATGAAGAGTCAGAATATTCTGAGTATAGGGATACTGGTATGATTGATGATTCTATTGATGATATCGAATCATTGTCAGAGTGATTGTCGTTTTAGATATATTTTATTATACTTTCTTGCTTTTTTTATCAAAAGTTTTAAATAATAGATATGTTTTATAGTATCAAAAAGATACTATGAGTTGTTTTTCCGGAAAGGGTGGAAAGAAAACGGAAAATCAATAATTACTCAAAAGTAAGGAAAATACATGCAAAAAAACGAAATGTTTATAAACCAATATGTATTCCCTTAATCTATAGTTACTGTTATATTGGGGGTTAAAAATGAAACTATTAGCATACACATTAGTATTTGTTTTGTTGTTATCAGGTGTGACTGCTGCAGATTACTGCGGGACAGCATGCTTGGATGACGGAAAAGAAATATATTCTATACACACCTTATATGGTGGAGACA
Organism: uncultured Methanosarcinales archaeon; assembly: GCA_964545585.1. Taxonomy (GTDB): domain Archaea; phylum Nanobdellota; class Nanobdellia; order Woesearchaeales; family UBA9642; genus UBA9642. The sequence continues at coordinate 13,224 of CAZJFT010000016.1, forward strand.
ATGCAATAATGCAGGGAGAAGATGTCCTAGCATTCTCAGCATATGAATGGAAAGTAGGGGAGACAGTGGATTTCTCATTGGAATATGATTCAATAAGCAAAATATTGACTTATACAATAGATGGGAATTCATTGCAGGTAGAGCTAACGAATGACGAGTTCAAATATATAGTATTGCAAGGACAGACATCATTCTACGGCAGCAACAGCATGACATTCACAGACCTGAAATTAGACGGTAAGGCAATAAATGACTTTGCAGTCACATCAGGGATAGAAGGCATAAAGATGGATCCATTACAGAAATTCTTCAAATTAGAAGGAAAAGTGACAATGGATGCAGAAGGCAACACAAACAAGAACATGGCAGGAGTGAACATATATCTACAGGAATCAACAGCATCAGGCAAGGGAAGCAGGATAGCATCAGTCCCAAGCACTGGAGATGATGGATTCATAGACACAGAGAACGGTACTCCAGAGATACCAGAGTTCGGTGTTGTAGCAGCAGGCCTAGCATTGATAGGTGCAGTAGCAATATTCGCAATAAGGAGAAAGAACTAAATCTTTCTCACTAACATTTTTTTTTAAGAGGGGTGTAGGAGGTAAAAAATGAGGAAAATACTTGTTTTATTTTTGATGTTTGCTTTGATAGCAAGTTTTGCTACAGCAAAAGTTGATAAGGATAAGCCAGAAAATTGGAATCCTACATGTGCAGACATAGGTGATTACGATAATGAATTGAAGATTGACCCTCCAGTATCAGGGACATATGATGGTATAACATTGACATTGGACGACGAGTCAGAGCCAGTATACTTTGACTGGAGCTCAACATTCCCAATTGATGCAGTCATTTCAAAAGGCGGCAATGATGCAAATGTATATTATTATGACCCTGCAGCATTGAGTGATACAGGATTAGTATCACCAAACAACCCAAATGGCAAGCCTGCAGGATTAAGCCACGTGGTATTCTGCTGGGATGACCCAGAAGAGGTCCCAGAGTTTGGCGTTGTTGCTGGCGGTTTGGCTTTGATTGGCGCTTTAGGAATTTTTGCATTCACTAGAAGGCACTAAATATTTTTAACTTTTTTTTAATTTTATTGTGGGGGATACAATGAGATATGCAGCATACGTTGTTATATTTTTGTTATTGATTTCTTTTGTCTCGGCCGAGCTATCGACTAAGGCCACAAATGATGACCTGGCGCCGAAATTCTTGAGAGCAATGGCAGTCGTTGATAATGATGTGCAGCATTGCTATCAGGCAGATGAATCTTACGCAGTCTACCATAATGGATTATGGTGGGCATGGCTTGCACCCGTATCAGCAGATTGGGGGATAGTCCCAGATGCATCATTGATAGGTGATGGATGGAGGAATGTCGCAAATGAGGAAGAATGGGCATTGAGACCTGACGCTTCAGCATTCGGGAACACAAAATGTGCAGCAACATATTTTTTCCCTATAGCACCATGGTGCGATTGGAGCGATCCATACGTCATAGATGATACGCATCCAGAAGGATATTTATCATATCAGATAACTGGAAATATTGAAGAGTTCTGGGTAGTTCATGATGATTGCAATGGCCGCGAAATACCTGAATTCGGACTATTAGGATTGATGGTTGCAATAATAGGCGCAATAATAGTGTTCGCTTATGTGCGAAAACAATAATATTTCATTTTTTTTTGTTCGTTCATAGTATCAAAAAATAAATCAAGTTTCAATGGGGGTTGAAAAAGATGAAGAGACTAACATTATTGTTCGTATTCTTTTTAGTCATTGGATTTGCAAGTGCAGTTGATGACGTATCGTATTGTGATGGATTCCAAGGAACTGCAGATGCAACTTTTTTCCAAACATTAGACATCTCTGGGAAGACAGTCTCAATATTCAAGACTAATCCTACGATAAACATATGCAATTATGAAGACTTCTGTGAAAGGCAGGGGATGAATTGGTATGCGCCTACTTCGCCATCAGAGGCTGATGAGGCATTGACAGAGATAAGAGCATTAGATGATTATCATACATGGATATTAAGCAAGGCAGTGACTGTATTAGGTCCGCAGGGTGTTGCGACATGGAATGGACAAGTATTGACTACAATAGATTCTCCTGGATGTTCAGAAGACTCTTCATCAGGATTCAGTGCAATAAGAGACTGGGGATGCTCAATGTGCAATCCAGAGATTTATGGAACTTCTAACTGTTGGGATGGATATACTCATGAGTATGACTGGATAGCATGCGAAGGGGTTTACGATGGTGGCAATCAAGAAGTCCCAGAATTTGGAGTCATTGCTGGCGGTTTGGCTTTAATCGGCGCATTAGGAATATTCGCTTACACGAGGAGGGATTAAGATGAAGAAACTATTAACATTTTTATTGTTCGTATTATGCATTGGATTAGTAAATGCAGAGACTATAGATTTGGATGATGTCGATTCTGGAAGCTTGTCGACATGGTACCAGTATTATTCGGGTTATAACCCTACACCTACATATCAGGAGATAGTCTCTCCATATGATGGCGGGACAGCAATAAAGACGTCAGTATACGGCAATACAGTAATGTATTGTGATACAAAATACATAACCAAAGATTATGATCTCAAAGGCATACATAATACTGACAAGACAGAGTTGCAAGCATATCTTGAATTTGAGTATAGCGGCACATACTACAATTTCCCTTATGTGGTCATTTTTGTATTGGACAACAATGATAATATATTAGGACAACACTTATGGTATGGGAAAGATATTGTGGGTGGACATTATCAGTACTATATTGATTTAGATCCGACACCATACACTGCATTCCCTTCTGACAAGGGATACTTCACGATGGACCTTTCTGAAATAGGAAGCGACATAGAATACAAGAAGATAAGAGTAGGACTATATGTGTATACATGTGTAGGGACAAACTCTATAATCATAGACGAGATAAAACTCGTGAAGAGCCATTCAGACGATGACCCACAAGAAGTCCCAGAATTTGGAGTCATTGCTGGCGGATTGGCATTGATTGGCGCTTTAGGAATTTTCATGATTAGTAGAAGGCATTAGTTTGCCTTATTTTTTTGCTTTTTTTGGCGTTATAAGCAACCCTAGGTGAGAATAAACATAGGAAAAATAGTTTATTTGTGTGGAGGGATTGCAATGAAGAAAACAATAGTTCTGTTAGTTTTGTTAGGTTTGTTGATGATGGCATCTGCTAAGGCAGAATGCGTTGATAATGATTTAGATGGATATGGTGAAGGCTGTGTTCTGCCTGATTGTGATGATACACGGGATTCTGTTCATCCTGGTGCAGCAGAAGTTTGCGGTAATGGTTTAGATGATGATTGCAATGGATTTATCGATGATTTAGATGCAGATGCTGATGGATACAAATCCTCTGCTTGTGGGGGAACTGACTGTAATGATGATAATGAATGGATTAGTCCTGGAGGTATGGAAATTCCGGGCAATAATCTTGATGAGGATTGTAGTGGATATATAAATTGTTATACTGATTCAGATAATGATGGTTATGGTTCAAATGTCATATCATATAACACATATGTGGCTGTAAACGGCATAGGCATAAGCTCATGTAGTGTAAGCAATTCTGATGGTGCAGATGACACAAATGATGATTGTGATGATACACGCGCTTCTGTTCATCCTGGCGCAACAGAGACATGTAATGGTCTTGATGATGATTGTGATTTGCAGGCTGATGACAATTTAGTAAGTACACTATGTCCTTTGCAAAGTGGTGTATGTGCTGGAAGTAAACAGACATGTACCGGTTCTGGAGGATGGGTATGTGATTATGGATCATATTCTACATATTATGAATTTGAAGAATTATCGTGTGACACATTGGATAATGACTGCGACACTCAAAAAGATGAAGGAGGAGTATGTGTTGTCTTGACAGATACAGACGGTGATGGGACTCCTGATGAGACGGATACTGATGATGATAATGATGGTGTTCTTGATGGTGATGATGTTGCACCATTGAATCCGCGCATATGTGAAGATATTGATGTTGATGGTTGTGATGATTGTTCACAGAATCCTACAACTTCAGCAACTCCTAATGATGTGCCTTGGCCTTCATATACTTCCTCAACTTTGAATGATGGTCCAGATACTGATGGTGATGGTGTATGTGATGTTGGAGATTTATGTCCTGGAGGTAATGATAATATAGATGTTGATGGTGACGGCATTCCAGATGCGTGCGATTCAACAATCTGCGGTAATAATATTGTTGAGTCAGGCGAGGAGTGTGATGATAGTAATATATTAAATGGTGATGGATGTTCTTCTGAGTGTGTTGTGGAAGTACTTCCTTCAAATGAATTCGCTGGCAGTTTAGGTGTGCTTTCTGATGCTGGTGCTTCGAATGGATTATGGTATTTAAGACATGTGGGCAATCCTGCTCCTGCGGGATATTCGCATGCATATCAATGGGCAAATCCGGCAATAGTGTGTGATCCAGAGAATACTCCGACAGTATTTACTGGTACGATTGATGTAAGCACAATGGTCTCCGGCTCTGTATCTTACATTGGACTTATTGATAAGAAACATATGGAGGATGGAAAGACAGGCTATCAAAGCGGTGCGTACATCTATATCTATAAGATGGCTAATGGAAAATTCAGGATTGGCCCTACAGATGGTAATTTGAATGGAGAAATCATACAAGTATTCTTTGATTATGATGCGCCTGCAGATAATATTTTTGACATTGTCATGACAATATCTGATGGAAGCATCTCTGTTGCGGTAGATGGCAACACACCTTTAGTGGATACTTATGGTGATGTGAAAGTGTTGAATAATGATCCTGCAAGAGGATTGTATGCGTGGGATGAGTTCCAGTATGGAGCATACCCTGGATGGGATAATTATCCTACAACAAACATAATGGCATACGATTTCGACATAACAGGATGTGCATTGTCAGAAGCAAATTGTAATGATGACATAGACAATGATGGCGATGGAGACACTGATTGTGATGATTCAGAATGTACTGCACAACCTGCATGTCAGCCATTGCAGTTGACAATAACAGGTTTCTTGGATGGGGCAGTTCCTTTGTCTGGAAATTTGGTTGATGGATATGTTCTGAAAATAAATGGTGTTGCAGCAAATAGTCATTTGATAAGCTTTGATGCAGGAACTGTTGCGAACCAAAATCTTAAGGCAGAATATTTCGGATTGTTCTTGAAAGGGTTGACAACAGATGAGAAGAATGCATTGAAGGCATACTATGATGCAAGAGGGGTTCCAGAGCCATACTTGACATACTTGAAGAATGCAGCAGATGGTGTAAATCCATTTGCATATATAAAAGGTGATGGAACAAAAACAATGACATTGGTTGATGCAGCAAAACATGACATACAAGCATTAGATGTTCCGATGGAGATACCAGACAATTATCCAATAGGATTATATAATGTTGAAGGGACAGTCAAGGATGTATTCAATCATGAAGCGATTGTTTCATTGAAGTTATCGATTGAATACGTGTGCCTTCCTGAATGTGTGCATGGTTCATGTGTTGCGCCAAGCACATGTGAATGTAATCCTGGATGGATGGGCACTGCATGTGACGTGTTCAATCCGGCAGATTATTATACGAAACAGGAATTGAGTTCGACATTGCCTGGATTAGGATCTGACTTGATAGGATTCTCGGGCACATGGGTTGATTCATCAGTATTTGATGCCTTGGAATGGTTGCATACAAAGATACTTGACTTGCAAGGACAAATAGATACTATAGAATTGACACCTGGTCCGGAAGGACCACAAGGTCCTGTTGGTCCTCAGGGTCCAAAAGGCGACAAGGGAGATAAGGGTGATACTGGTGATCAAGGGATACAAGGTCCTCAAGGAGATATCGGCCCTAAGGGAGACAAAGGTGATAAGGGTGACCAAGGAGATGTAGGTCCTAAAGGTGATACTGGTGATCAAGGAATCCAAGGTATACAAGGAATTCAAGGATTGCAAGGTGAGCAAGGTCCTGTAGGTCCTAAGGGAGACAAAGGTGATACTGGAGATACAGGCCCGAAAGGTGATACTGGAGATACAGGTGCCACCGGAATACATTGTTGGGACTTAAACATAAACGGGATCCCAGACATTGAAGAAGATATCAATGACGATGGTTTTGTTGATGTATTCGATTGCCAAGGTCTAAAAGGAGATCAGGGAATACAAGGCGTACAAGGTCTACAAGGAGAAGTTGGTCCACAAGGTCCTAAAGGTGATACTGGTGAAGCAGGGCCAAAGGGTGACAAGGGAGATAAAGGCGATACTGGAGAGACAGGTCCACAAGGTCCACAGGGAGAACAAGGAATACAAGGTAATCAGGGCAATCAAGGATTCGGTGTTGTATCAGATGTTACTGATGCAGGAGCTGAATGCGTGAATGGTGGAGACAAGATATCCTTCTATAGAGACACAAACAATGATGGAATATATCAAGAAGTAACTGATGTGCCATTGCTTGCAGTAGCCTATTCTTGCAAGGGAGACGAAGGGATACAAGGATTGAAAGGTGACACTGGAGATGTTGGGCCGAAGGGTGACAAGGGAGATAAAGGCGATACTGGAGATACAGGTCCACAAGGTCCACAAGGAGATGTAGGTCCAAAAGGCGATACTGGTGATCAAGGAATCCAAGGTATACAAGGAATCCAGGGATTGCAGGGAGAACAAGGATTGCCTGGAGCAGATGGAGCAATAGGTCCACAAGGTCCACAAGGTCCAGCAGGTCCACAAGGAGAACAAGGTCCGCAGGGAGAGCCTGGAACAGCAGAATTTACAATGGACTATTATGCATGCGACAATTACAACAGTGGATCCACAAAAACTTGTAGTATGGGTAAGCACATGTTCTGCTACTTGACTGGCCAGAAGACAAAAGAATCAACATCAGCATCAGCATACCAGCTTTGCGACATCAATGGAAACCTAAACGGTTACTGGAGTGTAAAGGCAGTGCGTGCGTGGTGTGAGGTCCGTTGCATAAACGGATAATTTATTTTTTTTTATTTTTATATCCGTAATTCTTTCGAAAATTTCTAAGCAAGGCATATAAAGGATTTTACGCTAATCACTTAATGGTTGACAAATTGGAATGGTGCATCAATCATGGAATGAAATTAATTCCTCCTAATGATGATTTGGCTGATGAATATTTCAGGAGTGCTGAAGAGACATTGCTTGTGGCTAACTTGAGTAAGAATTCTGGCTCTAACATGTGGCTTGCGACACACAAATATTACACAGAATATCTGGCGGCATACGCAATTCTCATGAAGATCGGTGTAAAGTCTGAGATACATTCATGCACTATAGAATTGATTAGGCTGCTAGAGGATGAGGGCATTATTGGTCTTGAATTATCTCGGTTGCTTGATAATGATAAGGAGTTGCGTATAGACAATCAGTATTATCTTAAAGATATACCTATAGATTTCGATTCTGTAAAGCTTGCTGAATTGCTCTTATCCATCAGAAAGATGATTGATGGATTTTCTGAAGCGCAGATAACTGCTGCTAGAAACGTTATCTCTAGTAAAATTTATAAATATAAGTAAATTTATTTACCTTATGGTAAATTATTATACATACTTGGTTTTATTCCTAGATGAAATAAATAAATCAATAAGCTTAAGCGAATTTTCAAAACACTTCAAAAGGCCGCATCAGACAATGAAAGCACATTTGCAGAAGCTTGCAGAAGAGAATGTGCTCATTGCAGATAAGCGTGAGAGGTTCCTATTCTATAGGTTAAATAAAGAAAATCCATTGACATATGAATATATTGCTATATGTGAGAAGGAGAGGTTGTTCGAATTCCTAAAGAAAGAAATATTCAAAAGGGTATATCTGGCCTTAAAGCATTATGATGCGAAGATGCTAATATTCGGATCAGCAGTCAATGATGCAAGATACAAAGATATAGACCTGCTAGTGCTGTCAAAAGATTCTTCTATACGTGATGCAGTAAAGAAGCTAGAATTGACATATTCAGTAAAGATACATCTCTTAATGACAGAAGAAAAAAACCTTACGGAAACATTCAAGAAAGAGCTCCAGAAAAAACACATAATACTAAATGGGCATGAATACTTTGTAAAAATGCTCTACCCATGAATCGCTTCTTCAATCAGATCGTAAGGATGGCCACTGTACAATAGGACTTGTTTGATGTCATCCAATCTGAAACCTTCATGGATGTGGATTCTGGTGTACTCCTGTATGTCATTTATCAGTTTGGCCTTCTTGCTAGCAGGGATATGATACTTTTGCGGGCCAGGATACCTTATATGCGGCTGATGACCCTCAGATTGAAGGATTTTAGTGTGATGATCTATCACCCTCTCCTTATAACCCTTCTTTTTCAACACTTCAGAAATTGCATCATATGAATATCCATCATTAAGCTTCTTAAGCATGTAATAAAGCATCTGCTGATTAGGCTTGAACATGAATCTTGCCTTGACAGAATGGAATTGCTCTTCAACAACAGGTGCAACCTTAGATGTAGCAATTGCAATCTGTTTCCTATTGATGAACAATAATATGCCAGAAATCATCACTCCAATGAATAACCATAAACCAGTCCCCGGACTATCGGTCTCAAGGACAACATCACC
>CAZJFT010000017.1:0-21298 GCA_964545585.1 uncultured Methanosarcinales archaeon
GCATATTCAAGAACGTCTCAGATTAAGAGACCTTATACAAGGAAGTCTAAGTATAGGGCCAAGTCTTTCATCAGGGCAAGCCCTCATAGTAAGGTTGTAAGATATGAGATGGGTAATGTTAAGAAGAAATTCGAGTATAGATTGACATTGATTGCAAAGAGGGCATTGCAGATCAGGCATAATGCTTTAGAGTCTGCAAGACAGTCTGGGAATAAGCTTCTAGAAGGAAAGATCGGCAAGACTGAATATCATATGCAGTTGAGGAAGTATCCTCATCACATGTTGAGAGAGAATGTGTTGGCTTCTGGTGCAGGTGCAGACCGTATGAGCACTGGTATGGCTGGTTCTTACGGAAAGATTGTCGGGTTGGCTGCGCAAGTTGATAAGGATGATCCAATATTTGTCGTTGAAGTTGACAAGAAGAACTTGCAGTATGCTAAGGATGCTTTGACAAGGTGTAAGAATAAGTTGCCTTGCAGGTGTCAGATACTTACTGAGACGCTTTAATCTCTTTTTCTATTTTTTTATCCAATTCTTCTAGAGAGATGCATGCCTTGTATTTCCTTTTTGCTTTAGCGACGATATCTTTAGATAATATGTCTGTCTTCGACAAATAAACGATTATCGGCTTATCGTGTTCTTTCAATTCCTTCAATAATTTCTCTTGTATCTTCAAAGGATACGGTTCAGTCAAGTCTATGACATAGACTATCATGTTCGCGACATATTTCAACACAAGATATGCCTGTTCTTCTATTGCATTTCTTCTATCTCTTGCCAATACGCCTGGAGTGTCTATGAATTGTACTTTATGTATGCCATATTTTGAGTATCCTAGATTAAGCCCTTTTGTCGTGAATGCATAATCCTTTATCTCCGGCTTTGCAGGAGTCACTCTTGATAGCAATGTCGATTTTCCGATGTTTGGGAATCCTGTTATCGCGACAGTGAAAAGATCTGTCTTTATGGTTGGAAATTCTTTCATTGTCTTCCTTGCTTCCTCTACATATGACAGATTCTCTTTGACCTGTTTCACTATAGAGCTGGCTCGTCCATAGTATGCATTCATTATCTTCTTTATGTCATTCTCTGTCTTTGAATGTTTCATCTTTCTCTGGAATTCTTCAGTCAGTAATGAGACTTGCTGTGATGCCCACGCTATTGCTCCAAGGCTCTTCTTCAACCTGTCATAATCTAGCGTATTCCTGACTAATTCCTGATAGAACTCAGGAATAGAATCGATGCTTGGGAAATTCTTTGTTATCGCTTCGAATCTTGTCCTTATCTCATTCCCGAAAGTCCTTATCTTCTCATATTCTGCAGTCCTTATCCTTGATGTCTTATCGCCATTGCTCCGCAAGTACTGCGCATGTCCCTTCTTCTTCGACTCCTTGAATGCCCTATCTAAATAGAACTTATGGTCCTCTATCTTATGCAAGTCCTGGAAATTCATGATTTTAGATATGTTTATTGTTTTATAAAGTTTAGTTTAAATATCCATGCGTGGCGTTACTTTTATAAAATGATTACAATTCCGTTATTGTATGCATTTATCGGAATTAGTCAGGGGGTCAGAACTAATAATAAATCCCAATATCGCAACATGGGAACCACAAAGACATGATTTTGCATTAGGCAGGACATTGATGATTGCGGAAGATTATTCTAAGTGTGTGACGGTCAATCATTTAGAGAACCCGCACTTTACTGTTTTGCTTTATTCTGTGCTGTCTCATAGGGAGGTTTTCAAGAAACACAAGGAGCAGTTTTACGATTTTTTGAATGCAGGCCTAAATACTGCAGAAAAAGTGCTTGCGAACAAAAAGATTGTTGGAGACATACTTAAAAAATACGGTTTCAGCAGTCATAAGACAAAAGCAGTTATTTCTATTGCAGAAAATTGGAATGAATTAGACATAACTGATAAAATGAGAAGGGATAAGAAAAAAGAAAAAGGTTTTGAAATCCGTGAAGAGATGGTAGATAATATGTATGGTGTGGGATATAAATTCGCATCATTATTCATCAGGATGAGCGGATATGAAAATATCGTTCCTGTGGATACTTGGGCTGTGCAATATATAGAGTGCAGGGGTTTTGTAGACAGAAGTCCTAATTCTGGCCTTACGCCAAAACAATACGTCAAGTATGAGAAAAAAATAATTGGTTATGCAAAGAAATTCGGTGTCTCTCCAGCATTGTTCCAAGCGACTATTTATGCACGTTTTTCTACTTGGGCAAGAAATTCTGGGATATTCACGCATTATCCATAAAATATATTAATCCCTTAAATTTCATCGAATGATGATAAGTGTTGTGGGTGCAGGGCCGGCAGGAAGCCATTATGCGTGGAAGGAGAGGACATTGCACAAGTCTGATGTCCATCTATTCGAAGAGCATAAAATAGTTGGCAAACCAGTTGCATGCACTGGAATATTGACCGATAGCGTCAATTCCATAATGAATATCCCTAATGATTTGGTCGTCTCCAAGATTGATAGGTTCAAGATTGTCGCGCCGAATGGCAAATCTATATACATCGACCTGAAGAAGACCAACATGGTCCTTGACAGGGCAAGATTTGATCAATTCCTTTTCAATAAGGCAAAAGATTCTGGGGTGAATATCCACTTAGGAGAAAAGTTTATTGGGTATAAAAAGAAAGATAATCATTATCAATTGAAGACTTCAAAAAAAATTTATGAAACTGACATGATTGTCGGTGCAGACGGTCCAAGAAGCCCGGTCGCTAAAGCCGCAGGCATTTATGGCGATAGAAAATTCATCTGGGGATGGCAGGCACGAGCAAGATTTCCAAAATTAGAGGAAGGCACAACAGAGATAAGGCTTGACTTAGGAGAATTCTCATGGATAGTGCCTGAAGACAAGCATATAGCAAGAGTCGGTGTTTTAGGTTTAAAGAATCAAAGATTGTTGAATGATTACAAGAAGATTTTAGGCGCATCAAAAATCATTGAGGACCAATCGGGATTGATTCCATTATATAATCCGAAACAAAAACTTCGGAAGGGCAAGGAAGATATTTTCCTCGTCGGTGATGCAGCGACACAAGTCAAAGCGACAACATACGGTGGAATAATCTATGGATTGATTTCAGGAATGTACCTTGCAGAAGACAAGGAAACATATGTGAAGAGATTCAATGAAAAGCTCGGAAAAGACTTATGGATAAGCTTGCAGATGAGAGACTTCATGAATCACATGAAGGAAGACCAGGCAAATGAATTGATTGATATATTCCAGAAACAGAACAATGCAAAGATATTATCCGAACATGATAGGGACTTCCCAAGTAAATTCGTCGTGCAATTATTGATGAAAGAAGCGAAGCTCTGTAAATTAGGATTACATATATTCAAGAATAAGGTCGTGAAATAATATGGAAGAAGAAAAATCAACAACGGAAAAAAATCCAGAAAACAAAATCACTAAAGACATGATAATCGCAGAGATAGTCGAGAGATTCCCTTATCTGGCAGAATACATCATGGATTATGGAGTCCATTGTGTAGGTTGTGGCATTTCATCATTTGAGACGCTCGAAGAAGGATTCATGGGTCACGGGATGACTTCTGAAAACATTGACGTGATAATTGAAGAGCTTAACAAAGTCATTGAGGAGACTGAGAAAGCTGACGCAAATTGAAAAAATAACCTTTATAAATCCCCTGTTATTCTCCTTTATCATAAACGACTGAGTTCGCTCTGGAAGTTTATAGGTTTAATTGTTAAAGATTAATTCTATATTCTTTGAGTGATGCTCTGGGAGAAGATAAAGATGGATATAAAGATAAACATTGCAGACAAGTCAGGGAAGAGTATCAAGAAGGAACTGAAGGATGAACAAGGCGCAGCTTTGCACGGCAAGAAGATTGGAGACAAGTTCCATGGCGAGATACTTGACATGCCGGGTTATGAGTTCGAGATTGCAGGCGGTTCTGATTATTGTGGGTTCCCGATGAGAAAAGATGTCAATGGGATAATGAGAAAAGCGATCCTTACAACAACTGGAACAGGGAACAGGTATAAGAGGAAAGGTATGAGATTGAGAAGGACTGTTGCAGGAAACACGATATTCAACAAGACGACACAAGTCAATCTTAAGGTCGTAAAGCATGGAGCAGAGCCTTTGATAAAAGAAGAGGCCAAGGCAGAGTAATTTTTTTTATCTTAAATTTATTTCTTCAATTTACAATACTTATTCTTGTATGCCTTTTCATCACCGTATTTCAAGAAATCCTTATGATGTGCTGGTTCTTTGAATCCGTTTCCTGGAACATGCTTTATTCCGCACCAATATTTTTCTGTATCTCCAGCAATCTTTACACCATATGCCATTAGTCCGTTAGCATATCCGCAGTATGCACAGTTTATCTTATCATACCATTTTAGATAGCTTAATTTTTGTCTATCCATTCGTATATAAGATTGCCTGTTTACTATAGGTATGCCATAAAGTCGAAAACATATCCTATGATATGTCTCTAGAAATATGTCAAATAATACCATGGGGAATATCATCATCCATATGAATGGTATAGATATTGTGTGTCTTAATTTTCTGTTCCCATATTTCTTGTATTCCATGGCTTCTCGGGAATAATTGATTGTTTATAAATTTTTGTCTATCGATATAATTGAAAAACTTTATAATCATGCACGTTATCTTCAATTCATGGATTTCAGGCATCAGATAGCAAAGCTCATCCATGAGGAGACAAAAATTCCGTTGAAGGAAGTAGAATCGTTGATAGAAGTCCCTCCAGATCCTAAGCTTGGCGATTATGCTTTCCCCTGCTTTATCCTTTCCAAGCAATTGAAGAAGAGCCCTCAGAATATCGCTCTTGAACTTCAAGAATCCCTCTCTAAATTCAACATAAAGCAAGATCATAAACATTTTGAGCTGATAAGGAACGAAGGTCCTTATCTTAATTTCTTCATCAATAAAGAATTGTTTGTGAAGAATGTCATTGGTAGGATTCTATCGGAGAAGGATGATTATGGCCGGAAAAAAGAGAGTGGAGAGGTAATACTTATAGAGTCTCCAGGCCCGAACACTAACAAACCATTGCATCTTGGTCACTTGAGGAATATGCTGCTTGGGCAAAGCCTTTCAAATATACTGAAGAAACAAGGGCATGAAGTGCATATAGTGAATGTAGTCAATGACCGGGGGATCCATATATGCAAGTCTATGCTCGCTTACAAGAGATTAGGCAGTGGTGATTCTCCTGAACTGTCAAAACTGAAATCAGATCATTTCGTCGGTAAATACTATGTCAAATATTCAGGATTGGAGAAGGAGAATCCTGAAATAGAGAAAGAAGCGCAGGCGCTGCTCAAAAAATGGGAAGACGAAGACGAAGAGACTATTGCATTATGGCGTAAGATGAATGAATGGGCATTGACTGGCTTTTCTGAAACTTACAAGAAATTAGATTTTGAGATTGAGAAAGAATATTTCGAATCTGAAACATATAAGCATGGTAAAGAGATAATCTATGATGGATTGAAGAAGGGCATATTCCAAGAGGATGAGAATGGAGTAATATTTGATTTAGAGAACAAGGGCCTTGGTAAGAAAGTGTTATTGAGAAAGGACGGGACATCAGTGTATATAACACAGGACATTTACATGGCGCGGAGACGTCATGAAGATTTTAATTTCAACAGGATGTATTATGTCGTAGGGAATGAGCAGGATTATCATTTCAAAGTCCTATTCGAGATATTCAAGGCATTAGGATGGAAATTCCATGAAGGATGCTATCATTTCAGTTATGGGATGGTCGAGTTGCCTGAAGGGAAGATGAAATCAAGAGAGGGCAATGTCGTAGACACAGATGACTTGATACATGGTGTGATTGAGATTGCGCGGACTGAATTGAAGCAAAGATATCCGGAATTGGGCATTAACGAATTGGATAGCCGTGCAGGAATAATCGCATTGGCTGCAATAAGGTTCTTCTTCCTGAAATATGATCCATTGAGGAATTTCGTTTTCAACCCGAAGGAATCATTAAGCTTCGAAGGAGAGACGGGGTCATACATAGAATATAGTTATGCAAGGATAAATTCCATATTCAAGAAGCTCGAAGAGGGATTTAATCCTGAAAATTCAGATTTTTCTCTGTTGAAAGAAGATAATGAGATTGCATTAGCAAAACTGTTATCACAATATCCGGAGATAATCGATAAGGCCGCCAATGAGATGAAGCCATCAGTGATATGCAGGTATCTTATAGAATTAGCGCAGAAATTCTCGGAATTCTATCATGCGAATCCTGTTTTGAATTCTGAAAAAGATATAAGAGATGCAAGACTTACACTGATTCATTGTATACGGACAGTTTTGAAATCAGGGATGGAAATATTGAATATCCAGCCGATAGAAGAGATGTGATTATTTTATTACTTCTCCCATGACATCCTGAAAGAATATTTCTTGATTTTTATACTTGATTGCTTCTCTACCTGTGAAATACTGATAATCTCCATCCATATTGAATGTATAAGTAAAGTCTCCATCGGTAAATTTGTTTGGTCCCCTAAAAGGCATTGTACTATCTATGTTCCTTAATGCTTTTTTCAGGAATTCAAATGCTTCATCTACAAATTCTTTTTTTAAGCCATTAACTGTTCTACCTTGATAGGACATGCTCCATATTGGCTTTCCCTCAAATACAACAATCTCTCTGCCGGGAGCCCATTCTGCTCCGGCGTATCCATCGAAATATTCCCATTCGCCGTCCTTGAAATAATAACATTTATGTCCTGGAAGAAATGGAGTCATCATCATATGCTTTAATTTTGTTTTTTTATCAGCAGCATACGTATTATTATGTGCCTTTGCGATGAATTCCAGTAAAGATTCTTTGTCCATGAAATTGGGATATTTATGCTCATTAAAAAGTTTTTCAATAGCTTTAAATAACTCTTTAAAATCCTTCAAATGAGTGATTGAATGGACCTATCAAAATATAAGTCTAAGATTCCTGCAAATATCTATGCGAAGCTTGAGCCTAGGATTAAGACATTGAGGCCTGCGCAGCATAAGGCTATTGATGCAGGAATATTCGAGGACAAGAACCTTCTAATCTGTACTCCTACTGCTTCTGGGAAGACGCTTGTTGCAGAATTAGCGATAATGAATGCTGTATTCCATGATAAAGGGAAGTGCGTTTATATTGTCCCGTTGCGTGCGCTTGCTTCTGAGAAGTATGAATTCTTCAAGAAGATGCATGATTTCAAGACTGCCATATCAAGCGGAGATATAGATTCTGATGATTCTTACCTTGAAAAGTATGATCTTATCATCACGACTTCTGAAAAATTCGACTCCTTGATAAGGCATAAGGCGAAGTGGCTTTCTAAAGTGAAAGTGGTCATAGTCGATGAGATACATCTCCTTAATGACTCCTCAAGGGGTCCGACGCTTGAGATTATAATCACTATTCTCAAGCAGGAGCTCAAGAAGATGCAATTGATAGGACTTTCTGCAACCATTGGCAATCCTGAAGACTTGGCCAGATGGCTTGATGCAGAATTGATTATGGACAATTGGCGTCCTGTTAAGCTTCATAAAGGCGTCATGCTTGACAACGAGATAGAGTTCTACTGAATGCAATTTCATTTCAACACTGCCAAAATTTCATTTCCATTAAATATTTAAATTCGGATTCCTGTATCAATCATTGTTTTACGGGTGAGTTTTCATGGAAAAGGCGAAATTATTGAAGGAATTGAGCAATGATATAAAAGATAAATTGAAGCATAAAGGGACTAATTATGCGATAATATTCTTCGGTGTTATTGCAGGCATACTTGCACTCTTGATATATTTTGACAAGATAATAGTCATTAATCTGCCTATCTATGTAACAGACACGCTTAAAGTGTTGATTCTCGTTTTCGGTGCGTATTTTGTGGCAGCGTTATTGACAAGGATTACTATAAGTCTGGTAATGCGTATGCTTGGTAGCGGTATTGAGGTTGAGAGACAATTGCTGATAAAGAAGCTTTATGCAGGAGTCATATATCTTCTTGCTACAGTATATGTGATGTGGCGTCTAGGCTTTGGATTGCAGAACATCACGCTTGTTGCCGGTCTTATAACTACTGGCCTTGCGTTTGCTGTGAGAGATGTTATAATGTCTTATCTGGCATGGTATGTGTTGTTGACTAAGAGGCCTTTCAGGATTGGTGATTACATAAAGATCGGTGATGATGAAGGAAAAGTGATGCATATAGGGACTTTTTATGTATTGATAGACAATAGCCCTAATACTAAGGATGACTTTGTGAGGATCCCTAACAGGATGTTTTTGGAGAAACCCATACAGAATTTCGGCCAGCATGATGTCCTTCATACTGTTAAAGTGTATTTGTCTGAGATACCTAAGAACTATGATAAGAAAATTAAGATAATACTTAAGAATATCAAGTCTGAGCTGAAGATTGATGCGCAGGCATTCCTTGATTTCGAGCAGGACAAACGTTTCATACGTTACGAGTTCAGGGAGGATTACTCTAGAAAGGCTGAATTGAAGGATAGGATAATACGGATTACTGCAAAGATTCTATAAAAAACATTTTTTCATATAGTTTTTTGTTCTTATTTAAGCACAAATCGTAATCTTTATATATAAGTGTATATATATAACTATTCTAGTATATGAAAATGTATATCGAATGTCTTTTTTAGGCATTGAAATACAATGAAATATACCAAAACATCCAACAACATCCACATAACGAACAACGGGGGAACCTGTTAACGCAATAACATGCTATACGCATGTACTCAAGCAATACATGCTCAAAGCAACAACAGAAACAATATAGGAAAAAGGAGGTAAATAGACATGAATATAGCAAAAAGAATAGCGAAGACAGCAATAGCGAAAGCATGGGCATACATAAAAGTATAGGTTGCATGAAACAAGAAGACGGAGAAGAAGGTGATATGGAAGATGAAGAATATGTAGACACGATATTGAACATAGACGTGATATTGATGCAAGTTCAGTCAGATATGCAAACTAGCGATAACAACAAGGCATTATCACGGATAAAAGAGGCGAGATCAATAATTGCTGAGATGAACCAAACGACAGATGGATTCAACAGGGTAAACTTGCTGAAATAATAATTTTTTTCATTTTTTATTTTTAATTCTGAAAAAATTCTGGAAAAAGCCGAAATATTTACGGATTTTCTCCAGATATTCTTATTAATAATATTTGACTAATTACTTCTAGAGGTGGTCTTAATGACTAAGATCGAAGATAAGGTAAAAGAAATATGGAACAAAGAGCCAGTGAGAGACGCAACAATAATAGCTGGCGTTACAGTTGTCGAGCAAGTGACAGAGAACGTCCTGTTAAGACAGGTACAGCCGAAATATCATAAATGGGCAAGAGCCATAATAAATGCTGGCTCGAACACGTTGTCCTACTTCCTGGGAAAATCGCAGGAGGAGAAATATGGAAAGAATAATCCGCAGGACCAAAATGGACAGCCATGAGAACATTGGAAATGACAACAGCGGGAAAGACAAGAAGATAGATGATGCGATAAAGATAGTGGGCCAAGTTGTCAAAGGATTATATGAGAAAGACAGGTCGGTGCTTGAGAATCCTGATATAACCTCGTTTGTAGAGAAGAATTTTGGTGTCGTAGGAAAAGAATACTATGACAAGATGAAAGAGAGCTATCTAAGGTGATAAAAAATGGGAGACACATTAAAGAACATACTTACACATGGTGCTGCGGCAGTGGGCGGATTCTATTTTGGGAGCAAGAACGCAACACCAGGAGAGAGATCAAAGAACATATTCTCTAGGTTTATACCTACACTTATAATAGCATATGGTATAACACATTTTGCCATAAATACTCCTGGAGAATTCTTTGATTATATGAAACAGGTAAATAATAACAGCACTGAAGTCAGAAAGCTAGAGATAGAGAAAAAGGTCGAGATTTATGATGATAAGATCAATAAGCTTGATGATACGCAAAAACAGCTGGAGGATTATTTCAATAATGAGATGCAGAATAAGTCAAACATTGATGCTAGTCAGAACAATAAAATAGGGGGTATAGAGAAAAAACTGAATGATATTTCATCTTCTTCAAGCAAAAAAGAAGGTAATGGTTTTGTGCCATTCGAATCATCTGAGAACACTGCATACAATACATGGGTGGCGTTCGACAAGACGGATCAAAGGTTCTATTTCTATAAGAACCAGGAACTAACGAAGTCTGGACCAATGATATTCAACGGTTCTGGAAAGCCTGCAGTCGGCCTATATACGGTGAATGAAGTGAATAACCGCAGTGGAGATCTTTTTCCTGGTTTCATAAGGTTAGATGGTGTCATAGGAATATCTGGTTCAGGCCAAAACAAAGAATACGACCCAGATATACGTGACTCAAATAATATTACTCGGAGCGGTTTCAGGTTATATAATGGTGATATGGATTATTTGATGAAAAATATCCGTGTCGGAACAAGAGTGGAAGTGCGGGACTAATTTAATGTCTGTCAATGCCGGGGATAAGAATGATATATGGTTATTTAGAGGAATATATTCCTAATCTGGAAGAATATTATGAGGCTGGTTATGCATCTTTTAAGTCATTGGTAGAGGGAGTTAAGAAGGCCTCAAAATCCCTAGTTTTCGGGTCATTATTGTTCTACAATACTTTGGACATAAAAAGCGACAGTGGTTTTGAGAGTGTTCCTGTCTCTAAAGAATATATCGCTGCAAACTTAAGCGGCAACCTAGAGAATATACTGAGAGATAATATATCTATCGAACCATTGATAGGATACATTGCATCTTTGGATAATGGTCAGTATTCAGATAATGAATTCTATAAGAGCATACGTATGAATGAGGCAAGGAGACAGTTATCTTTGTATGAACCGCAGTCTGATGCAATCATAATAGACAAGACATTCCAGAAAGCATTATTCTTCAAGAAGACAGATAAAGGATATGATTTTGTTGATGAGCATGATTGTGGTACTGCAAAAGTCTATGGTAGAAAGATCAGGCCTGGAGATGGCAAGACCCCTGAAGGGATGTTCACTATATATTCAGTAGAGCCGGCACATAATAAGCTTTGGGATGGAGAGAAAGCATATGGTGCATACTTTTTGAGGATACAAGGATCTATAGGCATGCATGGGAACGGCACTGATAAAGTCAAGAATCCTGGATGGATGGATGACCCCGCATATATGGCGCCTGACCCTTTAGGTGTATACAAGGATAATTTCGGTTATGGACCGAGCCATGGATGTGTCAGAGCGGAAAATGATGTGATAAGAGAAAAAGTCGAGGATGGCAGCATAAAACAAGGCGATAAAGTCATAATCTATGAGAACAATGATATGACTAGAATTCTTAGGAATCTATATAGATAGTTATATTTTATGTAAATAGTTGGTAGTTATATTTTATATGGATGAATATATGATTGAGAAATTATATGAGATTGAAATTAAAAAACCTAATTAGACATATTATATAATTAGGAATATTATCAAATCCTAAATCCCCTGTATCCGCTTATTGTCCCGTTGTTGTTTTTAATATACTCAAAGCCTGATATCCATCTGCTCAAGGAATTAGTCTTGGTGCCATCATAATCAAGCTCGACCCAGCCGAGGAATTCTCCTATTCCTCCATTGATACTTCCTTTATTTGTCTTCGGATTAAAATTCCCTGTTATGCTCTTGCTTGAGTCTCCGAAAGATCCGAATACTCCATTGCTGTCTTTTCCTAATATCGTTTCAATGTTTCTTTTGCCATTGTTATATCTATTCTTTATCTCTCCTATTCCAGCATTATATGTGATTGTTGTATCGCTTTTCGGTCCTTTGAAGTTCACTCCATTGCTCGTTCTCGATATTGAATATGTATTGAGCACGTATGCTGTTGCAGCCACTGCCGCTATCCCGATAAACCAATTGAATAGTTTTCCCATGGGAAATCACCACTGATAGTATATAGAATATTGTTTATAAGACTTGCTTCTATAAATCCGAAAATCTTCCGGTATATCCAGGAATTATTTCAGGCAGGAGATGATGTCTTTTATGGCATCCTTGTCCTTATTGTATGATTTGGCTATTTCCATTAATTCTTTGTTATCGATTTTTATGTTCTTTTCCCTGAATACGTGCTGTAGCCTTCCTGAATTCAAGAATTGTATGAATTGAGTGATGTTCTTAGGCCTGTCAGTTTTCTGTGCACGCTCGAAGTCTATCATGACAGGCGCATATTTTTCATCATCGTCTTTCCTGACTATTATGTGCTTGTATGGATTTGTCATCTCCTGCTTGTTAATCATTAACTTGTCCATTATTGTTAATTGTTCAAGTACTTTTTTTATGATGTCAATCATCTCTTTTTTTTCATGAGTCTTGAAAAAATCAATTATTCGCTTTCCTTCTATATATTCAATTATTATTGCATTTTCTCCCCTATTGTATGCATATGCTTTGGGGCCTATGCCTTTTCTGTTTAATATTTTAATAAACTTAAATTCTTTTTGCGCATCGTAGAATTCAGTTCTCGAATATTTTTTTATTGCAATCTTTTCTTTTCTTTTTGGTCTAATTGTTATTGTTTCTGCAAATCCCCTGTGTCCCCTGAAATTTTTCTTGTGTATTATTCTATATACGTATAGTTTTTCCATAAAGAATGATTTTTCAGATATTAATTCATACACGTAATCTTTTTTTAATCTTTTATCAATAACACTTTTCTTACTAAGTGAACTGAACAATAATAAGATAATGCCCTCTTCTTCAAGATGTGATTTTGCTTGTTCTAGAAATCTGATTATTATCTCATATCCTTTCTTCCCACCAACGTTATGCAATGACTTATCATATTTGTCTTCTGGAAGATATGGCGGATTGAATATTATGGTGTCAAATTTCTCTTTCTTATCCACGTATTTAAATAAATCAGAAACAATGAATCTTGAACGTTTATATTTGACAGTATTTTTTATATGCGTTATGCATTCAGGGTCAATATCTGAGAATAACACATTTTCAACATCATCATTCTTCAATGCAGCAATCCCTTGTATGCCTGAGCCTGTACCCATATCCAAGACTTTTCCACGTGCATACTTCTTAACTTGCTCTTCAAGCATGTATGAATCTTCCTGCGGCTCATAGATCATTTTATACCATCACATCATTAAGATCTCGGGAATCTCTTGTCTGTCTCGACAACGTATTCCTTCACCCTTTCGACTATAGAATTAAGATAATATTTCTCTATCTTCTCATTGAACAGGTGTATCAGGTCTGTGTTCTCATTTATCCTATAAGAATTCTTCACTTTCTCGACGATGAATATATCACGTAGGCGCAGCAGCTGCCTCCTGATGTTTGATGATGCTATGCCTTGCAATGGCAACCCGTTGATTCTCCTGAATTCTATCACTTCCGTCTCTATATCCTGAGAGCTCAATGGCTCTTTAGCCTTTAGAATTACATATAGAATATCAACAATAACATCTCTTGAATCACCAGGTTGTAATAGTCCGACGCTGAGACAAAGCTTTCTCACTAAGTCCCTATCTTTTATGCTTTCTGGTTTCTCATACTTCCGTAATGTGATTTCCGCTAATGCTGTATCAATAGCTACAATCTTGTTCAACCATATCCCCCCTCAATCGACAATAACCATCGACTATATAATAACTATACTCCGTTATCAACAATAATATCTAAACTAATATATAAATATTTTGAAAATGACAATTAATCATGAAAATTGATAGAAATATTTTAGAAATTTTTTTAATTTGTTCTTTTCACTCTCTCTCAAACCCTATCTTGAAAATCTTCCCTTTTATCTTCTCATCTGTAGAATTGCTTTTGTCAGCAAACGTTCCGTAAGCAACTGTTTTCGCTCCGACTTTCTCTTTAATGGTTGAATCGAATTTAGAGATGTCGACTTCTCCGTCAATAAAAAGAGAAATCACGTCCTTCTTGTTCAATCCTGAATCCTTTCTCAGTTGCTGCGTTCTCCTTATGACCTCTCGTGCAAATCCTTCTTCTTCCAATTCTTTTGAAACGCGTTTGTCTAAATATACGGAAGCATTTCCCATTTCAGAAAGCACATACTCTTCAGGACATACTTTCTCTATAAGTACATGGTTCGTCGTTATCTCGAATCCTTCAATATTAAATGCCTTATTAGATTTCACGTGCTTTGCAATCTCTCCTGCATTGCTGTTTATCAATTCAATCACGCGAGCAGTATTATTCCCGAAATCTTTTCCTAGGTTCTTGAAATTAGGCTTTATCTTCAGTTCTACATCCAGGCTCTTAAGTGTTATCTTCTTGACATTGACCTGTTGCATTATCAAATCTTTCAGGTCCTCAATCGCTTTTGTCAGTTCCTTGTCTGTTGTGTCTATAACACACTCAGCCAGAGGCCATCTCACTCCCATATTAAGCTTGTCTCTTCCTGAAAGTATTGCCTGCATGACGTCCTGTATTAATCTCATGTCCTGCTCTATCTCTGGATTTATCTTTCCAGAATCGAATTTAGGCCATTCATGATCATGTATCGATTCTTTTTGAAGTCCGAATACAGAAGCTTCTTTCATGTTCAAGTATATCTTCTCCGTTATGAACGGACAGATTATTGAGAACATCTTCAAAACGCCGATATATACCTCAAACAAAGCATATAGAATTGCCTCCTTCTCCTCATCATTGCCAATAACGGATTTCTCCCTTATCAACTGTATATACGTCCTTGACAGGTCCATGTACAGCTCTTCAATTTTATGTGTGACATTGTCGAAATGATAATTCTCTAACGACTCAGTCACGTCCTTTATCGTCGAATGCAATCTTGATAGGATATATTCTTCCTCTTTCGAAAGCTTCGGTGCTTTGACAATCTTCAGGTCATTATTTGATTGGAAATCTATTATGAAATTATGCAGGTTCCACAAAATCATGAGATTCTTATGCTTTAGCTTTATCTCATCCCAAGAGAAACTCATATCCTCTCCCGCGGTTATCTCAGTCACAAAATAACGCAAAGTGTCTGCACCATACTTTTCAGTTATCTCTCCAGGCGTTATTATATTTCCTAGGGATTTAGACATCTTCTCCCCTTCTACATCAGTTATGAATCCGTGCATGCAAACATTCTTGAATGCCGGCTTGTCAAAAGCTAATGTAGATGCGACCATGAGCAGGTTGAACCATCCTCTTATCTGGTCTTTTCCTTCGATTATGAAATCTGCAGGATAATACTTCTCGAACAATTCAGTATTCCTGGGATAATCAAGACAATTCCATGATGTCGTCCCAGCATCAATCCATACATCAAGCACGTCTCCCTCTATTACCATCTCATGTCCGCAATCGCATTTCAGCTTGACTGAGTCTATCCATGGTTTATGGAGGTTATTAGGGACCTTTCCATCTATTGAGTGCTCTTTCAATTCCTCTATTGATCCAATCACTTTGTACTTATTGCATTTTTCATTAGTACATTGCCATATAGGGACCGGTGTTCCCCAATATCTCTGCCTTGTTATTGAGTTATCCTTTAGATTTTTCAACCATGAATCAAATGCATTCTTTGCAGCTAAAGGGTACCAATTGATGTCCTTGTTGAATTCAATCATTCTTTCTTTCAAGTCTTCAACCTTGAAGAACCATTGATCAGTAAGCCTGAAAACTACGGGATTCTTGCATCTCCAGCAATGTGCATACTCGTGCTCTACAAAGCTTGTCTCTATCAATGCGTCCTTCTCACGCAGTATGTCAATGAATAAGTTATCATTGTCCTTTGCAGTCATCCCGGCAAATCTTTTCATCTCTAATGGGAACACTCCTAATTCGTCTATGTTATTGAATGCAGGGATATCATGTGCTTTTCCTACTTCGAAATCTTCAGGGCCGCATCCCGGAGCACAATGCACAAGGCCGGTTCCTGCTGATGTATCAACAAATTCTTCAGAAAGTATGACTGTATGCACATTCTTATGATTCTTCTTCAATTCCTTATAATGCTCTATGATGCCATTGAATGGGTGCTCATAATTCAATCCGAGAAGCTTCTCTCCCTTGAATTCTTCAATTACTTCAAAATCCTTCTGAGCAACGCCGTTGATGAATGCAGCACTCAATGCAGTGCTAACAATCCATGTCTCATACCTCTTATTTTCAGGATCTACAAGCACTTTGGCTCTTACATAGTCGAGCTCCGGATTTACCATGACTGCAAGATTGAATGGGATAGTCCATGGAGTTGTTGTCCATATTATTAGGAATTCATCATCCTTGTTTAGCACCTTGAATTTTACGAATATAGAGTTATCTTCTACAGTCTTGTATTCAAGCTCATGTTTCGCTAATGCTGTCTCGCAGCTCTTGCACCAAGTCATTACCTTGTTGCCCTTGTAAAGCCTATTTTTCTCGAACGCTTTCTTTATAAGGAACCATTCTCCTTCCATGAATGAATTGTGTATCGGCATGTATGCTTGCTCATTATTCAGCCATACTCCTAATCTCCATAAGTCCTCACTCATAGTCACTGCGCCGCTCTCAGAGAATTTTTGGCATTCATGGATGAATTTCTCTATGCCGAACTGCATAATGTCTTTTTTTGTATGCAAGTCGAATTTTTTTTGCACCTTATTCTCTGTAGGTAATCCATGGGTGTCATATCCTCCCCTGTCCCAGACGTCAAACCCATTCATCCTCTTGAAACGGAGCACCATGTCCTTCAATGCATGGTTCCAAGTCTGTCCTAGATGTAACCTTCCAGAAGTATATGGTGGACCTTGCAAAAAATAGAATTTCTTCTTACCATGATTCTTCTTCTTTATGTTTGGATAGACCTGATTATCTTCCCAATGCTTCAATACTTCAGGCTCTATCTCCTTGAAATCATACCCTTTTCCCATCAAACAATGGACTAGATGGTGGTTTAAATAGTTTTTGTAAAAAAACTTATAAATACATCCCGCCACATTCCTCTCATGGCAAGGTATAGGGAGGAGGCTGAAAAGGCCCTTAAGACAACCATAGAGACAATAGATAAGGCATGTCCCATATGCAGGGGAGACGTCAAGGGTGATGACACTTACCTATTCTATTGCAAGAAATGCAACATCCTATTCAAACGAGATGAATTATTCCTTGAGAATCCTGAAAGGTTGAGAGGTATTGTCGAGAAGAAGATTATTGAGAGATATGACAGGGATAAGGATAAGTTGAAAATAGAGCATGAGCAGATAAGGCTCAAGAAATTGAGACATATCAAGAGGAAGCATAAGGATGCGGTCACCGCTGATGCAGCAAAAAAAACTTATATCGCAAGCAAGTCATCAAATAAATTGCATATAGCAAATTGTCCTTTCGCAAAAAATATAAAGAAATCCAATAGGGAACAATTCCATTCACTTGCAGAAGCAAACAGGCATAAGAGATACAAGCATTGCAGGTGTATAGATGATTGATATAGTTAATTCGGTTAATTGTGGTTGATTATATTAATATGGATGGTGGGTGAACTTATGACAAGACATAAAGAACAACGAGTGGCTGTTTTTGTTGACGTACAGAATCTTTATTATTCTGCAAAGAACCTCTTTGGCAGGAAAGTGAATTTTGGATTGTTGCTCAAGAAGGCTGTAGAGAACAGGAAACTTGTACGTGCTGTAGCATACGCTATAAAAGCAGATGTTACTGATGAGCAGAATTTCAGGGATGCATTGAACAATATAGGATACGAAGTTAAGACTAAAGATTTGCAAGTGTTCTATGGCGGTCATAAGAAAGGGGATTGGGATGTAGGCATAGCAATGGACACGATAAGGATGGCTCCTAAAGTCGATACGATAATACTCGTTTCGGGTGATGGAGACTTTGCAGATCTCGTGGTATACCTTAAAGGGATGGGTTGTAGGGTTGAAGTCATCGGTTTTGAAAAGACGACAAGTTCAAGATTGCTCGATGTATGTGACTATTATATGCCTTTGGATAAGAAATTCCTGCTTTAATAGGATTGCATGATCATGTTCGTTAACAATATAGATCCGGTTTTATTGAATCTGGGGCCATTAGAGATAAGATATTATGGCCTGATATATGCATTAGGGTTCTTGTTAGGATACTTATTCCTGCGGCACAGGATAAAGCAGAAGAAGCTTAAATTAAATTATGATGCTCTTGACAGCTTTTTCTTATGGCTTATAATAGGCGTTGTTGTCGGTGCAAGATTGTTTGAAATAATATTCTTCAGTTGGCCATACTATTCCACGCATCCATTAGAGATGCTTATGGTATGGAATGGTGGATTGAGCTTCCATGGAGGATTAGTCGGGGCAGCACTAGTAGTGTATTGGTTTACAAAGAAGCATAAGCTGCACTTCTATGATATAGCTGATGCATTAGTAATACCGACAGCACTTGCGCTTGCATTGGGCAGGATAGCTAATTTCATCAATTCAGAGCATTACGGGAAGATTGTAGATGCTGCAAGGACACCATGGTGTGTCGTTTATTCAAGAGTTGATGAATTCTGCAGGCACCCGAGCCAATTATATGAGAGTCTGACAAATCTCTTGACATTCGGTGCATTGCTGTTTTATGATACATATTCAGGAAAGAAAGGCAAGTACAGGAAAGGAACACTGTTCTGGATGTTTGTCGTGCTATATGGACTATTGAGGTTCCTTGTCAATTTCTATAGGGACGACCCTTCCTATCAGCTATTTCTAGGAATAAGCGTGGGGCAATGGTTATCTATTATAATGGTGGTAATTGGGGCTATATTCTTTATCAGGATTAATCTATTGGCGCCCAAAAAGTCATTATAAAGGCATATGGACGCCCATATATAAGCAAAAACAAAAATATATAAATAACAAAATTAATAAATGACTACTTTAGAGGAAAAGTTTTCATGATGAGGTGATTATTATGCCGATAAAATCAGCAACAGGACCAAGATGTTTGAAACACCAGATAGAATGCACATATAATTGTGGTTGGTGTGGGAAGCCTATATGCGAGGAGTGTTTGACATTCGCACATGGGAAGAAGTATTGTGATAAATGTTGGACTAAGAAAAAGCAGATGACTCCTGTTTCAGAGCCAGAAATGCCTAAGAGTACTGCTCCAAGGACTCCGATAAGGAATGTCGACCACACACTTGACCCGCAAGTTGCAGAGAAGCATAGGATTGAGCTTCCAAACAAGAAGAAAGTCGACCCAAGCGTGTTCGAACTATAATTTTTTTAGAATTATATTTTTTTATTTCAATCTCAATTCTTTTATATGCGCAGTTTTCATCAATTCAAATATCTCTGCAGGCGAGATATTATTGTCTATCTCTCCTTTCTCCTTCAATTCTTTGATGACGCGTTTTATCGTTGTAGTCCGAACTTCTAATTGCTCAGCAGCAGGTTTTTCAGAATCGTAAGCATCTACGTCAGGCTTCTTGTACTTGCATTTTCCCAATGTTTTTGTCGTCAGCAGCGGATAGCTCCTGCAGATAAGCGGCCTATGCTCATAAACGCCGCATTGTTTCTTTTTCTCATCAAAGAATGGGCAGATGTCATGGTCTATGAAATAATCGATTATGATGAAAGCTTCATCTTTCTTATTGTAGAACCCTCTTTTTGGCTTAATGTTTATAGTGATGCCCTTATTTTTTGCCTGTCTTTCCAATTCTTCTTTCTCTTCTGGCCAGACATTTATTGTAATCTCGGAGAGTCTAGCAAAATATAATATCCCTAAATCCTTATACATGTATGAGAAGTACGCATCTTCCTGCTCCCTGCTTATATTTTTTTGCTCCCTGATATGGCAGCACTCACCGCATTGTGTGCATACGAATACTTTTGATTCATTATTCTTCTTTTCAAGTTCTGGATCCGGTGAAAAATCATCCATCATCAATAATATGTATCGATTTGTTTATATAATTTACCCAATTGCCGCGCTCACATCTCATATTTGCCTGCGTGATTATTCGAGCTAATATTATTGGATGTATAATTTATGGTTCGCTAGGCGCAATTTACCCAAAAACTTTAAATATGTGCTTTACGAACCTATACTAAAGAGGTGTTGTAAATGGGTTTATTCTCGAAAAAGAAGTTAGTCGTCCGTGAATTAGACTATTCCAGACCATTTGTTGTACTTAATCTCAAGACTTACAAAGAGGCACAGGGTGCTAATGCGGTGCGGTTGGCGCAAGCCGCTGAGAGAGTGGGATTGAAATATCATATAAACATGATTGTGTGCGTTCAAGCAATAGACCTGAAAGAGGTCGCTTCAAAAGTTACTATACCGGTGTATGCGCAGCATACTGATCCTGAGGTAGTCGGGAAGAGCACTGGAGCGATAGTCCCAGAACAATTATTAAGCATAAACGTGCATGGATCAATACTCAATCATTCTGAGAAGAGATTGGGGATAAAAGAATTGCAGAATACTGTCTTGCGGATGAAAGAAGTGGATCTGAAAAGCATAGTCTGCGTCGCAAATAATGTTGAGGCGAAGAAAATTTCAGGATTCAAGATAGTCAAGCCAGACTTCATTGCCATAGAGCCTCCAGAACTTATAGGAGGAGACATATCCATAAGCTCTGCAAAGCCAGAAGTCATTGAGAAGGCAGTGAAAGCATGCTCAGGACTGAATGTATTGGCAGGAGCAGGGATAAAAGACAACATGGATGTCAAGACTGCTCTAAGGCTTGGATGCAAGGGCGTCTTATTGAGCAGCCATTACGTGAAGGCAGTCAATCCAGAACAATTCTTGACAGAACTAGTACGAGATATTTAAGGGACAGTGATATATAGCTTTACAATACCATAATCCTTGCAAATTTGTGGGTTGCTACAATAAGTTCCAGCAGTATAATTGCTTATATTTATATTAACTATATATTGTCCCGAATTCCAATGAGATGGAACCTTGATTAATACGTTTTTGAATACTTGATTTCCAGGATTTATAGAGTTAAATATCAATGCCGAATTTCCTCCTTGTTCGCTCACTATAAAAGTATTTTTGAAATTTGCTTGAAGTGAAGTATACGGGGCGTTATTTTTATTACTTACTTTCTGTCCATTAGATTCTGGTGTAGGATAATAATACACTATCCAATTTTGTACCGTAGGCGATTGAAATTTTTGTGTATTATCTAGGCTGTTAGTCACGCCTACAGTCGTCATCTGGCTCTTTCCTGGTTGTATC
>CAZJFT010000018.1:0-20718 GCA_964545585.1 uncultured Methanosarcinales archaeon
AATTCACAGAATTGTCCTGAGGATTGCTGACTCGTTTTAGATATCCTTATTTTAGATACTATCATTAAGTGGTAATAATAACAATATTTTTAAATGATTCTTCCATCCTTTAATCATGATTGACGAACTGACAGACATAATCAAGGAATACGAATATGGTAAACATGAGTTAACTAGAGAAAATCCTACATTAAGAATCAATACCTCGAAAGAAAGTGTAACCATAAGCCCTTATTCTATAATTAATCAAGGAATTAAAACAGGAAATTGCTCAGACATATCATACGCATTATATATTAGGCTAAGGAACGATTTTAAGAACGCGTTCTTCCTGATAGTATCAGGTAATGACCCTAAATATTTCACTAGTGATATGGGAGAGAATATACATTTTTTCTTAGCAGGATCAGACAACAAAAGAATATTACGCGCCAAACCTGAAGACTTTTATGATGATGATTTCTTAACGGCAGTAAAACCATTCATATTGGACGCATCATTCAAGACCCTAGTCCCATTCGTGGATTCAGGGTATACGATAGGAAAAATAGAGAAGCCTATAAAAGATTCAGTCAATACTGCATTATGGTATGATGGCATATCAACACCATTAGCGATAGAGAATGATGAGATAATCGCTCTCAACATAGACTTCACTAATCCTGAGATATTATCTATAAGTATCCCTAAAAGATGCAAGATGCCCCTTTCTGAATTTGCATCGAGCAATCCAGGATTAAAAATAACGCCTTTGATAAGATATCTCAATAGCCAGAATCATTATAGAAGAAACTAAAATTTCTTGAACCGTGCTGCTGTATCTATCAAGTCAACATGTCCTAAGAATAATGACCTGCAACAATATCTTTCAAGGCCGAGATCATCCATTACCTTCTTCTTTTCCTCGCCTTTCTTTACTCGTTCATTGAACTCTTCCCATAGGTGTGCTACTGGTTTTCCGCAAGAAAAGCATCGTATTGGTATGATCATTTTGTTTCACCTAAAAAAATATATTAAAGACACGTCTACCTGTATGATGTCTGTGTCTTTGCCCTTGCCTGACCATGATGGTTTGGCTTTGCTGACTCTTTGACCCTGATGTCTGCAACTAATAACTGCCTGTCATAATTAAGATAAACTTCCTTAAGTTTTGGACTATACTGCACTAATGCCCTGCCTATTGCAAGCCTTACTGCGTCTGCTTGAGTGACAGCACCGCCACCTCTCACCGTGACATTGATGTCTACTTTTGATGAAGTGTCGCCTGCCAATACTAGTGGTTCCATCATTTTCAATCTTGAAAATTCAGGAGTAAAGACCTTGACATTAATGTTATTGACTTTCACTATGCCTTTCCCTTCTTTAAGTGTTGCTTTTGCAATACTCTGTTTTCTCCTTCCAGATGTGATTATGTTCTTCATACTTTAGCACCCATCAATTTGCTCAATTCCTTTACTGTGATATATTTTAGGTTCGGCAACTTCTTAACATTTGCTGACTCTATAGTTATTGCCTTCTCATTCTTGAACTCATCAGGCAATCCTACATAGCATAATATTCTTGAATATGCCTGTGCGCCTCTTGCAGTCTTGTGAGGAAGCATTCCTCTGATTATTCTCCTGACATACCTGTCAGGCATCCTGAAGTAGAATGGTCCCTTGCTCCAAGTGCCCTGCACTCTTCGCCTATGGCTCTCTTGTGTAAGAAATGGCTTGCTTCCAGTTACAAGCATCTGCTCGCAATTGACTATCCTTATAGTCTCTCCTAGCAATGCCTTCTTTGCTGCGAATGTCGCAACCCTTCCGACAATCAAGTCCTTTCCATCTATAACGATCATTTTTTACCTTTTTAACCTATGATTTTGATGTTCTTTCCATTAGGGAATTTCTTCATCGCTTCTTCTATAGATATTATTGAAGCCTTCCCGTTTGTCTTATCCAAGACATTTCTTGAATATGAGTATGCTATTATAGTGACTTTCTTGTTCAATTCCCCTCCTGAAAGGAGCTTTCCAGGAACTATCACTACATCATTATCATTTGTATTATTCTCTATCTTTGAAAGATTCACAACCCTGTGCTTTCTTGTAGGTCGCTCTAACTCTAAAGCAATCCTCTTCCATATGTTGCTCTTCTGATCTATAGATTGCTTCTTCAAGCTACTTATGAGCTCTTTCAACCTTTCGTTCTTGTGTTCTAGTGTCATAAACTTTTGCGAAAAGTTTAATCAAAAGCGCGTGGCATAAAGCCACTCATCTTGACGACTTTTCCTCCATGTTTTTATTGAATGCGAGGAGTAGGATTTGAACCCACGAACCCACTAAGGGACAAGCTTTCTTCGAAAGATGGTTTATCCATCAAACGCCTTAGGCTTGCGCGATTGACCACTCCGCCATCCTCGCATGATATCATAAACTATTCGAGCGCCTTTACCAAATCGGTAAATTCTTCGAGCTGTTTATCATAAACATCAATAGCCTTAAGCACTATCTCCTTAGGGTTCAATTGTCCCCATGATTCGACTGTGAATATGAATTCATCCTTGTCAGGATCAGGCATCTTGTAAAATATCAATCCAGGACACCATTTTGAATGGAGCTTTCCTTGTCCTAAGATTGCTGTAGCCTCGAGCTCAAGCTCTTGTCCTTCCAACAATTTGACTAAAGGTATCTTGTTGAATACTGCTTTTATTGCAGGATCCTTACTCTTCAAGTCTGAAGTGTATACAGTCCCCGGGCCGCTTGCCTTCAAAGTGAATTTTACTTGGCATGATGCACATCCTGCACCCTTGCACTTGCACTCGCTTGGCAAATCATAGCTTTTCAAGTCAGTAGTCAATGGTATCAATCCCATCCTATGTGCAAGCACTTCATCATAAAGTATTGAACTATTCTTCCTGAACTCGACATCTTCGATTGCCATTACAGGAACTTCAAATCCCATCAATCTCCTTAATGTGTTTGCATATGCAATATCAACTCCAGTCAATGAAAAAACAATCCTGTTCTTCTTTTCCTGGTTCTCAAGGAGCTTTATTTCCATTTTGATTATACCTAATTATAATGCATGTAAATGCTTATACTCTTCGTCCTCTCTTACCGCCCTTCTTCCTGCAGGAATCATGCGGTATAGGAGTGACTTCCTCAATCGATCCTATCCTAAGACCCATCCTTGACAATGCCCTGACTGCTGCCTGTGCACCTGGACCTGGATTGTTTGGACCATTATGTCCGCCAGGAGCCCTTATCTTCACATGTATCCCTGTCAATCCTTTCTCCATCGCTTGTTCTGCAGCATTCTTTGCAGCCATTATCGCTGCCGTAGGGCTTGATTCAAGTCTATGTGATTTAACAACTTGGCCTCCAGATGATCTTGCAAGAGTCTCTGTGCCTGTTATGTCTGTGATATGGATTATAGTATTATTGTATGAACTGAATATGTAGCATATTCCCCATTTTGTATTATCGTCTTTGCTCATTTGAACCTTTAGCGTCTCCTGCCCCTTGACTCTCTCTTCTCGACCGGCTTAGGCTTCCTCTTCGATGCCTCTTTTGTCCTTTCTGGATGGTCTGCACTATAGAATGGGCTTTTTGGGCTTATCTCTATAGCATTCTCTTCTGAGACAGCGACTAAGTATGATGGACTAGTAAGTATCTTGTTGTTTATCAAGACATGCCTATGTGTTATCATCTGCCTTGCCTGCTTCATCGTCTTTGCAAAACCTTTCTTGACTATCATTGTCTGAAGTCTCCTGTCTAGGAGATTTTTCAATGTAACTCCAAGTATTGCATCAGACGATTCTTGCTCTATCAGTTTGTATCCCTTCAATTTCTGCAATAAGTTCTTCATCTCTTTATCTGCCTGTGCAGTCGTAAGGCTTGATAGTTTCTTAGCCTGATTCTTGAATGATTCTAATTTGGATATAGTCTTCCATAATTCTGTCTTCTGCGGAATACCATACTCCTTGCATATTGCATTCTCTTCTTCAATCCTTGCAATCCTCCATGGATGTGCAGGCTTAGAATACTTCTTCCTGATCTTCTTTATGTCTCCCATCTTCAATTAGTCTTAGGCTTCGCCTTCTTCACGACGCCTAATGATACCTTCCCCTTGTTTCTCCTGAAATTTGATTTAGTCCTCTGGCCCCTGACTGGCAATCCCCATGTATGCCTTAATCCCTTGTATGATTTTACTTTCTTCATTCTCTTGATATCGGCATCTTCAGCCAAATCAAGATCTGTATTTATCAAGTGCATATCCTGTCCAGTCTCGTAATCCTTTCTCCTGTTGAGCATCCATGTTGGACAATCATATTTTGCAGGATTCTTTATTACATCTTCAAGCCTTGAAACTTCCTCTTCCGTCAAATTTCCTGCCTTCTTCTTAGGATCGACCTTTGCTGAGTGGCATATGAAATTTGAGAACATGAAACTGATGCCCTTGATCTTATGCAATGCCATATGCAATTGCTTCTCTCCTTTCAGATCAGTATTTGACACTCTTATGATATGCCTGAAATTCTCATCTTGTTTTTGAGTATTATCTTGCTTCATTTTACATTCTGCCAAAGTGCTTTGAGAACAATAATCTTACAACCCTAAATCGCTCTCCACTCGGGCTATAGATAAGGGGAATAAAGGTTTATTTATAAAATGTTCGGTTTGCACCGAACATTCAACACGTGAGTATTGTAAAGCTTCGGTTTGAGAATTACGTTTAAAGGTCGGCTGATAAAATAATAACTAGGCGACCGGTGAGATTTGAACTCACCCGAAAGGATCCACAGTCCTCTATGCTGCCAGGCTACATCACGGCCGCCATTAATAATAGAAGAAAATAAAAGTAGTTTAAAAAGATTTAGGTATTATATTTAGATGGTGCCATGTGTTTTCGTGTTATTTCTTCTTGTCTTTCCTTGCGCTGAATGCTGCAACAACAATCCCTAGGACGACGAATGCCCAGCTTAATGGTATAAGCAATCCTAGCTGTTCTTTTGCTAATATCAAGAACAGTACTGTTATTATCATGAATATTCCCAATGTGACTGCGACTATTGACACGAACGTATTTTCCTTTTTCTCATTTTTTCCTGGCATAATATCACCCTCAGTATATTTTTTTATACTATTAATATCTCAAAATTTATATATCCTTTGGTTTTTAATAATCCCATGCAAGAATTTAACCTCGACCAATCTGGCCAACATTACATGATTGATAAGA
Source organism: uncultured Methanosarcinales archaeon (assembly GCA_964545585.1). GTDB lineage: Archaea > Nanobdellota > Nanobdellia > Woesearchaeales > UBA9642 > UBA9642. The sequence goes on from CAZJFT010000018.1 coordinate 5,223, forward strand.
AACTTATCAGGTATATTGTCGATGAGGCAATGTTGTTGCCTGATGATGTCGTCCTTGAGATAGGATGTGGGCATGGCGAATTGACAAGAGAGATCGCGAAGAAATGCGCGGTCGTCGCCGTAGATATAGAAGATAATGAAATATCTGGAAAAAACATAATCTTTGTCAAAGGCAATATACTTGAATTGTTCTCTGATTTGTATGAAAAACATGGTTTCAACAAGATTGTCGCGAACATCCCTTATAATATATCAGAGCCCTTGATGCGATTGATATTCAAAGTTAATTTAGAGACTATAATATTAACTGTAGGGAAGAGTTTTTCTGAAATTCTTACATCAAAGGATGGCAGAATCGGAATTATAGCTAATGAATTGTATGATATTGAGGTTCTGAAGAAGATTTCCCCTAAATCTTTCAGGCCTATGCCACGGGTTGAGTCTGCACTGGTTCTTCTTGAGCAGAGGGATATAGATATAGTCGACAAGCCAGCAGTAATATATAAGGAATTGGTGTTGCTCGATGACAAGAAGTTGAGGAATGGATTGCTTAAGGTACTTTCGGGTACAAAAAAAGACTTGAAACGAAAACTTGAAAATAAATTATTCGACAAGAAACTTTACCAATTGAGCAATAAGGAGATAGTGCAGTTGGATAAATTTTTAAGAGGCATGCCATGAATTGGTTTGAAATATTGGTTTCGATTGCAGGAGTGGTCTTTTCGATTGGATACTTCCCTCAGGCATATAAGATAATTAAGAATAAATCTTCAAAGAATATTTCTATAGCAACTTATGCGATATTTAGTGTTTGTGCAACGATATGGTTGATATACGGTTTTGTCTCCAAATCCTGGACTATAATCTGGGGTTTCGTGTTCGGAGTCATAGGCGCATGGCTCGTGCTGATACTTTCAATAGTGTATAGGAAGAAATGACTTTTTAATGAAAATATCACTTCACTATTTCTCTAACTTTCTCAACAAAGATCTTCGCTTCTTCTTCTGTGTTGTAGAGATAGACTGATGCGCGCGCCGAGCCGTCTATCTTGTGGGCGTTATACCATGAATGGACGCAGTGTCTCCCGCTCCGTATCATTATGTTTGCGAAATTGTCTAACATGACTGACATCTCGTGATGGTTTATCTTTGAAGTGAAATTGAATATCCCTGAACGTAAAGAGGGATCTTGCGGGCCTATAATCTTAAGTGTATCCTTTAATCCGTCAGTCATTATCTTGTTCAACTTTATCTGATGATTCTCGATTTCATCAATATATTTTTGCAGGTATTTCACTGCCTCTCCTAATCCTATGAATCCTGCGTAGTCCTGCAGTCCCGCTTCGAACCTGTGTGGTATGTCTTCGAATTCCACTTCATCATAGAATGTGTCTACCACCGTGTCGCCGCCCGTGTTATAATTGGAAAGTTTTCTCAAGAGCTCTTGTTTTCCATATAATATTCCTGTTCCTGTAGGGCCAAGTGCCTTGTGTCCAGAGAATGCGATGAAATCCACATCAAGCTTTTTTACATCTATTGGCGAGTGCGGGACAGATTGTGCTGCATCAAGCATCACTAGCGCGTTATTTTCATGTGCAATCTTTATTATATTCTTTGCATCTGTAGTCGTTCCGTCCATGTTTGATGTATGGACTGTGCTTATGATTATTTTCTTGTCCTTATTGTTGGAGAATAACTCTTTTAATTGCTCTTCTACGCTTTTCTCTTGGATGTGTGTATATACTATCTCTTTGTTTTTTCCTGATTGCATCCACGGGACATGATTTGAGTTGTGCTCCTTGTCTGTCGTTATTATCATGTCATACTCAAGCGTCTTCGCTACAAGATTTATCGCTTCTGTTGTGTTCCTTGTGAATATAACTTCTTTATCTTCCCGTGCATTGATGAACTTTCTTATTGTTGTCCTGGCATTGTTGTATTCATCAGACGCTCTTTTACCTAATCTATGATTGCTTCTTCCAACACATGCAGGATATTCATTATAGTATTCTGCAAGCTTTTCAACAACTTGCCTTGGTTTCAATGACATGCAAGCATTGTCGAAGTATATTATTGGCTTCTTAGAATTATTCAATAAAGGGAAATCCTCTCTAACCTTATTGACGTTCATAAAATAAAAAATATTAAAGAACTTTATATGTTTTGTGGAATATTCCTATCCTACAAGATTATTCTATCAGATGGCTGTCGCTGTATATCCTTTGCTCTAGATTCTTTTTATTGAAATATGTCTTTAGGCCGTCTAATGTGTGCTCTCCGAACTTTAATGTATGCTGCCCTGCAGAATATGGTTTTACATTCATATTTAAGATGTATTCCTGATTTGTAGACAGAACATTGTTTGATCTCACTAATGCTATCTTGAAATCGTATAGTTTTCCTGAATCGTATAGTTCTATTATGTTCTGCAATTGCTTCTGGTATTGAGGACCTGCTCTGGATAGTACTAATGGCCTGTATTTCTCCACTAACAATGCATCCATTACCATGTCTAGATTATCTGGACTGATGTATAGTGTTGGTGTTTTTTCAGTATTTTTCTTAGTATCTATCTGTGGTTTTCCTTTTAATATTATTTTTGGTTTATCGTTTTGTTCGTCGTTTTCCATGTTCTTGCAAATTCTTACTTGTTTATAAACTTTTCGATTTATGACTACTGTCAAGTGACTATATTTTTAGAATTATTTATGTTAGTGCTGTTTTCAACCGAACATTCTTTCCCAGAAATTCAATCCTAATTCTTTATCGATCACTTTCTTGAATTCCTTGAAATCCTTCGCCCCGACTATCGTCTGATTATTAATGAAAAATGTTGGCGTCACGGTAATGCCTGCATCTAAACCTGATTGATAATTCTTATTAACTAAATCCTTATATTTCTCCTCATCAAGGCATTCCTTGAACTTCTGCCCATCAAGACCTACTTCTTGCGCGTATATCAATAGGTCATCATAATACTGCTTCGGCTGATTTGCAAACAGATATTCGCGGTATTCCCAATATTTTTCTTCATCACAAGCGCAATGAGATGCTTCAGATGCAAGCAATGCATTATCATGCGTCAGCGTCAGTGGGAAATCCATGTATACGAACAATATCTTGTCGCCATAATGCTCGATTATCCTCTGAACTGTAGGCTCGACTAATTTAGTGTAATGGCACGAATAGCATCCGAATTCTATGATAACGACTTTTGCATCAGGGCTTCCCTTCACCGATCCAGGATCCAATTCCAGGATGTGTGAGATTGATGGCGGAGTCAATGTCTTATTCTGATGCAATCCAGGTACAGCACATATCTCTGGGCTGCCAGTCTCTACAGGCTTATTCGTCCCCATCGGATCAAATATGCAGAATTGGTCACTGTTTTCTCCATTACAGTTTCCATACATTGCATAGAAATACAATCCTTGACCCACAAAAAACAATGTAAGTAAAGTCAATATAAGAAATATCCATGAAAACGTTTCGAAATGCCTATAGACGGCCCTCCCTAATGAAGGGTTTATCTTCAAGAATTTTCCCGTAATCTCTGCCTTCAATCTTTGGTCTAGGCCAGTATCACACTTCCTTAAAGTGATCTTCTTGAATACGCAATTCATCGCTTCCTTAGCGATCACCCTATATTTAGCAGAAAAAATACCTAAAATGCCGAAAACGATCAATGCGATGATGCAAATCATTATATCACTTCATGAAAAGAATAAAAGAAATAATAAAAAAGTTTCGGATTTACACTCCGCATCCCGCGGCAGTCGCTGCTGCTGTTGAGTCATAGCCGAATCCTGGCCCCGGGCTTACTGCGCTCAATTGAGTATTGCACTCTTCTGGCTTATCAGTGAACGCATTGCATATCGCTGCGAGATAACTTGCAGAATCCCTTCCTGAACTTACTGTGACCCCATTGATGACTAATGTAGGGCTTCCGCCGACGCCATATTTAGTGTTCAATTCCTTGTCTGTGTTGAACAATGGGAACCTTCCAGACAACCATGATGATTGATCCTTCAAGTTCTTTGTCACATCAAACTCTTCATCTGCAGCTTCATAGCATGAATCCATCTTTGCCTCATTTACGCCAGTAAGCTCCCTGCAATCCTCTGAATGTGCTGCTGAGCCACCGTCTGTAGCGTTAAGGAAGCATGCAAGATATTTCAAGTATACATCAGGCTGCTCCTTCTGTATACAATATTGTCTCAATTGCTCTTCTACCTCTCCTACTGATGGATGCATTGCATAATACACGAATCTCACTTTGAAGTCTACCTTGTCACCAAGTGTCCTCACTGCTGGCAACATTCCTTTCTCTGCCTGTGTTCCGTATGGGCAATGGCTCATGACGAAAAGCTCAACCTGAGGCTTGTCTGTCTGTGGAACATTAGTCTGTGCAGGCGGTTGTGCCTCACTAGGTGTTCCTGCCTCTTCTGTCATATCGATAGCTGAAGGGAACAATAATTTACCGTCCTTTGTCGCATAACTGTCATATGGTCTTCCTGCGACAGTCAATTTCATCGAATATATGTTGCCCTCATCAGTTATAGAATCAACGCTCACAGTCTGCCCGGGCAGTATCTGCCCAAGATATGCAATGGTTTTTGTCTTCAGTTCTTCTTCAGAGACTCCTCCACCGCCGCCTCCTGTGCCAGAGAATCCTCCCATAAATAGGCTTATTATTAGCGCAATCAATAATACCAATGAAACAACACCAAGTGTCCATGCTGCAACTTCATATTTTTTCTGACTCTTGTGTGTCTTATGCTCTATATATTGCTTATGCGCATGTTCTTTATGAGAATGCTTTGTTTGTTTTTTTGGTGTTTCATCACCAGACATATCTTCTTCCATATAATCACCCCGACAGAGTATAATGGTTTACTTTTTATACCCCCTTCAGATAACTATTTATGGACTATTTATATATTTTGTGAAATTTTGCACTCAATGTCGATTCAATTATCACGATGATTTTTGATAAAATTTAAAAACGGACCCTCCAGCGTAATAATATGTTCGATACATTAAAGAAATCATATGGGTCAAGCTCATTCAAGAAAAGCCTTATCGCGGTAAAGACAAGGCCTCTGCTACTCTTGTATATAATATTGTTGGATGCAGGGTTTTTCGTTGTGTTCTATCTATTGAACCTGGTGCTTAATGCATTTATTCCGGAGAATCCTGAGATTGCGATGGCACTGAACAGCCAATCAATGTTCTTCATAGTCATGCTGTTATTGTCAATACTTTATTTTGTAATAATAATATTGGTCTATTCGCTTTTTAACCTTATAATATTAGGAAATATAAGAAAGATGTCACATAAGTATTCCCATGATTTCAGCCTGTTCAAGAACATGTTCATGTTAAACTTGTTGCTTTTCTTGATTTTCTTCATATTGCTTTCTTTGTTCAATTACCTTACTATACTCATAGTTAACAAGCCCATTTGGTTGGCTGCGATAGTATTCATATTAGTGTTCTTGATATTGATATTATCTTATGCATTCCATAATTTCAGCCATTCAGCATTCATATTAGGCCATAAGATGAGAGATATAGTCAAGAAGGCATTCAAGAACACTTTCTCTAAAGCTTATCTCGGGATAATAACGTTCAGTGTAACATTCATGATAATATATTTTGGCCTATATGTAATTTTAGGGCTGATAATAGATGGTTTCATACTGGCCAATTATGATACATTCATAAACACTTCAAGCATAATCACTCTGATAATTGCTTATGTGCTGTTCACATTCAATAGGGTTTATTTCTTCTTCATCGCTGAAAGAAAGATTGGCAAGGCGAAATAGGATTATTATTTGTCCTTGAAGAATCCCGTACCCATTACCAATATGTCTACGCCTGCTTCGATGCATCTTTCCATGTTCTTGTTGTTTATTCCGCCATCAACTGCTATGGCAAAGTTCAGTTTCTTCTTCTTTCTTAAGTCATTAAGTTTTCTTATCTTTCTTATTGAATGTTCAATGAACTCTTGACCTGGCAATCCAGGATAGACAGACATGACAAGCACAAGATTTAGCTGGTCTATATATTTTATATCTTCAATATGTGTGTCCGGGCTTATGCTTATCCCTACTAATTTCTTGTTCTTTTTCAAGAAATCTATGGTTTTTTGGAAATCATGCTTCAATACTTCATTATGCATTATGAACATGTCAGCCAAATGAAAATAATCCTTTATGTACTTCTTATAGTTCAGGACCATCAGGTGTGCTTCCTTCTTCTTGTCACACTTGATCTTTCTTATCAATGCAGGAGTGAATGTTTTTGATTTTATGAAACTTCCGTCTCCTATATCCAGATGCAATATATCGAAATCCTTATCTCTCTCTTTCAATGCAGAATTTATATTATCTATAAGCTTATCATTGCTTAGCTTGTTTTTTTTAGCCTCAAAATAGAAGCTCAATATCGAGACTGAAACGCGTGCCATGACATTTTTCTATCTATATGTGTTTATTAATTTTATCTAACTTTCAGAAACTTTTTATATCTGCGGTTTAAAGGAAAAGCATGAAGCACATCCAAGGATTTATAGCGGCAGACCATAGGGGATTCTGGCTTAAGGATTACTTGAAGAGAAAACATCCTCTTATAGATTTAGGGACATTTGATGATGTAAAGAAAGTAGATTACCCTGATTATGCAAAGAAGCTTTGTTCATTTGTCAAGAAAGAGGATTCGAAGGGTATATTGATATGTGGTACGGGCATAGGCATGAGTATCGCAGCGAACAGGTATAGGGGCATAAGGGCAGCGCTTTGCAGGGATGTGAAGGATGCAGAGATGGCACGCAAGCATAATGATGCGAATGTTTTGGCCCTCGCAGGCGATTTCATTAAGGGTGATCAGGCAGTTAAGATTGTAGAGACCTTCTTCAAGACAGAATTCTCCAAAGAGCAAAGACACAAGAACAGAATAAAGAAGATGGGATGAAAATATGTTTCTCTTATGTTGTTTGAAGCTATAGTAATATTTTTAAATATATGGCGCTAATATTTGTTTTATGAACAAGATAGTTATGTGGATTCTCATAGTTCTAGGTTCTCTTCTATTTTTAGGGTTTGTTTTTGGTTTTGTAAGAAGTCAGTTTACTGAAATTAAAAAACCAGCCATTTATCTTTATCCTGAAAACGATATGGACGTAAATGTGCGTTTAACAATTAATGGCAAATTAACCATCACCGACCCTATATACGTTGATGGTTGGAATGTTTATGCAACGACCGATGGAAAAATACTTTATAATGCTAAACAATATGATTATTTGTTTTATGAGGCAAGTCTTAAAGGGATATCTATTCCAGAAGAAGGGTGGGTTGTCGCATACGATGAATTAGATGGATGGTTTGATATATATTTAGTAAAATTAGGATTGAATGATAAAGAAACGAATCAATTCAAAGAGTATTGGATGAATGAACTACCAAAAAAAGAATTTTATGAGATACATTTATTGAGTGATGAATTTTTAGAGAATAATATGATACTTGATGTTTATCCGGCACCGGATTCGGTCATACGTGTTAATTTATGTTTCAAAGGTTTAAATTATGAGAAAAAAATAGTTGAACCAAATATCATAACTCCTGAAAGAAAAGGGTTCACTGTTGTTGAATGGGGCGGGGCGCTTATCTAATTCTTTCTCCCACCGAACATCTTGTAAAGAACATGGTCAACTTGTGCCTTGTCTTTATCTGACATTTTTATTATGCGTCCACGTGGGTCATTCTCGTATTTCTTCTCAAGTTTAGATTCTGTCTTTTCTGTGACTGTTTTCGGCGTTTCATGGTTTATCTCATGCATTATGTCATTTATCTCCTTGACACGTGTTGTCGGTTGCACAGGATTTGTTTTTTCCTTGAACCTTAGGACATCCTGACAGTATTCTACTATGTTCTCTGCTGTCAAGCCGAACTTATTGAATAACTCGTATGGTTTTCCGGATTCTCCGAACTTATCATTTATACCAAGTATTTTCACAGGAATCCTTGACAGGGATAATGCTTCTGCGACAGCACTCCCTAAACCGCCATATATTGAGTGTTCTTCAACTGTAACGACTGCATGGCATTTGTTCGCATAATGCAGCAACGTTTCCTTGTCGAGAGGTTTTATCGTGTGCATGTTCATTACACAAGCAGAAACTTTTCTCTCATTCATCATATTGGCGGCCCGCAATGCTTCACCGACCATCAATCCGCATGTGACTATCAGAACATCATTCCCTTCTCTGATTATGTTTGCTTTCCCTATCTCGAATTCTGAATACTCGTTCGTTATCACTGGACTGGGCTCTCTTGACAGTCTTAAATAGCACGGTCCATTCTTATTAACTGTCGCATTCAATGCCTTCTGTGCTTCTAGGGCATCACATGGAACTATAACGGTAAAATTCGGCATTGTCCTGAATACAGAGATATCCTCTTCACACATCTGACTAACGCCATCTTGACCTAAACTTATTCCTGAATGATGTCCGACAACTTTAACATTTGAATTGTTTATTGCAATCAATCTTATCTGCTCATGTCCTCTCAGGCAGAATGCGGAGAATGTGTTTGTCAACGGGATTTTTCCCTCTAATGCAAGGCCGTTCGCCATCCCAAACATGTCCTGCTCGCTTATTCCCGATTGTATGAACCTTTCAGGATGCTTTTCTGCAAATGCCTTGACTCTTGAAGATTCTGCAAGATCTGCAGTCAAGACCACAATCCTATCATCATCTAATTCTGCTAGTTTTCTTCCATATCCATCACGAGTCGATATTTTTTCTATCATCTTAATTCTGACATCGCTTTTTCATATTCTTCCTTGTTAGGCGCTTTGCCATGCCATTCTGACGTGTTTTCCATGAATGATATGCCTTTGCCTTTTATTGTGTGTGCAAGCAATATTGTGCATTTTCCTTCATCAGATGATTTTCTCGCGTATGTCAATGCTTCAATGATTGCATTGATGTCATGTCCATCGAATTCAATCACTTCGTGCCCGAAATCATTTAGTTTCGCGTTCAATGGCTCCAAGTCTTTTATATCCTTGTTGAATCCATCAAGCTGTATGCCGTTATTGTCGATAATAATTATAAGATTTGACATATTGTATTTCTTTATTGTCGCAAGGCTTTCCCATACTTGTCCTTCATCAAGCTCTCCATCTCCTAGCATGCAATATACTTTTGGTTTTTTGCCGTCTATCTTCATTGCCATTGCCATCCCTGCAGCAATGCTTAATCCTTGTCCGAGGCTTCCTGACGTCGTTTCCATCAATGGGAATTTTGACTTATCAGGGTGGCCTTGAAGTCTTGAGTTTATCTTCCTGAAATCCTGCAATTCACTCACATCGAAATATCCGCATCTCGCAAGTACAGAATAATATACTGGCGTGCAATGTCCTTTGCTCAACACAAATCTATCCCTTTCAGTATCTGTCGGATTCTCTGGAGAATGGTTCAATTGATTGAAGAAAAGCACAGTCATCAATTCAGTCGCTGATAATGATCCCCCAGGATGTCCAGAGCCTGCAGTGTATATCATTGAAAGGATGTCTTTCCTCACATCTTTTGTTATAGATTTCAACTGTTCAGCATCAGAAACCTTCTGCATGATAAAATAAGAAAAGAAATGGTTTAAATATTTAGTGGTGTATTACTTGATATTCATCAATCAAGCTTGTATATGAATAAGTGGTCTAGATCTCCGAGGATAAGTTTTCCATTATTTGTTTCTTTATCTATCTGAACAAGAAACATATGTGTTATTGCTTCATCTATCTTTCCGTTGTCTAGCATGTGGCCTGTTGCCTGAAGTGCGTATTCATCAGGGTTGTTGTATATGTCTTCAATTTTTCTGAACCCGTTCTCGAATTCTTCCTTGAGTTGTTTTCTGTTGTTTAGGAGCATTATTGCTTCTCTGCTGTATGTCCTGACTTTATATCTGTCATTTTGAAGATTATTTGTTATTGCAATCCTTGGCTGGTCATATTCTTTCGATTGTTCCTGGCTCAATGATATTTTATCATTACTTTCTATATGGTAGAATTCGTGTGGTTGTACCTCGAAGCCCAGTTCTTTCCATGTATTCATCGATTCGATTATGGTTTTTGGATAACTTGATATCATATCGTATGTCTTGAATTTGATTATTGGAATTTTCGCTATATATATGTCATTTAGTTTTATTATTGCTTGTGTGTTGCCTTTGTTTATTGTTTCAGGCATCTCTTTCGGGATAAACATTATCTCTCTATCGTTCTTGTAATCATGGAATTTTATCTTATGGTTCAGGTCCCTGTATTCTTCATAGCAGAATAATTTCATGAATGGCTGTCTGTCTAGTTCCCTATTCAGTATTCTTTCCATTGATTTTTTTGCGTCATCTAACATCATATCCGGAGAAAAAGTCTATTTATAAAGTTTTCGGTTATTTACCACTAAAAAGTGACAATAAAATATATTGGAAGAATAATATTATTCTTCTTCAGCGAACTTCTTTATGTCGTCGAAATTCTCGACTATCAATTTCGCTTTTGCCTTCCCGAATTGGAAAGGATAATTGTCATCATCGCTCCTCTTCAAAATAATCATCTTGTTTCCCTTGAATTCACCATATTCAACAACCATAAGTATCACCTAATAAATAAAGAAAAAGAAGTCATTAAAAAAGTTAATGGTTACTGAATCCCTAATTTATCTTCCTGTGACTTTATTGCAAGTGTTGTTTTAATTACTGTATCAGGATTCAATGATATCGAATCTATCCCACATTCGACTAGGAATTGTGCAAATTCAGGATAATCACTTGGCGCTTGGCCACAGATTCCTATCTTCCTATGATATTGTTTTGCGTCAGCGATGACTTTCTTGAGCAATCTCTTGACTGCTTCATTCCTTTCATCATAGATGTGTGCAACAATCTCTGAGTCCCTATCGAGACCAAGTGTCAATTGCGTCAGATCATTGCTTCCGATTGAGAATCCGTCGAATATCTCGCTGAATTGATCCGATAATATCACATTTGATGGTATTTCGCACATCACATACACTTGTAATCCATTCTCTCCCTTCCTTAAACCATGCTTCTCCATCTCTGCAATGACTTTCTTCCCTTCTTCGACTGTTCTGCAGAATGGCACCATCACTTTCAAGTTCGTCAATCCATACTCGTCCCTGACTTTAAGTATTGCCTGACACTCTAATGCGAATCCTGACTTGTATCCTTCTGAATAGTATCTTGATGCGCCTCTCCATCCAATCATTGGATTGTCCTCTTTAGGCTCATATGCCTTTCCGCCGATAAGATTTGCATACTCATTAGTCTTGAAGTCAGAGAATCTAAGGATAACATCCTTCGGATAGAATGCTGCAGCAATCATTCCGACACCCTGTGCTAATTTGTCTACGAAGAATTGCACCTTGTTGTCATATCCTAATGATATTGCATCAATCTGCTGCTTCACTTCTGGCGTTTGCGTGTGATAGTTCAATAATGCAAGAGGATGTGCTCTTATGTATGACATTATTATGAATTCCTCTCTTGCAAGTCCGACACCATCATTCGGTATGAATGATAGGTCAAACACCTCTTCTGGATTGCCGCAATTCATCATTATCTTAGTCTTTGTCCTAGGCATGTTCTGAAGGTCTGTCTTCTGTATCTCAAAAGGCAACACTCCGTCATATACATTGCCTGCATCCCCTTCTGCGCAGCTCACTGTTATCTGCTGTCCGCTCTTTATCCTTTCTGTGCCATCAATTGTTCCGACGACACATGGTATACCCAGCTCTCTGGAGATTATAGCTGCGTGGCATGTCCTTCCGCCCCTGTTCGTCACTATTGCTGATGCAATCTTCATTATCGGTTCCCAATCAGGGTCAGTCATTTCTGTAACAAGAACTTGTCCTTTCTTGAACTTGCCTATGTCATGGACGTTCTTTATTACGTTAGCCTCTCCGCTTCCTATCCTTTCACCCACAGACTTTCCTTTCACTATAAGATTGCCTTTCTGCTTCAATACATAAGTCTCCAGCACATTCTTGTTCTTCTGGCTGACAACAGTCTCTGGCCTTGCCTGTACTATGAATAATTCCCCCGTCTGGCCATCTTTTGCCCATTCCATATCCATCGGCTTGAAATGCCCTGCTTTCCATGAATAATGATCTTCGATTGTGCATGCCCATCTTGCTAAAGTCAGGACTTCATCATCTGTCAATACGAACTTATTCCTGTCAGCATCTGGCACTGGAACATTCTTTGTAGGCTTGTTGCCTTCATTGCTGTATATCATCTTCAATTCTTTTGTCCCTATCTTCTTGGATATTATCGGCTTGTATCCCTGTTTCAATGTTGGCTTGAAAACATAATACTCATCAGGGTTCACTGCACCCTGCACTATATTCTCTCCTAAACCCCATGACCCTGTGACGAATACCACGTCCTTGAATCCTGACTCTGTATCTATTGAGAACATTACGCCAGAGCACGCCTTATCTGAACGCACCATTTTCTGCACGCCGACAGATAATGCTATGCTGAAATGATCGAATCCTTTATCGACTCTATAAGATATCGCCCTGTTAGTGAATAATGATGCGATGCATTTCTTCACTGCTTCTAGAATTTGGAAGTCTCCTCTTACATTCAAATATGTCTCTTGCTGTCCTGCAAAGCTCGCATCAGGAAGGTCTTCTGCGGTAGCACTGCTCCTTACAGCCACGTCAGTATCGCTCCTGTCCTTACTGTATGCGCCACATAAATCCCTATATGCAGACAATATTGCTGTCTTCAATTCTTGCGGGAACTCTGCACGGAGAATTGTATCCCTGACTTTCTGTCCTCTTTCTGCAAGATTCTGCATATCATGAGTGTTCAAGTCAGAAAGTATTTGTTTGATGTGATCCTTGATGCCTGCCTTATCCAAGAAATACCTGTAAGCGTATGCAGTCAATGCGAAACCATTAGGGACTTTGATGCCTTTTGATGTGAGGTTTACATACATCTCTCCAAGTGATGCATTCTTTCCACCTACATATTGAACGTCATCATTGTTCAATTGATCAAACCATAAAATAAACATTGTTGACTTATCCATCACAATCCCTCCCATGTATAAATTGCCCTATATTTGAATATGAATTTGGCTCAAGAAAAAGAACTTTGCTCACCCCTTTTTCCCAAGCCATAAATCATGCTGCTATTTGAGTATTTATAGATAGAAAATCCGTTCGAGAATATATAAATGTTTGGTACTATTTGATAGTGGAGGATTGTTATGAGTTATTCCTAAAACTTTTCAATTCTTGACATGCACTGTCTGTGTCGGGAATGCAAACTCTATGCCTGCAGCCTCAAATCTCTCTTTTATTGCAAGGTTTATTTCAGTTCTTGTCTTGGATATGCCTGCTGTTGGAGGGATGGAATAGCCTGCACTCAGTATCAATGATGAATCTGCAAAATCGCTGAATCCTACATAATAGTTTGCGACAGGATCGTTTTTGATTACTGCAGGATGCTCTTCGAATACATCTTTGATTATCTGTATGGCCTGTTTCACTTTATCAGATGAAGTGTTATATACTATACCTATCCTGAATGTATATCTTATTGCGTGATCCTTGTTCTCTCGACTCTTGTTTTCAAGCGCAGTCGCTGCAATCACGGAATTAGGTATGTGGATGAATGTATCCACGGGGCTCTTTATTGTTGTTGATCTCATGCCTATTTGTGTTACGTAGCCTTCAAATTTGTCATCGACCCGTATCCTGTCTCCAATGTGGAATGGCTTGTCAGCGATTATTGATATGCCCCCGAATAGGTTAGTAAGGAGAGGCTGTGCAGCAAGCGCAAACGCTAAACCACCAATTCCAAGTCCTGCAACTAGCGATGTGACATCATAGCCAAAATCCTTTATCAGGAATATTGCCCCTATCAATATAATTATAACTTTGACTGTTGTCTTTGCGAAGGGTAGTAGTTGATCATCAAGTTGGCTTTCTGATTCTGCAATCATAGGCTTGAAATAATGTTCGATTATCGCATCCAAGAATCGTATGACTATCCATATAACAAGCAGTACTATCAGTATCTCTAGGATATTATAATACCATCTATGGCCTGATTCGTTGAAATTTATCTGGAATCCCGCTATATAGAATCCTGTGATGAACAATGCGAAAATTGCCGGCTTTTCGATTATGCTTACAAGTATATCATCAACACTGGTCTTTGTCTTCTTTGTTATCCTCTTTATTACACCTATACCGATCATGGCAAATAATTTTCCTATGCCGATGAATAATAATATTATTGCAACGACTATTATGTATGATTTGAAACTATTCCCCCACAACATCATATCTAAAAAATTTGCCATACTGATAGCAATAATCCCCATATTATAAACTTTTTGTCAGTATTCAATTGTAGAAAATATTGGCGAGCGATGAACTTATGTCTCATCAGGCTCTTCATTCTGTTCTGATTCCTCTTCAACACTTATTTTTGGAGGTATTCTCTCTTTCTGTTTCAAGTAATCCTTCAATTCTTTTCTAGTAACGAAATTTTTAGGATCCCATAAGTCAAGATATTTCTCTATCAGTTTTACATCGGTCTTTTTTGCCGCTTGATTTATCTCATCACTGAATATCCCTATCTTTTCATAATAGTCATTGACCTGTTTTTTTAGCTTGAGAGTATCATCATTTATTATCTTTAGCTCTTTGACGAACCCTCTCTCAGATTCTAGTATATTCTGATCCGTCAATTGGAGTTTTTTCCTTATGTTGCTATATCTTTCTTCCAGAACCCTCAATCTCCTGTCTAGATCGGTTATTATTGAGGCAATCTGCTCTATCTCTGCATTCCCTCCCTTAGTTTGTGGTGCGGGGGTTGATTGCATTCCTGCGCCTGGTTGATTGAATAGTTGGCTTTCGACACTGTTGTTGGGATTAAAATCTGCCATATCAATACTTTGAAAGTCTTAATATAAATAGTTAATTGTTATTGAAAATTTCTACAGACATTTTTTTTGGGTTTAATGCCCTGTATTCAAAAAATTTATATATAAATCGTCCAATATTCGCTTAGAGGTGAATTTTGCACTATTCTTGTGATGGTGCCTGTAACTATGCTTTTCAACAATCAGTCTTCAAGAGTATCTTCTGACATAACTCATGAGGGCGATGAGACTGTATTGCGTCTGGATTATGAGAATTCTTTCGAAGTGCCTTCTATTGAGGATTCAGAGAGCTGCATGGCAGATACGATAGACAAGCTCCTCAGCAATAAGGCAGTGACTAAGATAGTATTCAGTCAGAGAAGGGAGTATGAGTATGATTACAACCAGACAAGGCTTCTTGTTGAAATAGCGAAAGTTTATGTGCATCTTATCAAGCAGAAGGGCTTATTCAATTATTCTGCGCTTGCGATGAATATCCAGAATCCTGTGATATTGAAGGAT
>CAZJFT010000019.1:0-3203 GCA_964545585.1 uncultured Methanosarcinales archaeon
GCTTTTGTTATGTTCGCTTTTAATCCTTTCATTTTGATCGTTTAATCCGAATGTCTTTTTACTATCTCTATTATCACGAAATTCTTTGTCTTGCTCAATGGCCTTGTCTCTGCAATCTTTACTGTGTCGCCCATCTTTGCGTTCATAGATTCCGGGTTATGAGCCTTCACTCTTGTCCTTCTGACCTCGAACCTTTCATATTTCTTATTATATCTCCTCCTAGGCCACTCTATTGTTGCAGTCTTCTGCATCTTATCGCTCACGACAACACCAGCGAATACTCTCCCTCTTAATTTCACTGAACCGAAATAAGGGTCTTTTGCATCTTTTGTCTTCGGAGTTGCATCAGGCTTATTTGTCTCGATGCCGATATTCTTGATTGTTTTTTTCATTTTATACCTTAATTCATTCCCTTAGTTTTATCCTGTCTTCAGATTTTTTCATTATCTTTGATCCGTCTATCACTTTCTTTCCTATCATGAACGTATTACCTGATTTCAGTATGATCTTGAACTCTCTGAAATTCCTCTTATTGACCAACATCTTGAAGCTGTTCTTGGTCTCATCGACAATCTTTCCTTTCAGGCCGAGCAATTGCTTGTTCCTTGATCTGACTATTTCAGCCTCTTTCCCGATGAATCCATCTCTTATTGTGTCCGTCATATTTTTTTGCCTCTGAACTTAACCGATTATTTGAGCTCTATTGTTTCTGGGGCGAAACCGAGTTCAATCAATGACTCTTGAACTTTTGTAAGGTGGCTCCCTTGCAATTCTATAAGGCCATCCTTTGCCGTTCCGCCGCATGCCAGCTTATTCTTCAACTTTTTGGCTACATCTTTGATATCGATTTCGTTAGTATCGATACCCTCTACGACTGTGTATTGCTTGCCAAATTTCTTCTTGACAATCTTTACGATTATCTTCTGGCTTTCCCTAGCTATTTGCTCACATACGCAAAGTTCTTTTGGCAACCCGCATACATTGCATATATCAGCCATTTGAGTTTAATAACTCCTGTATTTTTTCTTTTTTGATTCTACATTGAGAGCATCCATCCCTTTGTGGAAGTTCTCCATTCGTAATGTCTCGTATCTTGCGATGTTTCTCTTCAATTCCCTTATCTGTTTAGGGCTTTTAGGAGTTGTACCTATTGCTATCTGGGCGTTCAACTTCATCAACTCGACCTTCATGTCATATAGCTTCTTGTCGAGTTCTTCCTTGCCCAATTTCGTCAATTCCTTATATTTCATTTTTATCATTCATCAGATGAGGCAGCACTCTCTTCTTTTGCATCATCTGTTTTTGTAGTCTTCTTCTTTGCCGGAGCCTTTCTAGGCTTTTTCGGCTTGTCTGATGTTTTTGATTTTGATGTTTTCTTCTTTGTCTTGCTCTCTTCTTTCTCTGCGGCCTCTTCTGCCAGTTTTTCTGCCTTCTTAGTGTTCATGTCCTGGACTTCGGCACTTATGTATGTCACATCGTCTGGAAGCGCAGTAGTTGAAGGCATTATCCTTACTTGTACGCCGACTATTCCTGTCTTCAATTTCGCTTGCGCATATGCTGCATGTACTCCTGATACGGCGACATCTCCTGATTTCTTCAAATAGCCCATGTAAAATCGCCATGTCTTTGCTCTTGATGAAGGGACTTTTCCTGATATCAGTATCTCTACTCCTCTTGCGCCTGCATTCATTATGTCTGACATTGCCTTGTGTCCTATTCCTTTGAATCTTGCTGTGCCGAATCTCTCTAATGAGTTAGCTATTGATTCTGCAACGATGTTCGCATCTGTCATCGGACTTTCTGCCTCTAACAATTCTATCTGTGGATTGTCCAGATGGAACCTGTCTTTCAAGTCTTTTGTCAATCTTGCTATGTTCGATCCTGATTTACCCACTATGATTCCGGGCCTTGATGCGCATACAAGTATCTTCTCTCCTAATGGAGTCCTCTGTAGCTTGATGTATGATATCCCTGCCTTTCCAAGTATGCTTCTCATGTATTCTTCTATCTGGAATTCCTTCAGGTTTTCTGCGACGAATTTTCTCTCAATCATAGTATTTACCTTTAATATTGGTTATTTTTATTTAGCCACCTTTGGCTTTTTTGATTTTGATTCTTTCTTTTCAGCTGTCTTATTATCTTTCTTTTTATCCTTCTTCCCATCTGAAAGCCCTTTAACTTCCTCGACGCCTAATTCTAGATGAGTATTCTTGAATATGGATCTTTTCTGTCTTCCATAATGCCATTGCTTTCCCGCTTTCTGAGCGACTGCATGAGTCAATCTCAAATCCCCGACAGTCAATCCCTTGTTCTTTGCATTTGCCTCTACTGTATTCAATGCATTCAATATCTCCTTGCATGCCTTAACATGATATCTTCCTGATGATATGCCTGCCTTATGGCCTGGGCCATTAGTATATATCTTTAATGGTATAGGCCTTATCATGTCTATGCTCTGCTGCAGCAGCATCTTTGCCTGTGCCAATGGTCTTCCTCTGATGTAATTGAATATCTCCACTGCATGTTTTGGCGAGATATTGATATTTCTTACTGAGGCTTTTGCCATGTTCTCTTTTGTCTGGAATGAATATCCTGATTTCATTTTGTATCTTTTGTTTTTCTAATCTTTAAGTCCTTATTTCTTTGATTGGTTTGCTGAGGATTTCGATGCACCTACACCTGGACTGTTGTGCTGTATCCTCCTTCTCGTCAATACGAGCTCTCCGAAGAACATCCCTATCATGTCCTCCTGTATTATTACTGGCTCGAATGATTTTCCATTATGGATATTTATTGTCTTGCCTGCGAACTGTGGCAATACTATCATGTCCCTGACATGTGTCCTTATGCTGTTCTTTTTCTTCAGTTTCTCCATTATATTCTTCTTCTCAGGGTTGAATCCCCTAGTTATCGACCTTCTCTGTCTTGATGGAAGCAATTCTGCCAATTCCTTCAATGATAGAGACTGAAGCTCTTCTATTGTTTTTCCCCTGAATGAAAATGCTTTCTTTGCCATTTTTTAACCTTTGATATTTTTTATTATCTTGATTTTTACTATCATCATTATAAGTTTTTATTCCTGCCTTTCGATTGGCCGGTCTTCCTTGGTCTCAAGTAACCGACTTTTCTTCCTGGAGGAGCATTCTTTACGGCTCGGCAACCACGGTCTTGCTGGTCAGAAGCTTCTCCAGCTCAAAGATGGT
>CAZJFT010000019.1:3213-6037 GCA_964545585.1 uncultured Methanosarcinales archaeon
GGTCTTGCTTGGTCTCTATTAACCGTCTTTTCTTACTTGTGGATCATTCTTTGGTAATTGTCTTGCCTTGCTCTTCCTTGATGAACGTTTGTTTCCGAATGGATGATCGACTGCGTTCTGTGCTGATCCAGACATCAATGGGTATCTCTTCTTCCTCGCTGTTCTATAATGGAATTTTGTTCCTGCTTTAAGGAATGGTTTCTCTTTCCTTCCTGCACCTGCAGGTATGCCGATAGTTGCCCTGCAATTCAAGTGGAACTCTTTTATCTTCTTTGATGGAAGAAGTATCTGTGCAGATTTGTCTGTCTTTGCTACAAGCTTTGCGAAGCTTCCTGTTGTCCTGCAGAATTTTCCGCCATCGCCAGGTATGCCTTCGATGTTGAATATAACCGTCCCCTCTGGGATGTCTTTCAATGTTGGACTGTTGCCTAATTCTAGAGTCGCATTCTCTCCGATGAGTATCTTCTGTCCTATGAATACCCCTTCTGGAGCGACTATCAACCCTATTGTCCCATCATTGTATTTCACTTGCAATAATGGTGCTGAATGTCCTTGTGATTTCAATATGTCTACAACTTCTGCAGAGGATATCCCGTGTCTTAGCTTTGCCTGCCCCAAGTATCTAAAACTAGGAGCTGTAAAACTAGGACCGCCCTTTCCACGTGCCTGTTGAGTCAGATTTTTACCCATTTTTCCTCATCATATCAATTATTTATATTAATCCTAACTTCGTCGCGATATCGATCGCTGGCGTGTCATTGCTGAACTTGACGTATGCTCTCTTCTTTGCATCGCTTCCGATTCTCGTATTGACTTTTACGACTTTTGCCTTGAAAAAGTCTTCAATATATTTCTGTATCGCATCTTTTGTTGCTTTCTTGTCTACTTCGAATATCAATATGTTCTGTGATTCCATCAACCTGATGGACTTCTCTGTTGACAATGGATTTTTTACGATCTGCATTTTTTACCCATCATTATTTTTAGTACTTGAACATCTCTGCAATCTTGTCGACTGCGCCTTCGGTGTATAGTGTCAATCTTCCAGGCTGTGTCCCTGGTGCCAGTATGTCTGCATTCAAGTGGTCTGGAGTGACTATGTCTACTCCTGAGATGTTTGATGCTGATTTGTTCAACGGACATTTCTTTGATACAACGAATAATATTGATTTCTTTACCCTGTATGGTCTTGACCTGTTCTTTCCTTTTCCTGCTCTTATAGTCTTTCCTGCTGTCCTGTCAAGATCATCCTTGAACCCTAATGCAATAAGCATCTTCACTACGTCTTGTGTCTTGCTTATTGATTCTATATCGTTTGATAGTATGAATGGGAATTCTTTCGGTATCTTATGTCCTCTTGATTTCACTACATCTGCGACAAGTGTTGCTGATAATGCTGAGCATATAGCTTTCCTTCGCTCTTTTACATTAAGCTTCTTGCCCCACTCTCTTTCTGCTTTTGGAGGATGTGCTCTCCTTCCTCCTCTAGTGTTTGGTGCTAATGCGCCCACATAATTGAATCTGATTCCCCTGTGTGATAATGATTTTCTTGGAGTCCTTGCCATCCCGTGGCCGTATGAACCCTTGTAGTCCCTTCTCCTTCTTGAGAGTTTTGCTGAGACATTCATTCCTGCACTCTCGTATGCACCGTATGGTTGTCTGGAGTTTGCCTGTACTGTTATTGCTGCCCTATATATCAAGTCTTCTCGGACTTTTTCTGTAAATTGTTTAGGCATGTCCTTCTTTGACAATTCCTTCTTTTCCTTGTCGACTACAGGTATTTTCATTTTGATCATTGAATATTATTTATTGTTTTGACTCCTTGTTTATTTCTGTTATTGTCGGTAATGGATGTGGCGGATGCTGTCTCATTGGCTTTGCCATGACTATCGCCCTCTTCCTTGCACCTGCAATGCTTCCTGCAACTAATATATATGTGGATTTTACGTTGCCATACTTAAGGAATGCCCCTTTAGGATTCACTTCTTCTGGCTTGTTTGATATCTTGTAAATCTGCTTATTGTATTCCGTCCTCAAATGATATCCCATCTGTCCTGGATGCGGCACCCTATATAGTGTGTGTCCTTGTCCACTCCATGCACCTAATGTTCCTACTCTCCTTACACCTTTCTCTGTCTTGTGGACTTTCAGTGCTACACCGAATCTTTTTATTGATCCCTGGTAGCCTTTTCCTTTTGTAACTGAATGTGCATCGAAGAAGTCTCCTTCCTTGAACACGTTATTTATTAGTATCTCTTTATCATGATTCTCTTTCACATATTTTATCTTATCATCTACTGTGCCGTTCAATGCCAATTCCATCAATTCAGGCCTCTTCTTTGATACGCCTGCAAGTTCTGGCTGAGTATACACTAATAGTTTTACGTCGATGACATCTTGTGTGTCTTCTAATTCTTTCATGTCATGAACTTTTTTTGGCATGTTGATTGTCCTTGATAATGATTTGTCCAGCTTGAACAGGATGTCTTTGGATGGTTGTTTGTTCAAGTATTTCTTCTTGTATAATCTTACGCCCGCAATCCTTAATGGAGGGCATTCGATTATAGTCACTGGAATAGCGATTTCCTCGCCTTTAGAAGTGGAAGTCTTTCTCGTGTTTATTGCCATTATGTGCGTCATCCCTGCCTTATAGCCTATGAATCCTAGTATTGGATCCTTAGAAGTCTTAGTCCAAGACCTAACGGTAGCTAATTGTCTCTTTGCCCTGACCCTTGGCCAGAACTGCATACTTCCGTGTCTTGGCGAACGTGCGCTTGGCATTTTTTACTCATATAGAGCAATAGCTCTAATGTTCATTCACGCT
>CAZJFT010000019.1:6047-19995 GCA_964545585.1 uncultured Methanosarcinales archaeon
CGACTGGTATTATGGTGTGCATCTCTGCAGCATAAATGCGGAATTGAGCCTTTCCATGAATCGTGCTTAGAACGTATGTTCTGACAATCCTTTTCAGGCCATTAAACCAATTGGCTGCTTTACAAGCCAATCATCGTCGCTGAGCGACTTATCTTATAGAAGGGGAACTAATATCTGTTTATAAAGGTTTTGGAGAGGTAGAAATAGGGTTATTTATCATATATAATAGATACACGCGTAGCATTCCCGGTGCCTTCAAATCTAAATGTTACTTTATCATCTTTTGGCCCAACACAAAAATCAGAGTCTATGAGTATTTGGTCCATTGTGAATTTAGAGACTTCTTCACCCCTATATGTAGATATTACGTCGCCATTCTGATTTATGCATATATTGTCACATTTAAATTCTATATTAAATTGTTTAATATTAACACTTCCAAATTGAGAATTTTTTGATATAGTAGATTTAAAGTCATTTTCAAATTGAAGAATGTACATTGACTCCGGCACGGGTGCAGGACGATTTCCACCAAACCCTATAATCACAACAACAAATACTATAGTCAATATCACTATGGGATAAATCCATTTCATAACATTATTTGTTATTAGAGATATTTAAATATTTCTACATCGTGATTATTATTAATTCTAAGCCCCAACTGTCAACACTTCTAAGCATCCGCTCTTCTCTGCTAATGTATATAGGTTCTGTGTGCCCGCATAATTGCTGCCGTTTATCTTCCATGTGGGATATCCTTCAACGCCTGCACCTATGCATTCATTTTTGTATCTGTCACAGTCTACGTAGTCTATCAGTGAGAATGAATTCCCGAACATTTCTTTCTGGTTCTTGCAATGCGGACACCACTCTGTCCCATACATTGTCGCGCCGTTTGCTGTCATGCATGTCGCGAGAGAATCATACTGGCCTGACTTTACAGTATTGCCTGTAGAGCATGCAGTAAGCACGATTGTTGATATAATTATTAAACCTAGTATCCATTTCATGAAACCACCGCTAGAAAGATTCATCGATGTTTTTTAAAGGTTATGAATTATGGTCTTATATGCAAACAAGGACCTTATTAAGAATATTGTGGATAATAAAAAAATAGCATATGACACACCTCTTTCTGACATGAATTGCGAGTGGATAAATATACCTATCCCTGAAAATACGGCAGTTATACATAAAAGAAGTATCATTATATTAACTGAGTTCTTTAGTTTAGGATGTCTGTTACGATATTCATCCTCAACTTTTTTCATAAATATTAATGATGCTAGAAAAAATATTAAACACAATACACTAATAATAATATTCGTCTGGAATGAGACATTATTCACATAAAATATTTTATATAAAAAATGTAAAATAGAAGCTACAATAAATATGAATAGCCAAGAAAAAATTAAAATTTTTTCTATTGTCGTGATATTTTTAAAACTAAAAATTTCAAACTTAGTCATTTTTTCTTCTTTCCGAACTTCTTCTTGTATTTCTCTATGCCTTGCAGGACCAGTTTCCGTGCTATGACGCTGTTCTTCATGTCTAATACACGCACTTTCTTGTTCTGCAATTGCTTGTATGTCTCGAAGAAATGTCTTATCTCTGCCATCAAGTGCTCTGGAACGTCTGATATGTCCATATATTTTGAGAATCTTGGATCGCCTGCATGCACTGCGATTATCTTATCGTCTTGCTCATCATTGTCTATCATGTGCAATACGCCTATAGGACGTGCACGCACAATGGTCAATGGATATACTGGATAATTTGACAACACCAATATATCTAGCGGGTCATCGTCATCCCAGTATGTTCTAGGGATGAATCCGTAATCTCCAGGATAATGCACTGCAGAATATAAAACACGGTCAAGCTTTATCAATCCGGTGTCTTTGTCTAATTCGTACTTTAAAGTAGAATTCTTCGGCACCTCTATTATCACATTGACTTCTTCAGGCGCATCCTTCCCATAATCGACGTCATGCCATGGATTCATGATATTTGTAAATAGATATAATTTATAATGATTATGGTTCGGGATTGAAGTCATAGAATTGTGTGTTCAATATTCGTTCCCATATCATCTTCTTTGTTTCAGGATAGACATAAGGATTTATTCCTGAAACAGTATTAGTACTCATCAGATCATCAGCCAAGAATATCGTTTCAGGGTTCAATGATGCAGGAGAATGTCCTGCACCGACTGTGTGTAAGAATTCATGCGCGAGTATGTATCCTGATTGTGTCATATCTCCTAGAACAACATAAAGTGCACGCAAATCTTTGGTCACTGAACCAGGAGGATTTCTACCGTCTCTTTCAAATATTTTTTCTTTTGTTATATAAGCCAGATAATTTTTTTCTCTCAATTTTGATAATGACTCTTTAACTGCATCATACTCGTTCCCTAGATTCAATGTGTCTTGTATCCCATCATTGATTATTCTAAGGCCATATCCTTCCCTATCAACATTCTTCAATGCAGAATTCGCAATACAAACAAGCGAATCTACCGTTTGCACAGAAATGTTTTTATCAACTATGAATCTGTAGTTGTATTCTTTTATGAATTTAGTCTGTGCTAGTGCAGAGAATGTAAGCATCATCGATAAGATTAAGTATTTCATGGTTTAAGTTTCAATTCTATCTCTTTTTTTATGCCGATGAATCCAGTATTCACTTTTGCGATTACTTTGTATGGGACTATGTGATTGTTGTATAATTGTAACCAATCTATCTGTTCAAGGATATTTATTTTTTCTCCAGGATTTTTCGGGTCATCCAATTGAAGATCGACAAATAGGAATTTCTCTCCGTCTTGATTGACAGAGTCTCTTACAGGTATATCATATTCTTTCCCCTTTATGTGCACTTTGAACGTTTCATTGAATTTCTTTTTGCCATCTGTCTTGCTTCTCACAAAGAAATAGCTCTCTTGGAGACCATATGAATTTGAATTTATTACTTTTTTAGCCTCTGAATCGACAAGCTTTCCAGAATTATAATCGACAAATTCTAGTGAAACATCATTTGCAAGAAGCGTATCTATAGATTCTTTTCTTGCAATATCCATTTCATAGTCATTCAATTCCTTCTTTTCCCCATCATCGTCTGATCCGTTGTTGTAAGTTATTGTTTCTATAGTATTCTTAGTGTAATTTATCCGTGTCGTAAATCCTACATATACTTTTTTTATACCTAACAAGAAGAGACTTACGTCGATTTTGGCGACTCCTTTTATCTCTCCTATGTAATCGCCATCTTTCTTGTAGTATCTGCCCTTCCAACTGACTTCTCCATCAGCATTGACAATACTCATCGAGGGATCATACTTGACATCAAAAACAGGAATGAGAGGAAGTGTTTCATTAGAAGAATCGACACTTTGTGCATATCCCCCCTTCAGAGCAAACAACATCAATGCTGTCAGTCCTAATTTCTTAAGCATAAGAAGTTTCAATAACTAGACGCATTTATTAAATTTTCTATACTGTAGTGATAAAATATAAGAATTAAAAAAGAATAAAAAGAATTATCCCCTATTCCTGTTTATCTCGTCTATGAATGTCTGCTTGTTCCATGTGTCTGTGGCTTTGAACACTCTCTTCCCGCCCTTTATTATGACTTTCGTGTTAAGGTTCTCTACACCATACTTTAGAGCTATATCCTTGTCATCTAATGTCAGAGCAGGATCATTGAACAATACCCTGAATCCCACTACATCTTCGTACGCCATGGAATCGAATGCGGCTATTGCGGCATCATTATCATTCTGACAATATGTACATTCCGTAGAATAGAAGTTCAGGAATATAAGTTTGTCAGTAGATAAAGCGAAATTATAATCTACTATGTTGAAAGGGATATAGAATGTCTTGTCTCCAGCCAACGGTGTCCCGACATATCCTGCTGCCATCGCATCCTGTTTCATACGTTCTTCCCTCGTAGGGATTATCGGCGGCGGAGTCGTGTCTTCTGGTTCTGGTTGCTGGACTACGACCACGTTCTGATTGGTATTTTCTTCAGGAACTGTTGTCTGCACAGTACATGCGCCTAACAATAATATGGCAAGCATCAATATAAATAATTCTTTTTTCATAGTATCACCTTTGTGTGTTTTTTAGAGATTATTTTTTCATTATGAAATAATATACTATCGCAGTGACAATGCTGAATATTACTGCGGCAACTGTCCATAAGACCTTGTATTCCGTCTTCATCTTCTTCTGATGCGTGAACACATCATATATTACCCATACTGCACAAAGGACCGCCACTATCCAAACTAATGTTCCCCATAATGCCATGTTAATTACCCCCAAACAAATTTTTTAAGTATAAAATTGTTGAGGATTAAGAATTTATAAAGTTAGTGAAGAATGGACGCATCACTATCCATATATGGCACATACACATAATAAAACTTATAAATATTCGTTGAATATCAAAATGCATGGCCGATAAAAATAATAAGGATACATCCAATAATAAGGATGTAAAAGAGATAGGCATAACTGTAAAGAAGTCTGATGATTTCAGCGAGTGGTTCACTCAAAGCATAATAAAATCTGAATTAGCGGATTACAGTGCGGTCTCTGGTTGCATAGTTTATAGGCCTGATTCATATCTTATTTGGGAAAAGATAACAAGAATAGTTGATGAGAAATTGAAGAAAGCAGGAGTAAAAAACTGTTATTTCCCATTATTCATCCCTGAAAGATTGCTTATGAAAGAGGCGACGCATCTTGAGGGATTCTCCCCGGAAGTCGCGTGGGTGACACATGCAGGTGATTCAAAGCTTGATGAGAAACTTGCAATAAGGCCTACTTCAGAAACCATAATGTATGATTCTTATAGTCGATGGATAAGGTCTTGGAGAGATCTCCCTTTAAGACTTGCGCAATGGAACAATGTTGTCAGATGGGAATTCAAGCATCCTGTGCCTTTTTTGAGAGGTAGAGAATTCTTGTGGGTTGAAGGACACACGGTGTTTGCAACAAAGGAGGAATCTGTCGCTGAAGGATATGAGATTGTCGGCATTTGGGAAGATGTGTTGAAGAATTATCTCTCCACCGCATTCTTTACTGGCAAAAAGTCTAAGAAAGAGACTTTTGCGGGAGCAGAATACACCATATCGCTTGAATCAGTATTGCCTAATGGCAAAGCAATACAGGGGCCGGACTTCCACCATGATGGACAGATATTCGCTAAGGCATATGACATAAAATTCTTGAACAAGAATGGCGAGCAAGAATTTGCTTACCAGAATACTTGGGCGATAACTACGAGGATGCTCGGAGTTATGTTCGGGATACATGGAGATGACAAAGGAGTGATAGTCCCTCCTAGAGTCGCAATAAATCATGTAGTCATCGTCCCAATATTGTTCGATGATTCTATGAAAAAAGTCCTTGAGAAATGTTCAGAGATAAAAGAAGCATTGTCGAAGACAAGGTATCATGATGAAAATCTTGGGGTAATAATCGATGACAGGGATTACAAGCCAGGGTTCAAGTATAACCATTGGGAATTGCGCGGAATGCCTATAAGGATAGAATTAGGTCCTAAGGATTTGGAGAAGGAGCAGGCAATAATAGTCAGAAGGGACACTGGGGAGAAGATTGTTGTAAACATCTCTGAAATAGCTGCAAAGACAAAAGAATTGCTCGATGAGATACAGTCAAGTCTTTATGATAAGTCCCTAAAAATAATGAATGATGCCATAATCACGACTAATGATTTTGATTCCTTCAAGAAGCATATTGATGAGAAGAAGATAGTTTATTCTCCATTCTGCAACAATCCTGAATGCGAGGACAACATAAAGGCGATGACTGGCGCAAAGACATTGAATGCGCCATTGGATCAAGAGCAGGATGGAAACACTAAATGTGTCTCATGTGGCGCCCCAGCAGACAAATGGTTCTATTTCGGGAAGAGTTATTGAAAATTCCCCATTCTCTCATAGAAAAACGTTGTCACTACGCAAAAATTTATAAATAAGTAGGTATATCAACCATGTAGGGTGATTTGATGAAGCGATTTTTCAAGAAGCTTGCTGCGGGATTGATTGGTGCAGATGTATTCCTATTGATAGGGGTAATGGTGTTTGCATTGATAAAATTGGCATATATATTCATGCAGAAAGATCTGCTCATATCAAAGTATAATATCGGATTTGTAATCGCGGCGTTCATGCTTCTAGGATTCATCTACGGGGTGAGGAGTTATCATAAGCGTAACATTAACAGCAAGCTCTTCAGGATCAATTGGATAAATTTCTGGATGACGCTACTCGTATCACTAGTATTCTCATTAGGGACATATTTGATTTTGCGTGAAGGATTCAGCAACGACATAGGGATAAGGAGTTTCGTAGGCATGGCGATAATCCTTGCATTCTTGATGTATCCGTTCTGTGCATTATTATCGACTTATTTCATGCTCAAGCGTTTCAAGAAGAAAGCGAAGAGGAATGTGTTGACTTTCCTTTTCAATCCATTATTCGTCATGATATATTTCTGGCTGTTCATAATAGTAGTATATAATTCATTATACGTCCCTTGCGGGGTCTCGATAGTCGGCGTAGATACTAACAAGTACACTGCAAACACAAAGAGCCTCGGGATACCCTTCGGCGAGCGGTTGTTGAAGATTGATGATACAGACATAAACAGCCTTAACGATGTAAGGGCATATATCAATGGTTTAGAGACCACAAAAGAGGTCGTTGTAGAGACAGAAAACAGCATATATTACATAAAGACATACATGGAAGGTAACAACAAATACATGGGACTTCTGCTCTCACAGGCATATTGTGAGAGAAAATATTGAAACGATTAGGAAGTTTTTTATATTAATCATTTCTTTATCACTTCATGAAAGAGGTGGACCTGCAGCCAGTATATGAATATATAGAGAAAGAGAAGGTGCAACTGATCGAGATAAAGATCAAGAAGGTCAACCAATTGTTCAATTCTTTCGACCCGAGCCCGTTTCTAGAGAAAGACCTTGATGATGATGCGTTCGAATACATAGTCGATGCTGTAGAGGAGCATCCTCTTAAAGTCAAGCAGAAGATAGTTATACATCTGCCGAAAAAGGAATTGAGGAAGATACCTGAGCAAGAGATAAGGAATGCAATACATCATCATTTCAATTATAGGAAGAAGCTTGCAGAGAAGAACGTCAGGCATAAGATTGAAGAGGGGCAATTGAGCTTCATAATAGGAATATCGTTCCTTGCATCATGCCTCTTCGCGAGCAATTGGCTTTCGAATAATTATGACACACTGCTTTCCAACATCATTGTAGAAGGCCTAATAATAAGTGGGTGGGTCGCGATGTGGAAGCCTATAAGCAACATATTGTATGATTGGTGGCCTATCAATAAGGAGCGAAGGATATATGAGAAGATATCTAAGATGGAGATTGATTTCAAGGCATACTGATTCTTCAAATCAAAATTGAAAGAAAAAATTATATCTTCCCGACCAAATCCTTTCCTGGCTTCAATGTCTTCGCACCAGGCTTCCAGTTCATAGGACATACCTCGCCATGATGTTCCTCGACAAATTTCGCTGCCTCGATCTTTCGTATCAATTCCTGCGTGCTTCTTCCTATGTCGTTATTGTGGAATTCGAATGCCTTGACGATGCCTTTCGGGTCTATCAGTATTGTCGCCCGAAGAGATAATCCTTCATCAGGCCTTCCCGGATCTATCAACGTCTCATATGCCTGGCACACTCTCCTTGTCGGGTCTGCGAGCATCGGGAATTTTATCTTCTTTATTGTTTCTGAATTGTCATGCCATGCCTTATGAACAAACCACGTGTCTGTACTTACCGATATCACTTCTGCACCTAACTTCTTGAATTCCTCATAATGGTCTGCTAAGTCGCCTAGTTCTGTCGGACAGACGAATGTGAAGTCTGCAGGGTAGAAGAATAGTACAACCCACTTTCCTTTGTAATCTTTCAATGAAATCTTCTTCTGATCTCCTTCATGAAATGCATCTTCTGTGAATTCTGGCGCTTTCTCGTTTATCTTTATCATTTTGTTCCTCCTGAATAATATTTTCCATCATATAATACTTTATTTTTATCAATATCCATTATTCGTAAATATTTTTTTTCTTTACCATACTCGATATTTATTTTATGGCCTTCATATAAGTCTTTTATTTTGAAATTAAATATTATTTGTTCTTTTTCCGCACCATTGGCGAACAAAGTTATCAGAGTATGTGTCCTATCTTCTAAATCTTTGGCATTTCGTACTTTTATTACGCGTCCTGTAATCAGCGTATTGGATGTTTTGGTCATCTTATTTCTTCATGCTCAAATAATCGAATGCGCCTAGTGCTGCAGTGCATCCGTCTCCTGCTGATACGACTAATTGCTTGTATGGATTGTTCACTACGTCTCCTGCTGCAAAGAATCCTTTGACTTGCGTCATCTTCCGCTGGTCCACTGCGACATATCCTAATGCATCCAATTGTACGACGTCCTTTATAGGATCGGTTATAGGGACGTATCCCACATTGACTATGACTCCTTCTAGCTCTATATTCTGCTCGCCTTCAGGTGTTGTTATAGTTATCGCATTGACGAGTTTCTCCCCATGTATCTCTTTCACTCTTGCATTGTTTATTATCTCGACTTTGTCATTGCTTAATAATTTCTCTGCAAGTATAGCATCTCCTTTCAATGCAGGGTTCTTGTTTATTATGTAGACTTTCTTTGCGATGCTTGACATATATATCGCTGATGTCAATCCGTTGTTTCCCGCACCGACTACTGCGACTGTCTTTCCCTTAAACAATGGTCCGTCGCATGTTGAGCAGTATGTGACTCCTCTTCCTTTGAATTGTTCTTCTCCAGGGACTTTCAATTCACGATATTTAGAACCTGTAGCCCATAATACCGTCTTAGCTTCGAATATCTCGTTGTATGTCTTTACCTTGAATGTCTCTCCTTCTTTCTGTACTTCTGTCACGAAATCTTCGACTATATTGACATTCAGGCTTTTCATGTGGTCGACATAGCTTTGTGCTAATTCCATCCCGTTCATGTGCTTTATGCCTGGCCAGTTCTCTACGTAGGGAGTGTTTGCTATCTCTCCGCCGAATTCTGGACTTATGATTATGAAATTCATCTCTTTCCTTGCAGCATATATTGCTGCGGTCATGCCTGCAAGTCCTCCGCCAACGATTATCATGTCATACATTTTTTCACCTATTTCAGTATTATGTTTTTATATTTAATAATTCCGATATGCGTTCTTTGTCGAATCCTACTATTATCTCTCCATCTATGTCTATCACTGGCACTCCCATCTGTCCTGACTTCTGCACCATCTCCATCGCCGCAACCCTGTCTCTGCCTACATCTAAATCCTTGAATTCCTTGTTGTTTGCTTTCAGGAACTCCTTTGCCCTATGACACCAGGGGCATGTCTGTGTTGAATATACCGTTATCATTTTTTCCTCCTAAAAATATCACGTTTGCGATTACGCACCTTTTAACACTAGTGCGTGAACAAGCACATCTTTATAAATATGATGAAGGAGTGATTTTATCAGGAAAGAAATTCACGACCAAAATGCCCTAAAAAAACACTCCCCACACTGGACATCCACTCATAGCGTATTTAAATGAGGGCCAATCAAATTTATAATGAGCGATGTATTACCTGTAATTACACTTAGCGATTATAGTAGCAAGGTTCCGGAGCATAAGATGTATCTAAAGGATTTTGAGCCAAGACTTTATCAAGAGTCAATATTCAATACTTGCACGAAGCATAATACATTAGTTGTACTTCCGACTGGCATCGGCAAGACCGCAATATTCTTGATGATGGCGGCGTATAGGCTTAATCTTTATCCTAAATCAAAAATACTCCTGCTTGGACCTACACGTCCACTCATAGAGCAATACTTTGCCGTATTCAAGAAATATTTCAATATTGATGAGAAGAAGATGTCCATATTCACTGGCTTTGTCTCTCCTGAAAAACGTCAAGAATTATGGAAGGATTCTCAAATAATTTTCTCTACACCTCAAGGTTTAGAAAACGATATCATGTCCGGTCGCATCTCGCTGAGCGATGTTTCATTGTTGGGGTTTGACGAGTGTCATAGATCCACTGGTGATTACAGTTATAATTTCATCGCCAAGCAATACATGAAGAAGGCGCTTTATCCTAGGATAATAGGTCTTACTGCAAGCCCCGGTTCTGACAATGAGAAGATACAGGAAGTCATGACCAACCTATTCATTGAAAAGATAGAGATAAGGAATAGCAAGGATGAGGATGTCGCTCCTTATGTCCAGGAAGTGGATATAGAAAAAAAGTTTGTCGAACTTCCAGACATATTCAAGGACATAAAGAGATATTTTGATGCGGCAATAAAATCTAAGACGAGAGAGTTGAAGAGTTATGGTTTCATAACAGACAACGTAACATACTCTAAGAAGAATCTTCTTGGTGCACAGGCCGCATTGCATGCAAAGATTGCTCATGGTGAGAAAGATTTTGAGATTCTGAAAAGTTTAAGTCTTCTAGCTGAAATAATAAAGATAAGCCATG
This sequence comes from uncultured Methanosarcinales archaeon, assembly GCA_964545585.1. Taxonomy (GTDB): domain Archaea; phylum Nanobdellota; class Nanobdellia; order Woesearchaeales; family UBA9642; genus UBA9642. The sequence goes on from CAZJFT010000019.1 coordinate 16,659, forward strand.
CGATTGAGCTTCTCGAGACACAAGGTCTTGAGCCTTTGAAGCAATACATGGATAAGTTGCATCATGAAGCCAGTTCTGGAAAGACTAAGGCTGCACAGAATGTCGTCAAGGATGTGAATTTCAGGTCTGCATACATAAAGTTGCAGCATGCTGACGGTTTTGAGCATCCAAAAATCATGGAATTGAAGAGCATTATTGAGGAAGAGCTTGACAAATCGATTCCGGAAAATTCTGACAAGAAGATAATAATATTCTCGCAATATCGTGATTCTGGGACTAAAATAACCAAAATGGTAAATGATTCTGGCTTCAAGGCGAAGCTCTTTGTCGGACAAGCAAAAAAGAAAGACACGGGTCTTTCACAGAAGAAGCAAAAAGAGATGCTCGAGCAATTCAGCAATTCAGAATTCAATGTCTTAGTTTCAAGCTCTGTCGGTGAAGAAGGCCTCGACATCCCTCAAGTCGATCTGGTGATATTCTATGAGCCTGTACCTAGTGCAATCAGGAAAATACAGAGAAGCGGAAGGACAGGGAGGCTTGAGAAGGGAAGGATAATAATGTTAATTACAAAAGACACCATGGACGAAGTATATTATCATGTCGCACGTAATAAAGAGAAGAGGATGTATAGTGCAATAAATACGATAAAGAATAATGTGCAATTGAACGGTTCTATGATGAATGGATTGGCAAATAAGGAAGATAAGCCTAAGACGACACTTCATGATTATTCAGGGAAGGTTCCTGAGCAGAAGCTTCCTGAAAAGTTCAAGATAATTGCTGATTATAGGGAGAAAGGATCTAATGTTTTGAAGGAGATAATAGATAAAGATGTGACATTGCAATTAGAAAAATTATCGATAGGAGATTTCTTGTTGAGCAGCAAAGTCGTAGTTGAATATAAGACCGTGCAGGATTTTGTCGATTCAATAATCGATGGGAGGCTGCTTTCACAATTGAAGGAATTGAATAAGTATGAGAAACCAGTAATAATAATCGAAGGCACTGAAGATATGTATTCTGCAAGGAAGATACATCCCAATGCAATAAGAGGGATGCTCGTAACGATAACTGTATCATATGGCATCCCGTTGATCCAGACAAGAACGCATAAAGAGACTGCAGAGATATTGATGATGATCGCTAAGAAGGAGCAGTCTGACGAGAAATCTGACATAACACATCATTTTGCGAAACCATTGTCATTGAAAGAACAGCAAGAATACTTTATCTCCGCACTTCCAAACATCGGTATGGGTGGTGCAAGGCCATTATTGAAACATTTCGGGACAGTAAAGAACATAGTCAATGCTTCTGAAAAAGAATTGCAGGACGTTGATCTTATAGGTCCTAAGAAATCCAAGACATTGAAAGAATTGTTCGAGACAGAGTGGAAGGAATAAATTAATAAATTATTGAATCAGAGTTCTTATCATTATGGATGAAAAGACAACTATCATAGTTTTCAGCATCATTATAATTAATCTTATAATAAGCGGCATAGTGGGGTTGATCAAGAAGTCTATCAATATGCATTCAATTGTCTGGAGCATAATGTTTTTTCCATTAGGCATTATTGGAGGACTTCTATCTCAAGCATTCAGTCTCACAAAAAAGCCTGAAGAAGGGAATTTAGCAATAGTTGCCAGCATAAGTTGTTTTGCTATGGCATTATTGTTGACTACATTTCTTACTGCACAATATATTCCTATGGCCGACCTCGTAGTCCCGTTAATATTGTTATGCATAATAATAGGCCTTCCAATAGTCATTATAATATACCATAAAAATAAAGAATAATCTTACTTCTTTAATTTCCTATATATCTCATTCACATCCTTATACAGTTTAGAATTCTCTAAAGGACCCGTGAATTCTTCATCATTATTTATCAAGAAATCTGCCTGTACGAGGCACATGCCTACCTGCTGTCCATTCAATGGCTCGTTGAATCCTTTGTCTCGTGCATCATCTATGACGAATCGGTCATGGTTCAGTAAGTCTGCATCCCTGTTTCTTGCCTGCACTCTCAACCATCTTGTCTCCAAGGGCGCATCTACTCCTATCAGTTTGAAATCAGAGTTTTCTTTCAAATATTTTACCTCATCAAGATTCCTTATCCCGTTTATGACTAATGGCGCATCATATGATTGATATTTCTTCAATGCTTTTTCAGCAAGGATATGTCCTCCGAATTCTTTTCGCCATTGATTGCCTAAATCTTGCTGTGTCTTCCTGTTTATTTCTATGCCTTTAGAACGCAATTCGTCCCTTATTACTTCTCCAAGACTTATAGTTTGGAATCCTTTGTCTTTCAATATCTTTGCAACCACATCCTTACCTGATGCTATAGTTCCGGTTATCCCTACGACTAATTTTTTACCTATCATAATATCAACACCGTCATTTATGTTTAATCGCTAATTTCACGTCTTCTGCCTTTATAGTCTTCCTGCCGGCATGCAATGCGAATTTTGCTGCAACCTTCGCTATCTCTTCACCATGCTCTTCCAATAATACACGCAATTCTGCTTTTGCAGGCTCGCTCACCCTAATATTAGGATCTCCTTTCTTCAATATCCTCTCCATCGCAGCTAAAGGTAATAATTTATCAGTCATGCCATCACCCGATAAAAAGCATGTCAAGAATCTATTTAAAGTTTATGGAAAAGAAGAAATAAAAAGGAAAAAATTCACTCTTTTTTGTATAATCCGACATATTCTGCCTTTTCTATTATGTGCCCCTGCATCGCTTGCTCAACATCCTTCTTTGTTGCAGTATCATCCAATTCGAGCTGATTATCTAATGCATACAGCTTGAAAAAGTATCTATGTGTTCCTGATGGAGGGCAAGGACCACCATAATTGTTCTTTGGCCAACTGTTTAATCCTTGAACAGCATTGTCTGGCACTGAATCTTCTGGAATGCCTGTGACATCTTTTGGGATGTTGAATACGACCCAATGGACCCATGTTCCGGCAGGTGCATCAGGATCATCCAGTATCAAGACCAATGACTCTGCGCCTTCAGGGATGTCCTCAAACAATAATTGTGGATTGATGTCCATACCCTCACAAGTGAACTTCTTTGGGATAAAAGAATTATCATTGAATTCTGGACTATATATCCTCATGGTAGACACCTCGCCTTGCGGGGCCGATGAATCAGCGGTACAACCAACAATCAATACACAACACAATATACCTGCTAAAATCAACCCCCTCATGACATTGTAAAAACCCTCGACTTTATGTATTTTATCATCTTTATAGTAGTTGCCACCATAAAACATATAAAGAATGAAAATCGTAATTAATAGAGTTTATTAATGAAAAT
>CAZJFT010000020.1:0-17365 GCA_964545585.1 uncultured Methanosarcinales archaeon
TTCTATCGCATCTTCTATAGTTACTTTCTTTATAGTCCTTGATTCTGGATCCATTGTCGTCTCCCATAATTGTTCTGGATTCATCTCTCCAAGTCCCTTGTATCTTTGGATGCTCACATCCTCCCCTATTTTTGTTATCAATTCGTCCTTTTCCTTATCGCTAAGGCAATAATGCTTCTGGTTCCCTTTCTTTATCAAATAAAGTGGAGGCTGCGCTAGGTATATGTGTCCTTGCTCTATTAGTGGCTTCATATACCTGTAGAATAACGTCAATAGGAGTGTTCTTATATGGCTTCCATCGACATCTGAATCTGCCATTATTATTATCTTATGATACCGTAATTTTTGTACATTGAACTCTTCTCCGATGCTTGTGCCGAGCGCAGTGATTATGTTAGTTATCTCTTGGCTGGATAATATCTTGCTCAATCTTGCCTTTTCTACATTCAATATCTTTCCCTTGAGCGGAAGTATAGCTTGGAATTCCCTCTTCCTGCCCTGCTTCGCGCTTCCGCCTGCAGAGTCTCCTTCAACTATGAACAATTCTGATTTTGCGGGATCGCTCTCTGAGCAATCAGCAAGCTTTCCGGGCAGTGTAGAGAACTCTAATGCAGACTTCCTTCTTGTGAGCTCTCTTGCCTTCCTTGCAGCTTCCCTTGCTCTTGCTGCAAGCAATGATTTCTCGATGACCATGACTGCAGTCTTAGGATTTTCTTCTAGGAATGCATTCAACGATGTGCTTACTACGCTATCGACAATCCCTTTGACTTCACTGTTCCCAAGTTTTGTTTTTGTCTGTCCCTCGAATTGTGGCTCAGGGACCTTTACTGATATTATTGCCGACAATCCCTCTCTCACGTCATCACTGCTCAATTTTATCTTTTCCTTGAAGCTGTTGCTCCGCTCTATATAATTGTTTAGCGTCCTTGTCAATGCAGTCTTGAAGCCGACTAAATGTGTCCCTCCCTCTACTGTATTGATGTTGTTTACGAAAGAATATACGTTCTCGTTGTATGAGTCTGAGTACTGCAATGCTATCTCTACATCTATCTTGTCCTTCTGTTTAGTTATATATATAGGTGTGTGTATTATTTTCTTGTTCTTGTTCAAGAATTCTACGAAGCTTATTATTCCGCCTTCATAATAATATTCTCTCTCCCTTACTTTTATGTTTCCCTCTGTATCTTTCTCGTTCTCTTCTATACGTTCATCCCTTAATGTTATCTTAACTCCTTTATTCAAGAATGCAAGCTCTCTTAGCCTATTCTCTAATATGTTGAAATCGAATACTTTCTCTGTGAATATGGTATCGTCCGGAAGGAATGTAACTTTTGTTCCTGTATCTTTTATGTCGCATTCCCCTGTGCTCTCTAGTTTAGTCACGGGGGCCCCGCATTGGTATCTTTGGGAGTATATCTTTCCTTCTTTCTTTACTTGTATCGCGAGCTCTTTTGACAATGCAGAGACGACGCTCAATCCTACGCCATGCAGTCCTCCTGATACTTTGTATGTGTTCTTGTCAAATTTTCCTCCTGCATGAAGTTTAGTCATGACGACTTCAAGTGCTGGCATGTTATATTTAGGATGAATGTCTACCGGAATGCCTCTGCCATTATCTTCTACTGTTATTGAGTTATCTTTTAGTATCGTTACGTTTATCTTTGTGCAGAATCCTGCCAATGCCTCGTCTATGCTGTTATCCACTATCTCATAGACCATATGGTGCAATCCCCTGGATGAAGTGCTTCCTATATACATAGAAGGCCTCTTCCTTACTGCATCAAGCCCTCCGAGGACTACTATATGCGATGCATCATATTCCTTTGCTCCTATATCCTTCTGAGATTTTTCTTCACTCAATTTATCTCCCACCAAATATGTTTTCTCGTCTATAAATCTATTATTGGATGAACTTATATATGTTTATAAATGTTGTTGTTGTTTCTGTCGTCGGGTTTGAATTTTTTTTATTTTTTTGCGTAGTCTTCAAGTTTTTCAGAAATTCAAAAGAATTATATTTCTTAAAACATTTAATCAATTTTTGTTTTTTATTTTTTTTGTCGCTTGTTTTTTCGAGCAAAAAATATTTTGTTTTCAACCCAATTTTTTTATTTATTTTCTCGACGAGAAAAAAATATTTGTTTATTTCTATCAAAATATTTCGTCTGATTCACTAATGATAAACTATTTAAATGAGTTCTTTTATAAAATAACTTGTTTGATTTTTTTTTAGTAAAAAGTTTACTGAAAAAATAAAATCGATTGAAAAAACTGTAAAAATAAAAAAGTGCACTATATGTTTTTCGAAAAAACGATACTCATGGTAGAATTTCTAGACTTACTCTATAATTATTTATCTATAGAGGCAAGAATATCAAAAAATATACTATATACACAACTTTATGCAAATACTATTTGTGCTGGTGGAGATCAATGAAGGTAGCGATATTATCCAATCTATTCAAGGAGAACACAGAATATAAGGAAGTAGAAGAAGACCTGATGGAAGTCGGCAATGCAGTCAAGAGGGTCCTTGAAGCAGCAGGTCATGAGGCAGTATTCTTTGATGTCAATGAGAAGACTTTCGAGGAATTGAGGAAATCAGACATAGACATGGCATTCAATGTATGCGAACGATTCAACGGATCGAGCCTTTTCGAGCCGCACATCGCATCAATGCTTGAATTATTGAATATCCCTTACACAGGTTCCGGGCCTCTCACTCTAGCGACATGCATAAACAAGGTCAGAGTGAAAGAGATATTGATGCATCACGGGATATTGACACCTAATTATCAAGTGTTCTATTCGAGGAATAAGAAGATTGATCCAGAATTGAAATTCCCATTGATAGTCAAGCCGGTATGCATGGACAACAGTATAGGCATCGGTGCAGATGCTGTAGTTCGAAATGAGGAAGAGTTGCGATCAAAAGTATCATATATATTGAGGACTTATGACCAGCCTGCATTAGCAGAGGAATTCATCGAAGGAAAAGAGATCACTGTGGGCGTATTAGGCAATGGAAGGAATGCAACGATATTGCCATTGTCTGAAGTAGTTTTCAGGAATTGGCCAGAAAATGAGTCAAAAGTGTATAGTTATGAGGCTAAATGGTTGAAGGATTCTGATGAATGGAAAGGAGTCGCTATTGAGTGTCCTCCATCACTGCCTAAATATCAGGAGTACCGGATAAAGAGGACGGCATTGCAAGTATATAATGTATTAGGATGCAGGGATTATGGAAGAATAGATTTCAGGTTGAGCAATGACGGCGTCCCATATGTTCTTGAGATGAACCCTAATCCGGGGATAAGCCCGTATCTAGGACCAGATGAACAGCCAGATTTCATGCCGTTCGCGAGCCAGAAGGCAGGATTGACATATGATGAATTGATAATGAAGATATTCAATGAGGCATTAGAGAGGAACAATATGACAATAAGGATATTGCCTTCACCGAAACCAGTCGAGGCAACAGTCAAGACAGATATCTTAGTCTCCACTTCAGGCCCATCTAATTCCATAAGCCTTGAGACTCCCATAGATAATTCTAAGAAAAAATAACAACAAATAAAAATACTTAGTATTTTTCTATGCTATCGATGGGTGTGTAGTTTTAAAATGGAAGTAATTTCTGACATAAAATCGAGCAAGGAATTGATAGAGCTTTCTATAAAAAAACATGGGCACAGTGCAGAGCACTATTATTATTGTTACTTGTATAACATTGAGCCTTGGGAGAAGCCTTACTATCTCAGATGGGATGATGATAAGGCGATACTTGCAAAGCATGACACACATGATAATGAATGGTATATTTTTGTAGGGGTGCTTGCCCCGGAGGAGGAAAGAATAGCCCTTCTAAAGGAATTCATTGACTATGCATTCTCTAATGGTGCAAAGAAATTATGGTGTGAGTTCAAGACTCCATTCAGGAAAAGAGTCGTCGCAGAATTGAAAGATTCATCATATAAGGTGAACAAGATAAATTATACGCTCACATGGCCTGTCTTTGACATGAAGCAATGGTCTGGCGACAGGATGGAAGGAAAAGAATGGAAGGATATGCGCTATTACTGGAACAAGTTCTTCAGGGAGCATAAAGTTGAATTCAGGGAGTATACTCCAGAAGACAAAGAAGTATTGAAAGAAATAGTCAAGAGATGGAAAGAAGAGCGGAATGGCTCGGACAAGACATATGATCATTATTATCTTGCTGCGATAGAGAATGATTTCAGAGGATACAATACTCGTGTGATGATGGTGGACGGGAAGATATGCGGAGTTACGGCAGGTTATGCATTGACGAACAGGAATTATTATTATTCAAGCATAGGCATAACTATAAAAGAATTCGACAGGATAGGAGAGATAGCGAATATGGATGACTTAATCACCTTGAAAAAGCAAGGCCATGAGATGGTAGATTTCGGAGGCGGCGAGCCGCACCTTACAGGATTCAAGAGCAAATTCAAGCCGACATATTATTACAAGACACATGTATTCTCTATAGTGAAGAGGGAGTGATACACTTTAACCTTTTAATGATGGGCTGTTGAAGAAGGAAAAGTATATATACTCGAACGATACGGCGGGACTAAATGATAGATATGCAATTTTTTGAAGACATCAAGGATGAAAAGACGATAAACATAATAAGGGATGTTATAGATGCAAACGGTTATGCGCCAGAACATAACTACTTTGAGCTATTGAGCTATGAGTCGAAGGATTCAAAACCATTGTTTGTTCACTTCGGTGAGCGAAAAGGGTTGTTCGCAGTAGATTATGAAGACGTATGGCAGGTCTTATCAGAGATAATGGCCCCAAAGAATGAACGTGCAGAGTTGTTCATAAAATTTGCAGAACACCTGTTCAAGAGCAAGAATGTGAAGAAGATAATGGTAGAGTTCCCATTCGAATTGAGAAAGGAGATCAGCAGAAAAATACGCGAAAAGAATAAGATATTCATCGATCCTGCAGAGAAGAGATTAACAGTCGGTGATGTAGTAGAGCATTATTATACTCCTATAATAAGCCTTGCACATTGGGATCCGACCCTTAACGGGCCGGATTTCAGCAAATTACGAAAGGCAAAGAACAGGTTCTTTAGGACACATAAGGTCGAGATAATAAAGAACGGAGATATCGCCAATGTACCTGTAAAAGATATAAGAGAGATGGTCCTTGCATGGGCAAAGAACAGGAAAGCAAAGGACAGGGCATCATATGATTCATACATCTCATTCATAAACAATGGATGCAAAGGGGCGGCAGTGTCATTATTGATAAAGATAGACGACAAGGTCAGAGGGCTTGCGTCAGCTTCAGTCATTCCGAATAGTTCAAAGACAGTATATTACAACATCAATTTGCACGATTATTCCATACCTGAACTAGGCGATTTCCTAACGGTGCTTTTCTTGGATGAATTGAAGGCGTCAGGATATGAATTCCTTAACTTCGGCTCTTCTGACAAGAGATTATTGCAGTACAAAGAGAAATTCAATCCAGTATCAAAGTATGATTCAGCATTATTCTACGTGAGATATGAACCGGAGAAACGGAAGGAAGAGAAGAAAGCTATAGTTGAAGAGAAAGTGTGAAGCCTCTGGAGGGAGTTGCACCCTCGACCTGCTGCTTTTTCTGATGCATTTATGCATGTACGAAGCAGCCGCAATAGCTACTATGCTACAGAGGCGAGCGAAGCGAGCATCTGTGCACTAAAAATCTCGCAGGATTTTTCTGTGCTACAGAGGCATGAAAGTAAGAAATTAATTTGCTTTATAAAAATTCCTATAGAAATTTAAATATTTAGTTTTTCCTTTATCTCTTCATCACTCAACTTGTTCTGGCATTCATTGCATATCGCATACTTTTTCTTTCCTTTTGTGTAATATGTTCCTATTATCTTGTTCATGAATGTAGTCTCTATCCGTTTATTGCATGTTTCACATTTCATCTTCTGGAATTATGCCTCGCGTTGCGGTTCATCAAACTGTTGACTTCCCCGTCTTCCAGTTCTATAAGTAGCTTGTTCAACTGCTCGAAAACCCTTTTCAAGTCGTTGAGGTCTGCTTCTAGCTCCCATGTTGTCTTGTTCTCTTTTTTCTCGTTCTGTATTGCTACGTTCATCTTGTTTGCGAGATTCTCAATATACTCTAGTGTCTCTTTTATTGTGTCCTTGTCAGTGTACTTGTTATGTTTTATGGCTTTTTTTATCTCTTCTATTGAATTCCTGTCATGTGGCGCAAGCTCGTATGGGGTGTATGCCCTGTCTCTTAGTTCTGATTCTGATACTGATCTCATGTAATCCTCTGAGAGGTCTCTTGTGTTTATATCCCTATCTTTATAGCTCATTTTATAGAATCTCGCATCAATGATATGATGAATCTGTCAGGATTTTAAAATATTGCGATTACTGTTCTTTTCCTGGAGTGTTATCCTTTGTTTTTTCGAGATGTTCTTTCAGTTTTGGCCAGTCATCGTCAGAGACTATGTATCCTACGCAGTCCTTGGAACCACACTTGCATGGATGATCGATGTATTCTTCATCGAAGTCGAAGCCGTAATTGTATGTCAATTCTTCCCCTTTCTGTATGTCTTTTATTGCGTATAGCCATATCTGGTCTTCTTTTATCTCGAAATCGCAGTTTGGGTCGCATGAATGGTTTATGTATTTTGCATCATTGTCTGGGATATCTCCGTCAAGATCATACTCGTCGTTCAGTTCGAATATGTATACTGCAGCATTCTCTTCCGGCTTTTCCTTGTGTTTCTTTAATGTCTCGTCAAGCCGCTTGTCTGCTTCTTCTTTTGTTATCTTCTCTCCCTTGTATTCGATTATATATGTGCCTTTAGGGATATCTTTTGATGCATACACCCCCCTATTATGTATTTTCGAAGTCCTTACTTCATATAATTGTTCTTTGTCATTGCTCATTTTATCACCTTATATTGTTATCTTATGAAAAATATGAATATCAATACTGCCGCGCTTAATGCTGTGATTATGTATGCTGTCTTGTTCCATGCCCATATCTTTGCTCCATCAAAATTCCATAATGGGATCATGTTGAACAATGCGAGCCATGCATTGATTATGTATCCTGATATTATTATCTCTTTCCATAATCCTATTGTTTCTATGAAAAGCAATGGAAGCATCAATATTGCCAAGATTATATTTGTCAATGGTCCGGCAAGACTTATCTTGCCGTTCTGTTTCTTAGTTATTTGTCCGAATATCATTACTGCACCTGGCGCTATGAATACGAATCCTAGGAAGCTCATGAATACTGCAAGTACGAGCATTGTCGTGTCTGCCCTGAATTCTGCCCAACAATTATACTTTTGAGCCACTATTTTGTGTGCGAGTTCATGGAATAGGAATGCGATGCCTACTGTGACTGCAGAGATTATTATCATGACCAAGAATCCTGTGCTCATGAATCCTTGCATTCCGTTTCCTGAAGTCCTGACTATCGCGAAAGCTATGCTTATAAGAAGCCATGCTATGAATAAGTCCTTCAATTCCTTTTCTGAAGTATGCAATTTGAATCTTCCTGATTGAAAACTATATTTTTTCATCTTTTTTGCGGATTTGTGTATCATTTTTAAATTTGCTGGAAGAGATGGTTTTGTTGAGAAAATCTAATATGGTCATATCACTACTTTCAAATAAATAATAAACAAAAGATTTATAAACATTTTAGCTTTTATCATATCATCTATAAGGGGGTAAAATGAAAAAAAACAATCTCTACATACTATTAATAATTCAAGCGTTGCTTTCTATATTATTGTTATTTGTCGAATCTACAATGATGTACATAGCACTAGGTTTGTTCTTACTGATTGACCTGGTTACATTCGCATCGTTGCTCATGAAGAGATGGACAGCAAAGGAACTGTATATATTCATAACATTATTCGTATCAATAATCTATATACTGTTCTTATTCTATATCAAAGGAGAAATGTTGATGGTCATAGCCATAGGACAGATGCTCTTGTTCTTGATATCAGCGATATTGTCATATGACAAGACAAGGTTTAGGACATTGCCACAGCCTATCAAGCCAACAGATTTTTCTAAGCCAATCAGCAAGTCAGCTCATCAGCTAGAGACATATGACTTAAATGAGATGGAGCATGAACTCGATGTTCTTGATAAGGCGCAGAGAGCAAGTAGGAAAGAAGAAGCAAAATATCGTGCCAAAGCACTTGCTTACGAGCTTGAGAGAGAAGCTGCAGAGATTAAAAGAGCAGAGAAATTTGTCAAGAAGAGAGAGACTGAAGCAGTAGAGTCTGAGCTTGTCAAGGAAGCGAAAGCGATAGAAGATGCAGCAAGAAAAGCAAACATAGTAGAAAGTGCATTGAAAGAAGCAGAATTGAAGAGGCAGGCTAAGGAATTGCAGGATGCAGAGAAAAAAGTCCGCGAAGTAGAACTGTTGAACAAGCAGCAGGAATTGAACAGGCAAGCAATTGAACTAGCAAAAGTTCAGGCAGAGATGAATAAAGCTGTAGCAAAGAAGAAGATTGTCAAGGCAAGACCTGCAAAGACAGCGAAGACTTCAAAGAAAGAAAATCCTGTATTTGCAACATACAATGGGAACAGCTTCCATGAGACTGGCTGCATGGTCATAAAGAAGATCCCAAAAAAGAACTTGATCCTGTTCAACAATCCAAAAGAAGCATTGAAGAAAGGCTACAAGCCATGCAATGTGTGCAAACCGTGAGGGATAAAAATGGCATTTATTGGAATTAAGGAAGTAAATGTTGGTGATAAGGTCAAGGTACATACTAAGAATGCTACTTACGTTGAGATGAATGTAGGGGATATTGTTGAGATAGATGTAAAATATAATCATGCTGTTTTTCCAGAAAATTGGAAAATAGGTGGTTATTTAATTGATTGTGATGAGCGAAAGGCTTATGATCCCTCCATGGAAAATCCAGAGCTTAAGGAGGTATTGATTTCTACTCTAAATCCTGAATTCATGACCAATATTTCACATGATTACTATCTTGATTGCAAAACTACGCCGATAGGTTTGGTTGAGGGCATAAGAAAAGTAGAGGGATACACTAAACCTGCAGATAGTGTCCAGAAATTCAGCAAGCACTATCTAAACTGTAAATGAGTATCAATACTCATTCAATTTCTTTTGTGTTTTTAATTGTTTTACAAGCACGCTTTCTCTTAGAATCTTGTTCAGATCATAGCCGAATGTTTCACGAACAAATTCTATTGCATACTTCATCATACTTTCATTACTATTGAACTCGATTGGCTCTGAATTCATTGATTTCTTGCTTGCCTCACGAACAACCCATACTCCTAATGGTGCCCAGTATTCATCTGTTATGAATCGCAGCGCAAGCACAGTTCCTTGCCTCTTCATTTCCTTGAGCTTATTCAGTATTGAGAATCTTGCAGCATAATATCCTCCAACTGTATTGATTGCGTAACTCTTTCTGCCATAATAATATTCATGATCTGTTGAGAATTCACCTGTTTTCAAGTATGTCTCGAACAATTCATAACTCCATGGTTCAGGATATACTAATATTACATAATAATTTCCAAGATATCCTCCAAAGTATAGCTTGTAATCTGAGAACTTATAATCCTTGATTTCTTTTATGATATCTTTTCCAAGCGTGTCATCTACTGCTGTGATTGACCATCTCGTAGGCACAAGTTTTTTGTTCGTATTCCTTCCAAGGTTGCCTACACTGAAAACTTTTGTTAGGTAATGCTCATCGAACCCTTTATCATACAATATATTAAGGGATTGTGTTGCTGTAAGCTCATCATTGACTATCTTATCCACTTTTTCCGGGATTTTAGGATTTTCTGTCATTCGTGCCCTTTCAAGCTTGATTGTCGGGCCGAATGGTGTTGCTTCAGCATTGAAATTGATCTTGACAGTTGGCGGCTTTTCAAGCACGACTTCTGTATCTACAGGCTTGGCTGATAGGGATAATTCTTGGTATAGCTCTTTAAGTTTTGTCCCTTTGATGTCTGTCTTGAAGTTCGCATTGATCATCTGTGTCCTTAAGTTTATGATTGTGTTTATGTCATATTCCTCTCCCGCCCAAAGATGCGGATTATCGTATTGCTCATCCTTTTTTGCTTCAGGAAGGCTTACCAACCCTACGTTTATGTTTGGGTAACCAAATCGGCCTACAAATATATTATAGTTCTCTCCAAAGAATTCTTTCTTGAAATTCTGGCTTATACTCTTTTCAAGTTTGATGCGTTCACGCAGTATGCAGAAGCATTTCTTCAATCCCCTTGCATGACATTTCGGGCATACGATGTTCATGTCAATGAGATTGTATGGATGTTTATATTTTTAATGTCTGATTGTCCAATGAATTAATATTTTCATTTTTGGAAACATTTTTCATGAACCGAAAGATTTAAATAAAGGCTTATCTATGGCGAATTATGGGTTCTGAGAAATTACTAGAAAGCATCTTCGATAAAAAAATTTTGAGCATTTTGAGGCTCCTTCTCAATAGGAAAGACCAAAAATTTACGTTGAAAGAGATATCTAAATATTCAAGAGTCCCATTGGCATCAACATTCAGGATAATCAATAAGTTTGTTGAATTGGAGATATTGCAGGTTGAGAAAATAAAACATCTTAAGATATATTCTTTGGCAGAGAATGATAAGACAAGATATCTTGAATCAGTGATAAAGGAGAACAAGACAATAATGGAAGAGTTCATCAATCAGATAAATCTTGTTCCAGGCATAAGATACGTAATCATGCACGGTAAACCTGATAAGGATAAAGCGAACGTTCTTATAATAGGTGAGAATATTGAATCTTCATTGATAAGACAGGCAGTAGTAAGTATAAAAGAGAGATATAATTTCACGATAACGCATCTTGTTCTTGATGAGGATCAATATAATCAGATGGCTGCTATGAATCTTTATTCTGGAAAGAAGGAGATCTTGTTGCAAAAATAATTTTTTGTTCTTAGAAGATAGTTATTGTGTTGCTTCAAATATATATTTCAGGAAATACTCATTTATAAATAGTGTTTCGTAATTACTATTTTACAGAACAGATATATTTATATATTAGTTTAATACATAAAAGAATCAATTAAAGTTTTTTGGCGAAAACTTTAACACATTGATCGAGCTTTTTTGGCGAAAAGTCCGATTGAAAAGTTTATGTTTGGCGACATAAAAAATCTTTCTGTAGGGTAAGTAGTTGTAGATATATATAAGTTTTATTATAGTTAGGACTATATTTTGCAAAGTATGTTTTGCAGAATAATCGATCAAAAACAAGGCAAAACCTTGGGGGAAGAAAAAAATGGACTTCGTGAAAAACAACGGCTATGAAGGAGTGGAAGTAGGACAGGCCAATATCAAGGTTATTGGCGTCGGTGGAGCAGGGAACAACATGGTTAACTGGCTCTACAAGAAAGGCATCAAGGGTGCAGAAATAATTGCATGCAACACAGACCAACAACACCTGAACTTGATGGAAGCGGATAGAAAGTTCTTGCTGGGAAAAGATGTGACTAGAGGATTGGGATGTGGAGGATTCCCTGAGAGGGGAACTGAGGCAGCGCAAGAAAGCATCCAAGAGATAAAGGACGCATTGAAAGGATCAGATATGGTATTCGTATGTGCCGGAATGGGCGGCGGAACAGGAACAGGAGGCGCACCAGTAGTAGCACAAACATCAAAAGATATGGGCGCAATCGTAATAGGAACAGTAACAATGCCATTCAAGATAGAGAGGGCAAGAGTAGACAAGGCAGAATTCGGATTGCAGCAGCTAAGACAAGTCTCGGACACAGTAATAGTCATTGACAACAATAGATTAGTGCAGATTGCAGGAAACCTGCCAGTACAGCAAGCATTCGCAGTAGCAAACGAGCTTGTAGCAACAATGATCAAGGGAATTGTAGAGACAATCGCAGTACCATCACTTGTAAACTTGGACTATGCAGATGTAAAGGCAATAATGACAGATGGTGGAGTCGCAGCAATAGGCGTAGGCGCATCAGACACAAACAACAGGGTAGAAGAAGCAGTAAAAGGTGCATTGAGCAACCCATTGCTTGACATCAGCTACGAAGGAGCAACAGGAGCAATATTGCATGTATCAGGCGGACCAGACATGACATTGGACGAGATCTCAAAAGTTGGTGAGCTGGTAACAGAAGCAATGGATGAGGATGCAAACGTCATCTGGGGAGCAAGAGTCTCAGAATCCATGAAGGGTAAATTGACAGTAATGACAATCATTACAGGAGTAAAGAGCCCATGGATACTTGGAAAGACAACTCCAAAGCAAGCAAAAGCAAACAGGCAGAGAATGTCAGATGAGCTTGGAATAGAGATTGTAAGGTAGAACTTACAATTTTGTACTTTTTTTCCTTTTTTATTATCACAAATCAAAAACATCACAAAGAATCATGATCCGTTATGGATGTAATTCTTTGCCTTCACTCATCACCCCCAACGACAAGTGAAGGCAAGACTTTTTTTTTATAACCATCCAAACATCATAACTATAAATACAATATAAAAATCAATTTATCACTATCCCTCTAGAATATTCCTCAAGGTTTCTAGAGGGAAACTTATGATTTCTGAAAAATTTATAGAATAAAACCTATTATTAAAAATTTAGAGTAAAAAATTAAAGAACTACTTCCTTTCCATGTACCCGCATTTCCCGCATGTCCATCTATCCTTGTGGTTTGCCATTAATACTGAACATTTTGGGCATGTCTTGTTTTTTCTTTTTACTGTATTTCCAGAAACTTCATACACTTTGTACATATGATACTGTTTTCCTTTCTTTACTGGTCCGCCGCCTTTTGGCGCCTTTGCTGCTGGTTTAGCTGCCATAATTAATCACCTTTGAAATATTATTTTTTTAAATCTATTTTTTCTTCTTCTTTGCTGCAGGAGCTGCTGCCTGTTTTGCTGCCTTAGCCTTCTCTTTCTCTGCTGTCTGCTCTGCTTTTGTCAGATGCCTCAACAATACGTGCTTGTTCTCTATGTTTTTCATTGTTGCTTCATCATCATAAACGTATCCAGTGATTATTGCTCTTTCTGAGCCGTAATCGGTGTTTATCTTCCTGACGGCTGTCAAGTTGTCCTTGCTTGACAGCTTTTTGCATAATTCTTTCATCATATCTATCCTTGATGGCGTCTTCCCCTGAAATATTATCTTTGCTTCGAAGTATGACCTCTTCATCAATGGTTCTTTATCCTGTTTTAGTACTTCAATATCCATTTTTTTACCTCACTTTGATTGCGTATTCTCCCTTGACATCGACGTTTATTTTCTGTGCGATGGTTGATCTTGCCGGGTCGACGAAATATATCCTTCCCTGCCAATTAGTTGAAAATTGATTCTTCTTGCATACAGGGCAGACCTCTCCCTCTACAAATATCTTGCATTTCTTACATGCTTTCTTCTTCATTTTGCACCTTTCTTATCTTCTTTTTCAGCCTTTTCCGGTGTTTTTGTCTCTTCATCTATCCATTCATCCTTGCCTAATCCTGGTTGTCTCATAGTCAATCCGATCTTCGGATTCTGCAAGTCCTTGTATGATACTGCGATTATTCTTGCCTTGCATACGTCACCGGTCTTTAATGTGTGTTTGGAATTTTTTCCTAGCAAGACACCATCTTTGCTGTAGCTCACGAAGTCATTCATCGTCTGGCTTATGTGTATCATGCCTTCTATCGGGCCTATGTTTATGAATGCGCCGAAATCTGCAACATTAGTCACTTTTCCTACGACTATTTCTTGCATCTCTGGCTTGAATGTCAATAATGTGAATTCCACGTTGTAATGTGCTGATCCGTCTCCGGGGAGTATTATCCCTTGGCCCACTTTATTAACTTCTGATACGTCTATGACGAATCCTAAGTCAGGATTTATGTATCCATTGAACTTCTTCTTGATTTCCTGCACCACTGCAAGATTCGTATCCTCTTCAAAACTTGATGGCGGCACCCTTATAAAGTCTTGGACCTTTGTTTTATAGTACATTTTTTTACCTCATGATGATTTTTCTATTCAGTGTTATTATCCTTATTTTAGGAAATTTGTGCTTTAAAAGCCTTTTTAACGCCTTATCCTGTGTGCAGACTGTGTCTGAATCAGTGATATTGCTTAAGATTATCTCATCAATATAACTGTTTTCTGTGGAGGAATTTTTAAGGGTTTTTAAGTTTTTTTGTTTTATAAGCTTAAGGGCTATTTTTGCGTTGCCACTATCCTTTCCTTTGCCTATGGCGATATTTGACAATTCATCTATAGTCTCCTTGAATATGCATAGCTGATAAGGTGTTGTCATTAGGCGCTTTATTTCTTCAAATATGTCAATCTTGTTCTGTCCGGGAATCATCAAAAAATTCGTATCAATTATGACCCTTATTTTTTGCATCATTATGTCAAGAAGAAAAAAAAGCTATTTATAAAGGTTTATGTAATTGTTCCATTCGAGCATATTTATGTTTTTTCATGTTTATGTTTTTTCAAGTCCTTCTTCCGTCCATACCTGATGTTTTTTATTGCATCAAAGAATCTATCCATCCTCTTGATTCTTTCCTCTTCGAATAATTCCATAGCCCATGCAGCAAGCAATGATATCAAGAGAATGTAAAGCATCATTATGTTCAAGTCATTCACCAATAGGTTTTTGCTTGAGAAGACGAGCAATGCTGCCCCGAATACCATACCTTTAGGTGCGAGGGTTAGCAATAGCTTATTCTGTATTGAATAGTTCCTGTACGCGATACTTATAACTATTAACCTGATCAGGATGTATACTAAGAATATCACTAATGCATTCCATAACAATGTCATATCCATATTAAAGGTTATTATGAACCCTATCATTATGAATATCAATATCTCCAGGCTCTTGAATATGAAGGGGCTGAATGTGTTCATCTCAGATTTCTTTCTCACGTAACTATTGCCGAACATTACTCCGAATATCATTATAGCAAGCAATCCGAATCCATTGAGATACTCTGCAAGAAGAAAAGTCAGGTATGCCGTGCTGATAAGCATCAGTTCATGAATCCATGTTATCTTGTTGGGTTTTAGCAGCTTGAATATTATTATTGAGACAAAAATACCCACTCCTAATCCTATCAATATATGTTGGATGAAATCTGCAGTATTGTTCATCATGTCTCCTTTTAATCCTACAAAGTATATCAGGCTGAATGCGAAAAGTATTATCAGAGGGTTTGCAAGGTCTCCCTCTTGCCTTAACTCATCAACCATGAAGTATTCTACTGCAGTCAGGACTATGGCGAATATTATTGCTTGCAATGCAGTGATATTGAGAAGCGATGCTGTCAGTATGCTTATTATAAAGATATTAATTATTAACATGATTATCAGTATATTGAACGGCTTATGATGTTTTATGTTCTCTGGAGTGATTCTCATGCTCAATTCAAACGCTAGAGTTATGAGCAACAGGCTTGCAAGATTATTTATCAGGAATAAGTCTAATTTCCCGCCCAGTATAGCAAATAATGCTATCCCTGAAAGTATCAATGCTATCTTGTAGAAACTCTTAGAACCTTCTGCCTTCCTTCTCAGATAAAGCACCAGTAACCCGAACCCTAATATTATCGCAAGATATAACAATTGGACAATATCAACTAGCATCAAACACCTCTTTTATCAGTTTTTAACTATTGCCTTGTCTGAATCCGGATTTTTCATTTATTAAGTTTACTGAAATGATAAACTATTAAAATAGCCATGACAGGATTCTATATATGGATAGTGCTAAACTTAAGAGGATTAATTCTATTATTGAGGATGTGAAATCACGCGTGAGACCGGACAATTCCATATTGAAGAATGTGGGTCTGGCTGTGAAAAAAATAAATGATTCCATAACAGAATCAGGTATTGATGCAGAATGCATGAAAGGCGGGAGCATAGCCAAGAATACCTTCTTGAGGCATGACCATGATGTTGATCTTTTCGTCAGATTTGCATTGAAGTATCCTGATGAAAAATTATCAGACATGCTTCAAGAAGTCTTGAAGAAGGCATTTACTAAAAATTCTATACGACGCATACATGGAAGCAGGGATTATTATCAATTCACGTTGAAGGGTCTTGATTACGAGATAATACCTGTACTTAAGATACATAAATCCAATTTCCATGAATCAAAAAACATCACTGATTTCAGTCCGTTGCATGTCGAATGGACTGGCAGCAAGATTATGATGCATCCTGAATTGGCTGATGAGATACGTGTGGCTAAACAGTTCTGCAAGGCAAACGGCGTATATGGTGCAGAGTCTTATATCAATGGATTTTCAGGCCATATAGTTGACATATTGGTTATACATTACGGTTCATTCCTTTCTCTTATAAAAAAATTTGCGAGCATAGAAGAAATATCTTTGCAGAAACCTATAATAATCGATACGGATAATTTGTTGAGGGATCCAATCAAGCAGCTTAACAAGAGCAAAATAACTCCTTTGATAATAATAGATCCCATACAATCAGAGAGGAATGCGGCGGCAGCATTGAGCAAAGAGAAGCTCGTGATGTTCATCGATTCCTGCAAGAGGTTTATGGATTCACCTTCTGAAGATTTTTTCGAGGTAAAAAGATTCGATCTTGAGAAAAAAATTTCGGAGCTGAAGAGATCTATAAAAAAATCTAAGATTATAGTCATAAAAATTTCGACTCTAGACGGAAGCAAGGATATCGTCGGGACGAAAGCGTATAAAGTTTATGAGGATTTGATTAAACAATTATTGTTGAATGATTTTAAGGTTTTGGATAGTGCATGGGATTTTGATTTTGAAAAGAGAAATTCTTTTATAATATATGTTTTCGAAAAGGAGAGCCTGTCAGATAGCGTCGAGCGTCAGGGCCCTCCATTGAGTGCTAAGGGTGACGTGCAAAAATTCAGGGAAAAGCATAAGACGACTAAAGTCAAAGGGAATAGGATTTATGCGACTGTTAAAAGAAAGTATGTCGCTCCAGAGAGATTGTTGAAGGATCTTTTCTTGGAGAAATATATTTCAGGCAGGGTAAGAAAAATATCTATAGAAAGGATAATATGAAATGGAGATGCTCTGAAAGGTAAAGAACAATATGAAAGAATCAGCGCAAGACAAAAAATATATTTTCAGTAAGGATTGCGTAATTATTTTTGCCGTCGGAGTAATTTTCACACTCATATCTTTTCTCCTAGATTCATATGTAGTTATATTTATGTCTCTCATCCAGAACATCTTCTTCATTGATCTTTTTAGGATGCTGACCCTGATAGGAGATATAGAGTTTTTCATACCTAT
>CAZJFT010000021.1:0-16794 GCA_964545585.1 uncultured Methanosarcinales archaeon
ATTATAACTGGACTAATATTATTATTTGTGTTTTTATATGTTATTTATTTAAATTATAAAACCATAAAATTATTTAGATTAAAAAAATTCAGAAAAAAAGATTCTTTAATATATATGTATTTAATAGTAAAAAGCATGTTGGATTGTTGCGGACCGATTTATTCATTATACAGAATTACACTCGAAAAAATAGGTCTACGCAAATATGATTTTTTTAAGACGCCAAGATAATTAGTAAGGTAAATGATTTATTTTTTTTATAGAAAAATCATTTTCTCTTATTATAATCTCATTAATACAACAATTTCCTTGCTCAATTTTAAATCTTAATCCATGTGGAATGTTCAGATAGAAACCTATAATACCTATATTTAGGCTTCCATGACCTACAAGTAAAATAGTTTTTCCAACGTTCTCCTCAAGTATGCTTTTTAATTTAGGAATTGCGCGGGCTTCAACATCTCTAAGATTCTCTCCTTCAGGGAACTTAGGATCAGTAAGTTCAATCCATCCATTATATAATTCGGGATATTTGACAATAACATCATCTCGTTTCATTATTGTACATGCTCCGCAATCAATTTCCTTGAATTCATTAATAGTATGCATCACTGTATTCGGATGATTTTTTATTATGATAGCTGCCGTTTCTTGTGCGCGCTTTAAAGGAGAAACTACGATAAGATCGATTTTCTCTTCAGACAAGTTATGAGAAAGTGCTTTTGCTTGTTGAATTCCATTATCAGTTAATGTTGTTTCATGTTGACCATCAAGCCTTCCTTCTTTGTTGCTATCAGTCTCTCCATGCCTTACAATAATAAGTCTAGTCTTCATTTTTTCACCTTTTCCCAAACATAAATTCCTAAAGTCGCATATTTAGGTTCTTTTGAATAGGTATACACTTTTTTATTATAAATTCTTTTAAATCCTTTACTTTTCAAATCAGAATCGCTCCAGAAATATTTATGCTTTTCATAAGGATTATTATTATATTCTCCTTGCGGATACTCAGTAATAGGTGTGGAGATAACAACAAAATTATTTGCTTTTTGCATAACTTGATTCAATATTCTTAAACCATCGGTTTTATTAAAATGCTCTATAACATCTATGAGCAAAATCCCATCATATGCGTTTTTATCTTCTTTAAGAAATAAACGAATATCTTCAAAATATATCTTATTATACATTTTCCATTGCGGGTGTTTGTATGCTTTCCAGACTTCAACACCTATTAATTTTACTTTTTGAGAGATATTTTTTATGATTGCTCCAAAATCGCCCTCCCCAATACCCAAATCAAGAATTGTAATTTTTTTATTTATAGAATTAATCTTTTTAAAAAGATATTTTGTTACGGGTTTCTTATTACACGGATCACTTCTCGACATATATTGACTAAAAAGGACTCTTTTATAAATATTATTATCATATTGCTATAACTTATAAAAAAAGACAGTTATTAATATATTTAATATATATAACATTATATTCTCACTTCTCTCTGAATCTCCATTTCAAATGCGTATCATGCGTTATTCCGACTCTTTCCGATGCAACAATCTTTGGTTTGCATCCGTCATCAAATATTTTGAATCGGTCACCAATTGCAACTCCATTATCCTTCTTTGTAATATGAAGTGTCTTGCATAGTTTTCCTGGACCATCACAATTACGATAATCTACTGCCCTTATCAATACTGCGCCTGCCTTAGAATCAGTCGTGAAATTCAGGCAATAATACATCCCATAAATGAAATATACATAAACATGCCCGTATGTAGTGTACATGAGCTCACTTCTTGGAGTTCTCTTGTATGCATGACTTGCCTTGTCTTCCTTATATGCTTCAACTTCAATTATCCTTGCCTTAACATCATCTACCTGTAATATCTTCCCAACTAATTGCTTTGCAACTTTAACTGTGTCTTGATTGAAGAATTCTTTAGATAATTGTTTCATTAGAATAATGAAATAAAAAGAAATTATTAATTTTTTGGATTAAACAACTGTCACTTTCTTCATTTCTATCTTTGAGAGTGGCTTGTCATTCCTATCACGCGCCGCCATGCTTATCTTGTCAACGACGTCTTGTCCTTTCACAACTTGACCGAATATTGCATGTTTTCCATCAAGCCATGGTGTAGGGACTGTTGTTATGAAGAATTGGGAGCCACCGCTATTCGGCCCAGAGTTAGCCATTGATAATATGCCTTTCTTGTTATGTTTTAATCCTGCTCCGAACTCATCTTTTATAGCATATCCTGGCCCGCCTGTCCCGTTGCCTTTCGGGTCACCTGTCTGTATCATGAAATTCGGTATCACCCTATGGAATATTATCCCATTATAGAATCCCTTCTCTGCTAATTTAATGAAATTTCCTGCAGTCAATGGCGCCTTATCCAAGAATAACTCAACTTCAACTATTCCAAGTGTTGTTTCAATTATTGCATGTTTATTCATAAAAACACCTCAATAAAAAGAAAAAATTATATCTTTATCATCTTGGCGAATTGGCCGATGAATGGTATCTCTTTCTGTTCATCTGATAGTGCATATATCATACCAATGACCCATGCGACTATCAATAGTACCCATAAAACTGCTGATATGATCCATCCCACAATCGGTATCATCATGAATACCCATGAGACTATTGAGAATATTATCCATACGAAGAACAATACCAATCCCTGTTTCGCATAGAACATTGCATACTTGTCCTTCTTCTGTGTCGCATAGACTATTATGAACCCTATGACTGTCAAAAGGACTCCTAGAAATGCATATAATTTACTATCTTTACCCATTAATATCACCATAAAAAAGGGAAGCAGAAGAGTATTTAAATGTATCTGTGAAATTTAGCGATAATATCCGCCGCGTGCATATCCTGGATCCCTTATTAATGTGAATACTTCTTGATTGTCGACTGTTCTTCTTAGAACTATCCTGTTCTGCATTGCGCCCATCGGTATGTCTTCAGGGAATAAGTCATCGCATATGTGTAAGGGGATATAGTCATCCATTTTAATCACTTGTGTATGTTGTTTGTGTTTTGTTTATTCTAGTATAGCTTTTTGGAATTTAAGAGACACCGCGGCTTCCTACAGGGTTTTGGTGGGGTGGTGTGTTAGAATTTAGATATCGTAGGAAGCTGGGCTCTTTTTTGGAATGTGCTACTTCTTTATCGTCAGCGTGTGTGCCGCTGCAGGTTTCTTCATCTCCATCAACCATAACATGCCTATCCTCATCATGTTCTTGTTGAACTTGTCTGAGATCTTATATGTCTTCTTGTACATGTCATAGTCTATCAATCCCATGCTTTTCATAGGCGTTAGGATTCTATCATAAAATTGTCTTTTATTGTAACTTAGAGTGACTCGTTTCTTCTGGCCGAACTGGTTTGTCTCTTCATCAATCAATTTGCCTTCATGCAATGCTGTTGCAAATACTGACATCTCTGTCTTTCCAATCTCTCCGC
This sequence comes from uncultured Methanosarcinales archaeon, assembly GCA_964545585.1. GTDB lineage: Archaea > Nanobdellota > Nanobdellia > Woesearchaeales > UBA9642 > UBA9642. The sequence continues at coordinate 3,485 of CAZJFT010000021.1, forward strand.
CATGCTGTTTCATTTCCTCTATCAATAGCTTGGCTACGACAACTTGTTGAGATGTTGCGAATATTATCTCATATATGTTGTCTGGAAGGTTGTATTGGTCAAATAATATTGTCATACCATATAAGAATACTAACTAATATATAAATGTTACGAATTTGTATACTAGTTTACAAATCTATCATAAGTTATGGTTATTAATATAGTAAAAAGTATATTAGTATATAAATTCACCCATAGAACTTCTTGATCATCTCTTTATACAGCAAACTTACTTTCAATGGCCAATGTTGTGGGAAGCAGCGATAATAATTATTCCAAGCATAACGTTCATCTAAGAATACAATAATGCCTTTATCCTTCTCTGAACGGATACAACGACCTGCTGCCTGTATAGCTTTTGTGAATGCAGGAAATAAATAGCCGTAATCCCATCCCTTGCTGAACTTCTTGTCATAATATTCAATGAGCGATTTAGTCTCAAGGTCAGGCTTCTGCAATGGCAAGCCGACAATGATGACCATCTTAAGCACTCCAGGCAAGTCAATACCTTCAGCAAAGCTTCCAGAAATGACGGCAAGAAGCACAGCTCCAGAATCCTTATACTTTACAAAATTGTCCAGAAACTCTTGCTTCTCCTGTTTTGTCATGTCAGGCTGTTCAAAAAAGACAGTCTTTCCAGTAAGCACACTAAAACTCTTACTGACCTCATCACGTAGATAATAACTAGGAAAATAAACAGCCACAGACCCTTTGACATCTAAAGTTATATCGGCCAATGTCTTAGCAATCTCCTTGTATTGATCAGGACTTCTAGCCTCATACTTCGTCGTTGTCTTAGGGACAATAAGATTTAACCTGTTCTCAACAGGAAACGGACTCTTCAAAGTAAGCTCCTCTGCTTCAATCCCTAACAATTCCTTATACATTGAAGTAGGCGTAAGCGTACCTGACATCAATATCGTTGAATAGCTCTTCTCAACAACCGGTGCAGCAATTATGCTAGGATCAAGGCACCTATAACTGAGAGTTATCATCTCACTCTTGTCCCTGAGCTTCTTTATGGATAATATCCTTGTGAATCCTTCATCCTGACCGAGCCAATATTCTAAGAAACCCGCAATGCTGCCTACATAAGAGAGATTTTGCTGTTCCCTAATTGCATTAGCAGCAAAAAATAATTCAGAGACAAGCTCATCATATCCATCAATCCGTTCAATGTCAGCTATGAATTGCTGTTTAGTTATGTACCGCTCATTGTTTTCAAGCCTATAAGATTTCGCCTCAGTGAAACTGTTCAATGTGACATTCAATGATGCAGAATTCTTCTCGAAACGCGAGGCTTCAGTGCTCTTCAAACCTTCAACATACTTATCAAGTATTGCATTGATATCCTCAAGCTTTGAAGCTAGAGCATCATACTCGAACTTCTTTGCCTCAGCAATGGCTCTCTTCAATTGGATGTTTGAAAGGAACTCGCTGCTCAAATCCTTTATCCTTGAAGGAAGATTATGTGCCTCATCAATGATTATTATGCAATCCTTCAATTCCTTATTCAATTTCTTGAAGAAGTTATCCCTAATAGCAGGATTGAATATGTACTGATAATCAGCAATTATCACTTTAGCATCCTTAGCAAGCAACAGTGCAATCTCGTAAGGGCATATGCTTCGCACTGTCGATTCATTTACTATCTGCTCAGCAGAAGCGACAGCTCTTCTTTTCAAACCGGCAACAACAACCTCTGCATCGGGAGACAATCTCCCTTTGGATTTAAGATTATTATAATAATCACATTTCCCATTATCAACAAGCAACCTGCAGAATTCAGCAAAATCCCTAGAATGCATCTTCTCAGTAGAAGGCTGCAGGCATAAATGCTTCTTTCCAATAATGCTGTTTCCGATTATATTCAAGCCGAATTTCTCATTGATCTTCCTAAGCGTATCAAGCACAATCTTATGCTGAGTATGTCTTGAAGTCAAGAAGAAAACAGTAAGACCTTGATTTTTAGAATTATTCTTTGCAATATGCGTTAGGGCAGGACTCAATGCTGCTGCCGTTTTTCCTAAACCAGTAGGTGCATGCGCGACCAAATGTTTCTTCTCAGTAATGCATTCATCAATCTTCCTTACAAGCACGTCCTGTATATCTCTTATTTCTTGATGAGGGAACAACAACTCTTCAACCTTCTCGAGCTTCAACTCATGTTCCGTCTTTGGTCGATCAAAAACTTCCTGCTCTTCCCCAATATGCTCCTCATCAAACATCATTGAAGAATATGATGATTTTTTATAAATATTGCCAAAAACAAGTAATATCATTACATTTATAAACAACTTATTTTTCCTCCTATAAGTTTCGAGGCAGAATTAAGAACAGAATATGCAGAGTTGCAAATGCATTGATGTTCGAGGTAAAAAATGAGCGTATATGAAGAGGATCCAAGAATCTTTATAGAGAACTTGGCTAAAGAATTGAAGAAAGTCATAAAACAGCCTGACTGGGCACCATATGTGAAAACAGGTATGCATAAGGAGAGGCCGCCAGCAGACAAGGAATGGTTCTATGTAAGGACAGCATCGATATTGAGGACTGTAGCGATGAAAGGACCTATAGGCGTACAGAAGCTAAGAGTAAAATATGGTGGAAAGAAGAACAGGGGCGTAAAGGCAGAACACTTCTATAAGGGATCAGGAAACATCCTAAGGAAGGCATTACAGGAATTGGACAAAGCAGGCCTGACTATGCAAGCAGAAAAGAACAAGCATAAGGGCAGGATAATAACATCCAAAGGACAATCATTATTGAGCAAGATATCGAGGAAAAATGGCAAAGACAAAACATCCCAGTAAAAAAAGCAGGCTAGCGAAGGCTAACAAGCAGACTAGGTGGGCGCCATTCTGGACAGTTCCAAAGAAATACGGAAAGACGAGAAGGGTACATCCTGGAAGGCATACAGCAGTCAAGAGAAGCTGGAAGAGAACAAAATTAAAGGCATGAGGATAAAATGATAGAAAGAACTTACAATGTCCCATTAAGAACAGGATTCAGGAACACTACACGATACAAGAAGACAAAGAAGGCAGTCACTACATTAAGGGAATTCCTGGCGAAACACATGAAATCAGACAAGATACTGATAGGAAAGAATCTGAACAAGTTCTTGTGGAAGCATGGAATAAAGAATCCCCCACATCATGTAAAAGTGACAGTGATAAAAGAAGATGACGGCACAGTCAAGGCAGAACTTCTTGGATTCAAGTATGAGCACATGACAAAAGCAGAGAAGGATGCAGTGAAGGAAAAGAAAGAGAAGGCAGAGAAAAAGAAAGAAGAGAAGAAAAAGGAACCAAAACAAGAGACAGAAGAAAAGACAGAAACATTAGAGACTGAAATAGCAGAAACCGAAAATACAGAAAAAAAGCCTAAAGCTGCACCGAAGAAGAAAGCCGCCAAGACTACTGAAAAGTAAATATTTTTAAATTATTTTTTATTTCTCGATCCATGATAGCATTAAATAATAGATATGATATAATAATATTCTTAGAGCAAGAAAGAATCGGAAAAGAAGAATCAATAACGGGAAAAATAATGCGATTCCAAAGTAAGCAAATAAGTGATTTCTTGCTCAAACATGACACGAAAGCGACAGTAAATAGACTTTTAGAAACAGAAAAAGATATAACAATGATAATAACCGATTATACCGCATCATATTACAATGAAAGTAATCGTATTGGAATATCATATCAAGGAGGCGTCCCTTGCAGCGACCTATTCATTTACAACATAAACAAACTTCAATTTCCAGAAAACCATACATACGATAACTTAAAAACAGAAATAGAACAAGATAAGTAAAAAAAATTACCTTCTATTATGGCTTGTCGCCGCAGAAAGAACCTTCTTCAATGCTGAATCGAGAGCAACAAACATGTTCTTATCGACCACTTCTGAAGTGAATACTTTTCCGTCATCAATCACCTTCACATGTATCTCATTCTTAGCATTATTATCAATCTTATGTATTTCCTTCAACATCACAGTCACACCCTGAAAATTAGCACATGCCTCCTGTATTTTCCTAGTGTAGCTGCCGACTAACTTCTTTACGACAACAACCTCTGACATGCTCACCTGCTTGAAGCCTACAAGCTCAATGTTTCCTCCTAAAGAAAGCTTTTCATTAACCTTATCTATACCTTCTGCTATATTCGATTCTGCATCTGCCATAATCAATCACCAATAAACGCGAACTATAAGAAGTTTAAATAATTTATGGAAAAACACAAATATCAATAATGATACTAAAGAAAATTAAAACATAAGAAATCCTTAAGAAAACCTTTATAAATCACCATTTTTTCCTTTTCCTTATCAGCGATGTGAGTAGTTGCTTACTTGAAGCTGATCATTAACGATTGTTGATGCGAAAACAAAAAAATTATGGAGGCACAAAAATGGGATTATATAAATACGTTAATTCTACATGGAAGAAACAGGACCATGACTTTGTACAGATGCAGAGGAAGAGGCTTGCAGAGTGGAGAAAACAGGAGACCACTGTAAGGATTGACAGGCCTACAAGGATAGACAGGGCAAGAAGCGTCGGATACAGGGCAAAACAGGGCGTCATATTAGTAAGGCAAAGAGTCGACCGTGGCGGAAGGCAGAGGCCTACAATAAGGTCAGGAAGAAGGACCGCTCACAATTATCAAAGGAAGATACTGACGAAGAACTATCAGCAAATAGCAGAAGAGAGAGCGAACGAGAGATATAAGAATTGTGAAGTGCTCAACAGCTACTTCGTCGGAGAAGACGGGATATATAGATGGTATGAAGTGATTCTTTTAGACAGGACACACCCCGTGATAACTGCAGATAAGACATACAGCGGCATAGTCACAAAAGGAAGGACACAGAGAGGATTGACATCTGCAGGAAAGAAAGCGCGCGGATTGCGAAACAAAGGCAAGGGTGCAGAAAAAGTAAGACCATCGATAAGGGCACATTCTGGCAGAGGAAATTAATTCTTTATTTTATTTTACTATTTTTTCATTCTGCAAATTATTTAATTCCAGCGGTTATTCTTTTGTTGAGAAGTATCCAAATTCAATATCCTATGGAACGGACTCCTATACTCTGGAATGATCCAATATAATATGTGAAGCAAGAAGTTTGCGAACACGAATATCAAGAAACAGGCCAATAAAGTAGTCCAATCAAGAGGGATACTTGTTGAATATACGACTATTATTCCAAGAATCGCAGTCATGTGGATGAATGAACTAGAACTTATTAAATATGCGAGCTTCTTTGGCAAGAAATGCAGGAAATCAAGCAACACAAGAAGCATGGCAAACCCAAACAACACCATCGCAATAACTATTTTTGCATCCCCAGACATCAATGCCTCCTTGATGCTTATCCCCGTAGGTTCATATGTACGCCTGAAAAGGTCTATCGCGACAAAAGTCAGCACTAATGCATTGCCGAAAGCAGTGTTCCACCCTAACTCCTCTTCCTTGTATCTTCCGAAGTAGAATTCCATTAATACCACAGTAGCAATAATGGGTATGAGCATCCACAGCATCTCAGGGACCTTAAAAGGCGCATCTACTAACGCGACACCTCTAGGATAGAGGTCATTAGATACATATTCAGTAGTTACATTGATTACTGCTGCAGCTTTAGAAACAGTTGCATTCAACATGCTTACTCCTTAATAAGCATGTTTAAATAATTTACTATTAAAATGAATCTATAATGGGAATTCAAAAAGGACATTAAAAAAAAACATTCTAAGAACGAAATCAATCTAAGAAGATATAGTGTTTCTCTTCTCTATCCAATTCCTTGAGTATTCTCCTGATTATTATCTTCTCAGGGTCAGGGATCAATTTGACTCTCCTCTTCAAGTCCTCGAAATCCTTGAATGGGTCGCCCCTCCTTTCCTCAAGTATCTGCCACATATGCTTCTTCCCGAGTCCAGGCAATAATTCTAGAGAATGCATCCTTGTAGAGAGAGGCTGTGCATCATTGAAGAATTGCACGAAGCGTTGCTGATTGCTTTTCACAATCTTATGAACAATATGCTCAATCTCTGATTTTGCAGTAGGAGTCAACTTGTTTAGAGGGAGCCTTCCATTTATGTGATGTATCTTATCTCTCTCCTTCTCACCAATATATACCTCATCTGAAGGCTGCAAAAAAACATCCTTCTTAGGAACTAATTCTAATAACGTAAAATTGCTCTTTCCTATGGCCTGTACTATAGGGGTCTTCTTGAACATAGGCCTATCGTCATTGCTATATCCATTCGGCAAGAAATCTAATACTACCGCATATTCTTCTTTCGGCTTCTCTTGTCTGTCCATTTTTCCCCTACGACTGTATCTATGATTACTTGAAAGTATTTAAATTTTATGTTAAAGAAAATCATTTCTTCTTCGAATATTCTGAAATCACTGCAAGAATCTTTTCAAGGTTGTCATTTGTTACAGTCAACGCATAACCGGTAGTTATATTCTTGAGCTCAACCATTGATCCAGGTAACAAGTCTATTATCTTATGAATATGAACGTCTTTAAGTCTTGGTACATTCAATTTCTCCAACTTGGCGAAAATCTCCTCTGCCTCCTTCTCCTTCACTATTTTTACGACTTCCAGTTGCTCGGAGACCTTTGCAGTCCTGAAACCAAGCTCTTCATCCCTCTTCTTGATATCTTTAATCTCCTCTCTTAATTGGGACAAGTTTATTGGTTTTTCCTCGATAATTTTCAAATCAGCCATTTTGTACCTTCATCAACATTTTTATGTTTTTTAAACCTTCTTCAAATGAACAGGATGCACCACAAGGACCTTCCTCTTTGACATATCATTGATCTCTACCTGATAGCATTGGCCCTTTTTACCTACAACAGTACCTATCTTACCCATGAATTTAGGCCTATACATCCCTGATTGCACTGCCGGCTCAACAGTCAATGAAACCTTATCACCGACCTCAAGCTTCTGCAAATAACTTCGTATGCTGACCTTCCCCTTCTGTGATTGATCTTTCTTGAACTTCCTTCTTGTTCTCTTCCTGAAACCATCCATTCTCGTAGTCATAAACGTTCACCTAACTAAATTAACCTGATTATTTTTAGGAAAATAAGAACCATTTATAAATATTTTGATAGCATATTGAGGGCCTAATATCAAACTAAGAAACAAATTAATAGGATTATAATCTAAATAATAATAGGATTATAATCTAAATAAAATTTATAATAAAATTTATAATATAACAATTGTTTGTTAGTTTTGTTGGTGGATAATGGCGAAGAAAAAATCAATAAAAAACAAGAAAAATCAAGATAAAATTAGGGGACAGTCAAAGGTCTCAAATAAAGAAAGTATAAATAAGAACGTAAAAGCAGAACAACAGGCAGCCGATATAGACCTAAAAAATCTCAAATTCCAAACGACAAAAGACATTCCTATTTCCAGACTGATGATTGACCAAGTGATAGGACAAGAGGATGCAGTGAATGTCATCAAGAAAGCAGCAAACCAGAGAAGACATGTCCTCTTGATAGGGGAGCCTGGAACAGGAAAGAGCATGCTTGGGATGGCGCTCGCTGAGCTGCTGCCAAAAGAGAAGCTCGTGGATATACTTGCATTACCCAATCCAAATGATGAGAACCAGCCATTGATAAGGACTATAGAAGCAGGCAAAGGCAGGGAAGTGGTCGCGAAAGCGAGACTCGAGAATAATTCCGCATTGAAAAGCCAGAACATAATAATACTAATAATCGCAGTCCTTGCAATGGTCGCCCCATGGTGGGTAAGGAATTATTACAAATCAGACATAATGTTCGCAGCATTCTTCCTCGGAGGGATGATGTTCCTTGCAGCAGTCGTCATGTTCATGAACCTAGGGAAAAAGATGGCTGGAGGGAATTCAGGCATACCTAAAGTGATAGTCGACAATTTCAACAATAAACAAGTCACATTCTATGATGCGACAGGTGCTCATGCGGGGGCACTGCTCGGCGATGTATTACATGACCCGTTCCAATCAGGAGGTTTAGGCACTCCAGCAAATGAGAGGGTTGTTGCAGGCATGATACATAAGGCACATATGGGAGTATTATTCATAGACGAAATATCTACATTGGAGCCTGCCACACAACAGGACCTTCTTACGGCGTTGCAAGAGGGAAAATATTCCATAACTGGACAGTCGGAGAGAAGCGCCGGTGCAATGGTGAGGACTGAAGCAGTACCTTGCCAATTCATTCTCGTCGCTGCAGGAAATATCGAGACAGTACAACATATGCATCCGGCACTGAGATCAAGGATAAGAGGATACGGTTATGAAGTGTTCATGAATGAGACGATGCCTGACAACATAGAGAACAGGAACAAGATAGCGATATTTGTGTCACAAGAGGTCAATAAGGACAAGAAGATACCTCATTTCACAAAAGAGGGAGTAGATTATATAATAGAAGAAGCAAGGAGGAGAGCTAACAGGAAAGGACACCTATCATTGATGTTCAGGGATCTGGGCGGATTGATAAGGGCTGCCGGGGACGTCGCAATAGAGGAAAAAGCAGAATTCGTGACTAAAAATCATATAATAAAAGCGAAGAAGATCGCTAGATCATTGGAACAGCAGATGTCTGATAAATTCATAGAGAGAAAGAAAGAATACGAAGTCATTGTCGTATCAGGAAAGAAAGTCGGCAGAGTGAATGGATTAGCTGTAATCGGATCAGGGGCAAACTATTCAGGAATAGTCCTGCCGATAGAAGCAGAAGTGACTCCAGGCGGGAAGGAATCAGAGATAATAGCTACAGGAAAGCTTGGAGAGATAGCGAAAGAAGCCATAAAGAACGTTTCAGCAATAATAAAAAAATATTTTGGAGAGGACATAAAAGAGACAAAAGATATTTATGTGCAGTTCCTGCAGACATACGAAGGTGTGGAAGGAGACAGTGCAAGCATAGCTGTAGCGACGACGATAATCAGTGCCTTGAAGAAGATACCTATAAAGCAGGATTATGCCATGACTGGTTCATTGTCTGTAAGAGGCGAAGTACTCCCGATAGGAGGAGTATCTGCAAAGATTGAAGCAGCTATAGCAGCAGGTATAAAGAACATAATAGTCCCTAAGACTAACATGAAAGATATAATAGTGGACAAGGATAAACTATCACAAGTCAAGATAATACCTGTAGATAATATAACGGAAGTGCTTAAAGAAGTTCTTGATTGGAAAGGCAAAGAGGATATTCTTAAAAAGATAGAGAACAGGAATGAATAATCGGTGAATTAATATCGAAGTGTTGCCGTACAAACAAAATATTTAAAAAAGAGCGGAAAAAGTAATAGTTGTGATTCAAAAATGAGCGAATTATCAAAGAACAAGGAATATTACATGCATATAACAGAGACAGGAGAAGATGTCGAGAAAGAGATAGAGGAAGGACTGAGGATATTGAACGAGATAGACAAGAAAATTGTCTCCGTGTTCGGAACGCACGCTTTAGAAGAGGATAACGAAACATATACTCATTGTGAGCAGACAGCATACGAGTTAGGATTGAAGAATTATGCGATACTGACTGGCGGCGGCCCAGGGATAATGAAGGCAGCAAATAGCGGTGCTATGCGTGCAGGCACTGCATCGATAGGGTTCAAGGCAGGATTGCTCAAGAAAGAGCAGACAGTGAATAATAATGTTTTCACACACACTTACTCGTTCGAGTTCTTGTTTACCAGGAGATTCTGCCTTTCAATAAAGAGTAACGCATTGATATTCTACCCGGGAGGATACGGAACATTGAATGAATTCTTCGAGTATGTTACATTGATACAGACGGGCATGGCAGATCCTGTTCCAGTTATACTGGTCGACAAAAATTATTGGAAAGGACTGTTCGAATGGCTGAAAAAAGAGACGTTAGCACGTGATTTCATAACAGAGAAACATCTCAAAGAATTGCATTTCGCAGACACTACAGAAGAAGTCCTGAAGATTATTGAAGAGAAGACATGAGCATTTAGTTAATATCGATAATCTATCTAGTGAGTCTATTGATCACTTATAATCCTTCTATAGTCTCACCGACTGATGGCGCATATACTTTAGAATTCAAGGACCTGTCAGCCCATGCCTTCAAGGCAAGTATCGAAGTCTCGTCACCATGATTTATCACCAGATGCTTAGGGTTTATCTTTCGTATGAACTCTTTCAGTTCACTGTCATCGCTATGCCCTGAGAAATCGAATTTCTGGTATTGTGCTTTCACATAAGTCTTCCATCCATTAAGATAAACGTATCCTTCATCAAGCAATAGCCTGCCGTTTGTCCTCTTGCATTGGAAACCAGTCATCAATATTGCATCATTAGTGTTACCCCAAATATTCTCAAGGTATGCCATTATCGGGCCTCCCTGGAGCATGCCAGATGTCGTTATGAATATCCCCCTATTGTTCATCACTTTCTTCCGTTTCTTCTCTTTCTTTATCACATCAACCCTACGATACATGTCCTGAAGTCTTTTTCTTTCATTAAGATAGGAAGGATTGCCTGAGAGTATGGTCTTAGTCACATCAACCGCCATCCCGTCCAGGTATATCGGTACTGACCACTTCTTCCTTGATAGAAGTATCAATATCTCCTGTGCCCTCCCGAGCCCGAATACCGGTATTACGACCGAGCCATTCTTTATCACTTCATTTACCTTATCAAGGAATGAATCCTCTATTATACCTCTATCTGGCAAAGGCTTACCACCATATGTGCTCTCTGTTATCATTATATCTATATCCTTCAGGTCAGGCTGTTTATCTATCTCTGTCTCGACGCCGCTCATGAGCTCGGAAGAATGATACTTATAATCTCCAGTATATAGTATCTTCTTGCCTTCTGCTTTTATCAGTATCATGGCACTTCCTGGTATGTGCCCAGCATTAAGGAATTTGAACTCCACATTAAGGTGTTTATACCATTTATTGAACTCCACAGTCCTTGTTGAATTGTATACTTTACGTAGATCCACTTTCTTGTATGCTGGATGCAGATGCCTTATCCGTGCTATCTTATAAGAATCCTTGAGCAGTATCTTAGTCAATTCTTTCGTCTGTTGCGTCGTGAAGATAGGGCATATAAGATTGAAATGCTCGAATAACGGCAGAGCACCAGTATGGTCCAAGTGCGCATGGCTCAAGAATAATCCATCTATGTCAGGCAGGTCAAATACCTGGAATGGCGCTTCAAAACCGTTCTCCTTGAATTTTACACCGGCATCGAGCAAGAATCGTTTCTCTTGAGTCACGAGCTCGATACAGCTCTTCCCCACCTCTCTTGCACCGCCGTGAAATATCAGCTTCATGCAATAATAATCCAGAATATATCATATATAAATCTTTTGATTGAGAAATTGATTAAGAAATAAATATCATTACAAAAATTATTACAAAAAAAATAAGAGAAAAAAAATCAGAATACAAACTTCACTAACAACAATGTTATCAGCACAAGGAATATCAACACTGCGACTACAAGCAACACTATGTATGCTGCACTGTTGAAGAAGCTCACTCCGCCATATGTCGGACCGACTGTGCCTGATGGATAGACAATTGGCTGTATTGTTCCTGTACCGGTGCCTGAGCCACTTGTACCGCCTGTCCCTGTAGTTGTTGTATTAGTAGTAGTTGTTCCTGTACATGGATCCACGAACAATGATAAGACTTTCTCGTCTGATTCCTCGTCATTGTCATAATATGATGTAACATGTATTATGTATTCCCCTGGCTGTGCATTCTTAGGGACTGTAAATACAAAAGACTTGTCAGTATCATCATCTTCTTCCAAATCTATCCTTGTCGCATATTCATAGACATTCAATTCCTCGTTCTCCACAACGATGCTTACGTCATCCTCATCATTTGACCCTGTATTCTCTATGTTTGTCCTCACTGTGACTGTCCTTGCATCGCATGACACCCTGTTAGGGCTTAATGTAGCGCTCCTTATTGTTATCTCATGATTTTCCTTATCTACGCTGATTGAGAATGTAAACCGGTCTTCATGCATTGCGCCATTCTCATCCTCTCCAGTTACCGTTATCTCAACATCATATTCATCTTCATCTATGTCATCATCTATCCTGAATGAGAACTCTATATCTTCCTTGTCTCCATCACTGATATCACCAAGATCCTCTGTCTCATCCCAGTCTAGGTCGTTATCTGACTCTATTTCTACCTCTACATCCTCTATATCTATATTATCATCAAAGTTGTTCTCTACAGTGATTGTTAGCAAGATGTCATCTCCTGCCTTCGCATCAATCTCCTCATCTTCACTAACTGTCTCCGTATCTCCGTCAACTTCTATCTTTACTCTTGATATCTCAAGCTCACTCTTTGTTTCAAGATATGCTGTGGCTATCCTTGTCTGGCCATCCTCAGAAACTGCAGTTACAGTGCCTATGCTGTTCCTCCCCGAATCCTGACTGTCAGGTATGTAGACAGTCACAGGTATGTCTAATGATTGTCCTGATGTCAATGTCACAACATTCTGGCTCAATGTGAACTGATATGTTGAGGGAATATTGTGGCTTAATGATATTGTCTGTGTCTCTGTTCCAGTGTTTGATATTCTCAAATTGCCATTTATGGTGACTTCTCTCTCTTGATCATCTGATCCTAAGCTTAAGTCATTCATTGAGAATGATGCTCCCTGAGTGATGTTTGTGACTACAACAGTCAATGTGCTCTGTGCAATCACTGTGCTTCCTTCCAATGCCCTCAATGTACCAGTATAAGTCCCAGCTGCTTGGCTGTTAGGGATGTTTACACGGACAGTATACTGTCTTGTCGAATCATTCGGAGAAGGATTTATCTCTGTTATTATTATGTTAGAATTGATTAACGTATTCGAGCCTGATATTAGATTTGTCGATTCTAGAGTTATTGCAGGGTCTGTCTCCAATCCTGATAATGTCACTGTACCCTGTACTGATGCACCTGCATTGCCCTGCAATGATAGATTTGTCAATGCTGGAGCTGCCACCACAAATGATGCTAACAATAATAACATTACGAATAATATCTTTTTCATTTTATACCCCCTTAAAATAATTAAAATCTTACTAAATCTTTATAAGTTATCACTGTGTAGTGATTTAACATTTATAAATTTTTCCATTTATACAAGCACAATTGAACATAAAAAACGCATAAAAAATCACTTCTTGTTCACATTGAACATATCGCTCAAATCAACAGTATTCTCTACATAATCC
>CAZJFT010000022.1:0-16067 GCA_964545585.1 uncultured Methanosarcinales archaeon
GATAGAGAAGATTATCGGTTATTCAAGAAGGACAGGTATAAGGATATTGCCATAAAACAGAGCATAAAGACTGCGTTGAGAAGAGGGCATCCTGAATTGGACAAGAATGACTTGAAAGCGTATGAGCGCCAGCATGAAGGACATATAAGTATAATATACGGTCTTGACGCTTCAGGTTCTATGAAGGGAGAAAAACTTCGTATTGCAAAGAAATCCGGTATTGCTCTAGCGTTCAAGGCTATAGAGGAGAAGAACAAGGTAGGCATCGTAGTGTTTGGTTCTGACATTAAAGATTTTGTCGAGCCGACGAGGGATTTCATGTCATTGCTAAGGAAACTTGCTGAGATAAAGGCGAGCATGGAGACAGATATAGCGAAAAGCATTAACAAGTCCATTGACCTGTTTCCTAAGAATGACACTAAGCATCTTGTACTATTGACTGATGCCCTGCCTACAAGAGGGGATATCCCTGAGAGGGAGACATTGAATGCTGTAAGCTCTGCGCGAGAGAACAATATAACAATATCTTTGATAGGTATAAATCTTGACAAGCAAGGATTGACTCTTGCGCAGAAGATTGTCGAGATAGGCCAAGGGCGGCTTTATCGTGTGAAGGATCTTGCAGAGGTCGATAAGATAATATTAGAGGACTATTCTGAGATTAAGAGATATTGATTGTTGTGATCTAATTTTTTAGATTGAGAGTTAATTTTTTTAGAATTATAAAAAAAAGAAACACGAAGAACAGAAATTTCGCGTGTGTGGGTGAGGTGATTGGAAACAGTTCTTCGTGTTCATTTTCAGTTGAAAACTGAATGTGAATTTTTTTTTGTTTTATTATTGATTTTAGTTTTGGCTGAACACCAGTTTTGTCTCATGATCGTTCTTTAGGCCGAAATCACCTGAATAACTTATTCCTTCCGATTCAATCAATGAGTTTATCTGGCTTAGTGTCAGATGTGATACAAAAATTTCTGAATATAGTCTTTGAATCATCATAAACCCCCAACCATAACGTATAAACGTCATAAGAGTTAATCACTCTTAAGTAATAACTATAAAGCATAGGTTATATATAAATGTTTCGATTTTTTGTCCTTATTATTCTTATATAATTATTCTAACTCATATACTTTGCTGAATCTTTCTTCAAGATGTTTGGCCACATGATTTAGGTTGTAGTTGAGCACTATGTTTTGTTCTTGGTCTCCTTTGCTTTTGTATAAAGTAAGCTTTATGTTTCTTTGGTCTTCTAGTCTCTTCTCTGCTCTTTCTTTCTGATAATGTGCGTTATGGCCTAATACTCCTTTATACCATTTGAAAAATTCCGGAATCTGTAGTATGGTCTCTATTCTCATTTTGCTGAAGTGGTGATCTATCCATATCCCCGCTAAAAGTTTGGTCTTGTCCTCTGGTTCTATTTTCTTTCTTACTTCTGATATGTTTTCTGCAACAGTGCCATCTTTGATTATGTCGTTTATGTTTTCTTTGCTGTAAAAAGGCAGTAATATGCCTGCTGGCCTGTAATCTGCCTTGAAAGGTTTACCGTCACTGATGGTGTGGATATACTCTATGCTATCATGGAATATCTTCCCCTTAGGGACTATTTCATGTGTTGCAATACTGTCATAGTGGAATGCTTCTCTTATTCCAAGCAGATAATCGACAAATTTCTCTAATTCTCTTTTAGATTTTTTAACTCTTGATATTACCATATATTCTGGTTTTTCCTTCAGGTAGGTGATAGGGTCATCTAGTGTTGCGAATTTTTTTCCAGTCTTGAAAATTACATTCGGGTCGTGGAATGTTGATAAATTTACTGCATACATTATCTCAATGTCTGATATGTCTGTGTTTTCCGGTAAAAGTTTTTCTGCTTGTTCTTTTATTAAATATGAGATTGTAGATTCTTTTTTGAATGAATCCACTGATAGGGCTTTTTCGAACAATTCATTAGTGGATTTCTTTTTTGATCCAACAATTAGATATCTATGTTGTTTTAATTTGGGATTGTTTTCTGCTATCTGCTTCAATCTTTTTTCTGTATAGTTTTTTAGCACTTCTTCTCTCACCGTAAGATAATAATTCATGTTTTCTGAGAATTTGTCTATATCTGATTCGAGGATTACATCATCTATGTATTTTATGATTTCCGTTTGTGGGCTTATCCATGGTTCTTTTATCAATTTTGGTAATACATCTATCTTGGCTTCATCTATTGTTGTCTTGAATGTTTGAAGATATTCTGTTATATAATCGTAATATAGTTCATTAACCATGCTTTTAATAAGCGCCAATCATTTATAAAGTTTTCGTTTATTAACCACTAAGAAGTGACAACTATTTTATTGCTTGTCTGATATATTTATTTAGGCGTATTCGCCCTCAGATTTTCAACAAACTTATCGAAATCCTTCTTCTTGACAGAACAGCCGCATGCATGGTCATGGCCACCACCATATCCTTCAATTCCTATAAGAGATTTTTCAAGGATTTCGCGCACATTAAGATTTTCAGAGCGCAAAGAGCATATCATATCATCAACCTTCTCCCTAGAGATGACTATCAATTTATCCGGATTGTAATATTGTATCTCATTGCTCAAATCTCCAGTCAAGACGTAAGAGTCGTCGTATATGAAGACCACAACTTTATCTGTTCCTATGCGGACTTTCGATTTTATTCTTTCATATACTGTGTTAACCTTCTCGAAATGCTTATAGATGAATTTCCCTTCAGGGGTCTTCTTGTCGATTATGTCATATGGATTCTTTATCTTCTTCATGACCCGTATCGCATCCTGTATCTCTTTCGTTGTGCCCTTCATGTTGAACTGTATTATCCTGCATAACATCCCCTGTCTTGTCTCATGCAATACCGTCCCCGGGTTCCTAATCTTGAGTTTCTTATCCCATAGGTCAGGATATTCTTTGATGAATTCCTTATAGAATTCTGGGATGAACCAATCACCAATGCAACCGACCATTGCAATCCACATCAGATCTTTAGGCTCCTCTGTGACTTTGTAAGCCCAATACGTCGTAGGCCTATTATCAGGATCAAAACCTTTAGCCTTATGACGCAATGGATTGAAATAATGGACTTTCGTATTGCTCTGCATCGGATGGTGATCAAGCCAGTATATCGGCACATTCACCTTGTCGATGAAGTCTTGATGCATCATCGGCTTGTCAAGTACAAACACCTTGTCAGGCTGATACTCTTCAATCCTTCTCAAGTAAACATCATCCTTCAACATAGGGCTCGACTTTACGATTATTCCTCTCACGTCTTCTGCATGCCCTTTTGCATAATGATAGAATAACAAGAATGATGAAAGGCCATCTGTATCATCATCGAAAAATATTATCGGCCTTTTGGATGTCTTCAATGCATCTCTTAATTCAAGTATCTCCTTATCTGTAAGCATGCTATTAAGAAAAATGGCTGTTTTAAAAATATTGTTAATTAGGATTATGTGCTTATTTATCTTATATGCCTTATCTCTCTATATGTCATGTTCATGTCTTTTGTCTTCTCTAAATCTCTCATCTTCAATGTGGTCTTCCTCAATATGTTACCTGTCTTCAAATCAATCTTTTTCAGCAACGCTTCTTCCATTCTCAGTATGCTTGCTTCTTCCTTGAATATCTCTGTCAATTCCTTTATACCTGCCTTACTCAGCGTGTATTCATTGTCCTGCTTCATGAACTCTAATTGTTTTTCCCATAATGGCTTTATGTTCTCTATCATCCTTAGCAGCTCTTTCAAGTCTTGCATTGTATCCTTCTGTATCTGAGACAATTCTGTGTTCTCTTCGTTGCTAGTCAAGTCCGTGAGCACATCTTCCATCTTTGATACGTATCTTCTCTCAGACTCGTTTGAAAGCTCATCCTCATCGAACATCCCTTCAAGTTTCATCACTTCATTTTTCACCTTCTTGAAAGAGTCGACACTCAAGTCCTTTAAGAATGTATCATATGCGGCTATCTTCTTTGAATGGTTCTTCAATATCTTTTGGAATTCAGAGATGCAATTGTCTAGATCGTCATCAAGCCCTCTTAGCTTGCTCACTCTCTGGCTGTAATACTTCGCAGAATCCTCTTTCTTCTTTATGCCAAAAAACCCTTGGAATAAGTGCTCTTGAATCCTCATGCTCTAGCAGAAATAGTTTAAATTAAATAGTTTGCGATTATGGTTCTATTCTACTGTTCCTTGTACATCTCTTCAATCTGTTTTAAGGAGGAACTCTCATCAGGCCTTCGATCTTCTCTTATGCGAACAAGCCTTGGGAACCGCAATGCATATCCAGAACTATACGAGGGGCTTTTCTGTATCTCTTCGAATTTTATCTCAACAACAATCTCTGGCTTTATATTTACTTCACGACCCTTTTCATGAGTTATGTGTGGTTTAAGCAGTTCTGTCAATTGTTCAAAGCTTGTCCCTTCCTCTTCCTTCTCCTTTATTCCTGTACCGAACTTTCCTATTTCTAGATATTCATCTGTATCCTCATCATAGCATGCAACAGTGAATGATGTAAGCCATCCTGCTCTCTTGCCTTCACCCCATTCTGCTGCAACAATAACCAAATCTAGTGTCTCCATTACTGGCTTTAGCTTGACCATGTATCCTACCCTTGAGCCAGGCTTATATGGCGCATCCAATGATTTTAGCATTATCCCTTCATTTCCTGCATCAAGACTCTTCTTGTAGAATGATTCTGCCTTTTTCACGTCATCTGTAACTATCTGTTCTGAAATCTTGATCTGATAGTCCTTCTCTGTTATTATCTTCTCGATTATCTTTCTCCGCTTCTCGTACGGTTCGTTTATTGTTGATTTCTCATCATAATACAGCACGTCAAATATGTTCAGTTCTACAGGGACTTCCTTTGATAATTGCGCTATATCATATTTCCTTTTTATCCTTTGAGAGATGTTCTGGAACGGGACATACTTCTTTGTCTTAGGATCATAACCTACTGCTTCGCCATCTATTACGCATGAATCTGCTTTCACGTGGTTCTTGACCAATTCAATGACATCAGGGAATTGTTTAGTCACATTCTCAAGCCTTCTTGTATGTATTATTATCTTGTCTCCTTTTTTTCCTATGAGCATCCTGAAACCATCATACTTGTACTCTAATGCTGCGGGAGTTCCTACTTTCTCAAACCCTTCTTTCATGTCCTTGACCTTTTGTGCAAGCATAACTTTCACTGGCTTAAGGACATTCATGTTCAAATTGCCCAGTGAGTCAATGCCCTTTTCCATCAATATCGCCGCAACTTCTGAATAATCATTAGTAAGATCATACGCTTCCTGTATCTTGTCCCTAATTTTAGATAGTTCAGACTCCTTACCGAATAACCCTTGAGCATTTTCTATGTCAATATCCTTCTTTTCCTTGTGCTCATAATATGCTAATGCTATAGCGTCCCTTATCGTTCCCTCTCCCAAGCCAACTCTTAAATCTTCAAGAAGCAGCCTTACAGTATATCTTGCTTCTAAAGGCTTTGCACTAGTCAATAGCTCAGAAACCATTTTCATCTTCAAATCGGTGCTTCCTGTTCCTTCTACGTCTGCTAATTTCCTTATGGTATTGTATATCTTATCGACTGTCAAGTCCTGACTGAACAATGTGTGCTGTTTCTTCTTTTTCACAAGTTCTTCAGCAGTCAATCCTAAATCACCAGTCTTCTTCCAGGATTTTTCTACATCTTCACTGGAGATTCCTGTCGCTGTATTCAATGCCTTGACAACAAGCTTTGATGCAATACCTATCTTCTTGTCCTCAAATTTTGCATACACCCGTCCTTGAACGAGCAGAATCACCTTGTCAATATGTTTTGCAGGGCATCCCTTCAAGAAATCGGCCAAGAACTTAGTCTTCTCAAGCCTCTTGCTCGTAGACTCAAGCTTCTCATACAATTCGGTCAACTTCATATAATCCATGATAAAAAGATAAAGAAAACGATTTTAAAAAGTTGCTGGATTCATTTCTTGTGTTCAATATCATATTCCATCAATCCAAGTTCTTGCCTGGCATTGACGAAATTATTCTTATAACCTTTTATTAGTATTATCTGATCATCTGTAAATCCGTGTTTTCTTAGCTTAGTCTCATCGATATCATTAGAGTAGAAGAAATCATCACATTCCTTGTTCAATGAATCCATCTCTGCTATTGATTCTTGCACCTCCTTCAATGTGCCGAATCCGACATTTGTCTGAGCTTTCTCCAATATCCTATGCGCTTTCGAGCCAGTATTGTTGAGCATTAATAATATCTTGTTTTCCTTCAATTTTATATCTGCTTTTTTTGCCATGTCTGTACATGCTACTGCAAATGATAATGCTGTGGCAAATATTGCTATCCTTGCCTTTTTCTTGCCTTTTGAGAACCAATTGAAAAATCCCATTTCATTTCACCTTGATTGATTTTTTGGTCACAGATATTTAAATCTTTCTCCTGAATGATACTTGTCCTATCACTAATGCCATGAGCAGCAATCCTATGGATATTATATAATTTTGGAGTATCACTGCTCCTGCTATGAATGCAATGAGCACTGCAAGCGACCCGATTATTCCTCCGCGTTTATAGATGCTGAATATAGTTATTATTGTTCCTATCATGAGCAATCCTGGAAGTATTATGAACAATGCCTTAAGAAATGGATGCAAGTTAGAGAGTATTGGCTGAAGGAAGTGTATAAGTTCATCCTGTGGGTCTATACCTATCGCAAGCCATAATCCATTCAGGAATCCGAATCCTACAACGAGACTCTTCACAAGGTTTCGTACCATCCTAAAAAAGAATTATCCGGTTTAATATAGTTTATGGTTTCCTATTATTTCAAATATCGCAACAATATTATTTTTCTGGTCAACTGCTGATTCTGATGCATTGATTAATCCATACGTTTTGTCTGGATCTATATGCTCCCGTATATGATTATATGAATCTGCTATATTCTCGTTCCCTATTGGGACTTCAAAGGATTGCATCACTCCAGTCTCTACGCGTCTGCCCATCCTATCGAATAATCCCTCTCTTTTGCCTAAATTCAACGGAATCATGTGTGGCTTGTTTAGGTTGTAAAGAACAATCTCTTCTATCGAAGTATCCATTATCCTATAATATCCTATATGCTCCAGCCTGCTTATGTCTAATCGCATCCTGATGAGTTTCCTGGCAATCCTCTCCTCTACATAAAAGTCTGGGGCGTATATCATCGCAAATGTCGGAAAGCTTGCAAAAATTTTTTTATGGTACACAGCGTCTCCTGAGCTTATTATATATTTATCTTTTACAGCATAGACTGGTGTTATCCGTTCTATCAAGTCCTTTTCTTCTTCTGTGGATGCTATGATCATATGCCTTAGGAAACATCATCATTTTTTAAATATTCGCTCCAGCATGAATAATATTTATAAACCTATGGTTATGTATGTTATTTGGTGATTCAATTGTATGAATGGATTTTGATGTTTGTATTCATTTTGTTCTCCTTCTTCTTTTCTGGGTATGAGTCCGCAATCCTTTCTCTGAGGACTTCTAGGATAAGGGAATTGGTGCGTAAGAAGGTGAGGAATGCGAAGCTTGTATCAAAATTCAAGCATGACCAGCATAATACCATAATAACGCTTCTCATAGGGAACAATATAGTCAATGTCGGAGCTTCTGCTCTAGCCACTAAGATTACTTTTGATTATGCTTCTAGGCTTGGACTGCTTGAAGGATATGCGATAGCCATAGCAACTGGTGCAATGACTTTCTTGTTATTGGTCTTCGGTGAGATAACGCCTAAGACATTAGCTGTGAAGAAGGCAGAGAATTTTGCATTGTTCGGTGCAAGATTGCTTCTGTTCTTCAATTTCATATTCACGCCTTTGAGATGGTTCTTTGAAGCCATAGCAAGCCTTATATTAGGAATTTTCGGGGTATCACTCAAGGAGACGCATTATTATAGTGCAGGAGAGATTAAGGAATTCGTTGAGATGAGCCATGAAGAAGGAGCAATCAAGGAAACAGAGAAGGAGATGATACATAACATCCTTGATTTCAATGATATTGCAGTCAGTGAGATAATGACTCCTATAACAAAAGTTATAGCTGTGGATTCCAATAAGACAATAAGGGATATAATACATCTCTTGATAAAGGATAATTTCTCCAGGATTCCTGTTTACGACAAGCACTTGGAAGAGATAGTGGGAGTCGTTTTCATAAAAGACCTTCTTCCATATATAGAGAAAGGCAATGTCGATGTCAAAGTTAGTGATGTTAAAAGGAAGATAGTTCACGTCCCCGCTTCAAAGAAGATAAGCACTTTGTTCCATTATTTCAAGAGTAAGAAAGAGCATATCGCCGTTGTTGTAAATGAATTCGGGAATACGTTGGGGATTGTCACTCTAGAGGATGTGCTTGAGGAGCTTGTCGGCGAGATACAGGATGAGAGTGATGATGAGGACGAGAACAACATAAAGAAGGTGGATGAGAAGACTATAGTTGTCCCGGGCACTACCAATATCGATGAAGTAAATGAACTGTTGCATGTCAGCATAAAAGAGGATCGTCATTATCAGACTATAGCAGGGTATGTGTTCTTCCTTATAGGGAAGGTTCCGAAGAAAGGTCATGTGATAAATACTGATGATTTGACAATAACGATAATAGATGCAGACCATAAGAAGATAAACAAGGTGAAGATAGAGCGCAAGAATTCTTATAAGCATCAATTTGTGGATGGCGTCGATGAGCTGCTGAAATGATTGTTAGATGCTGAAATTGGTTGCCGAATGGATGTATTTTCCCCATTAACTTTTTAAACATCTGTAAAATCTCTATGTCCATGGGAATATATGATGACCTTCTGAAGAATACTGAATCTTTATTCAAGAATGAGTATGCTTTAGATTATAGTTTCATACCAAAAATAATACCTTATAGGGAATCGCAGCAGAAATATCTTGCTTCATGCATAAGACCGTTGCTTTCAGAGCATAATGGCCGCAATGTATTGATACATGGTCCTCCAGGTGTCGGAAAGACTGCTGCATTGAGGCATCTGATAAAAGAATTAGAGGAAAGTGATGAGCTGTATGAGAAGCTTGAGATAGTGTACATAAACTGTTGGCATAAGAATACTACATACAAAGTTGCTTTGGAGATTTGTGATGTTTTGGGATATGCATTCGTGCAGAACAAGAACACTGAGGACTTGTTTAAGATAGTCGAGCAGATAATCAATAAGAAGGCCGCGATATTCATATTTGATGAGATTGACAAGGCAGAGGATACTGATTTCTTATACATACTTGCTGAGAACATACTTAAGAAATCAATCTTCTTGGTCACTAATTATAAGTCATGGTTGCTTGAGCTTGATGATAGGATAAGGAGCAGATTGTTGCTTGAGCAGATAGAGTTCCCGCAGTATACTCAAGAAGAGATGCATGGAATATTGAGGCAGAGGATAGAATATGCATTCCATGAGGGGTGTTTCAGTGATGAGACTGTGGAGATGATTGCATCTAAGGCTTCAGAATTGAAGGATATACGGATAGGGTTATTCCTTTTGAGGGAGAGTGCATTGATTGCTGAAGAGAAATCTGCGCGCAAAGTGAGTGCTGAGCATGTGCAGTCTGCAATAAGAAAGATAGATCAGTTTACAATAAAGAATACTGATGAGCTTGATGAGGAATCACGATCCATACTTAAGGTCATAAAAGAGAATTCTGGGAAGAAGATTGGGGATTTGTTCAAGATATATGAGAAGGCGGGAGGGAAGTCAAGCTATAAGACATTCCAGAGGAAGATAAATAAGCTTGATGAGGGCAAATTCATCTCTCTTGAAAGGACATATGCTGGCGGCAACACTACAATAGTGAACAAGACCCTTACAGAATACTAGAATTATATATAATGCTAGGATTATATTTCACTGCAATTTATCTTTGCATTTGACCATTATCTTTCCGCATTCATCTAATGCGCCAAGCTTCTTGATTGCCGTGTTTATCTTGTTCTTAGCTTCCTCTATCATGCTCGCTTCTATGCTGACTGTCTCTTTTGTCGATTTTTCCAGAAGCTCTCTTGAATCAATCAAACATTGATGATATTCGCTTATAGCGTCTCTTATTCTTGTCAATGTGGGATTTGCGGTTTCTATTATCTCTTTGAGATGCTTGTTTATTATATCTAGAGCTTGATATGTGTGGCCAGTGCTTATCTTATCTATCGCTTTATTCAGGTCTTCCTTTTGATTTATTAGAAACATGTACCTCTTTTTTTACGTTTTTCTGTCTTTTTCAGTATATTTTAGTATACTTGATATAACTTATATCTTTAAGATTATATAGTTTGTGCTTATATGCGCGTTACGGACACTGGACACATTAGACATTGACTAATAGGGTATTTAAATGATCGGTTCGATTGATATATCATTGGTTGCGTGAATATTTTTCGGAGGAAAAAATGATAGAATCGATTGATAACGGATTTGACATGGGATTCAGACCGCATGAGAACCATGAGTACATTGAAGGCCTGTTCTATTCACAGATGGAAAGCCTTACAAGGGGGAGAAGAAAATGAACAAGAGAATAATGGAATTGTTGGAAAGATATGAAGGCAAGGATTTTTTGTATGATAGGATAGACGAGCTTGCAGTATAATTTTTTTATAGGTTTTTTTCTTGATATATTTTCCTGATATATTTTTTTATATCTTGTTTTTTCGATACTCGAAAATCATATTTTCGATATATTTTTAAATAAATTCTTATTGCCTATTTTTTATGATTGTACTAAATCTTGACGAATACAATGTTCATAAGAAGACAATAATAGAAGAATTGAAGAAGACCGTATTTGTATATCCTACTGACACCATATACGGATTGGGATGTAATGCAACGGATGAACGATTAGTCTCAAAGATACGTAAGATAAAAAATTCCCAACAACCATTTTCTGTAATAGTGCCGAGCAAGGAATGGATATACCAGAACTGCGAAGTCACACAGGAAGCAGATGAATGGATAAGGAAGCTTCCAGGCCCATATACTTTGATATTGAAATTGAAGAATCCTAAAGCATTGGCAAAGAATGTCTATCATTCAAACAGTATGAATACTGTGGGCGTAAGGATGCCTAACCATTGGTTTCTTGCAGTCGCTTATCAGATGAGGGTTCCCATAATCACTACTTCAGCGAATGTCTCTGGAAGGGATTTCATGACGACTCTAGATGATCTTGATTCTACAATCAGGAATAATGTGGATTATGTCTTTTATGATGGTGAGAAGCGTGGAAGGCCTTCAACTATGATTAATCTTGTCGGTCCAGAGATATTTATAAAACAAAGGACTGAATCAAGCTCGACAAAAGAGAAATCTAAGGATATGTCTAAGAATATACAATTCCCTATCAAAGAAATAGAGATGTGAGATAAATGAGGATACTTTCTGCAGGAGACCTGCATGGTGATATGGGTATAGTTAAGAAATTAGCCGATAGGGCAGAGAAAGAGAATGTCGACCTAGTGATACTTGCAGGAGACTTGACTGAAGGAGATGAGAAGACAGACAATCTTATCGGCCCGTTTCTTAAAAAACATAAAAAAGTCCTTATAGTGCCTGGAAATCATGAAAGTCCTGCAACAGCAGACTTCTTGGCACAATTCTATGGCATAAAAAATTTACATGGATATTCAGTGAGGATACCTGATGCGAAGCATCCGCAAAAGAACATCGGAGTATTCGGTTGTTCAGGAGTCAATCTGGGGATACATCAGATATCCGATAAAGAGGCTTATGATTTATTGAAGAAAGGTCATGATTACATAAAAGATGTTCCAATAAAGATAATGGTAAGCCATGTCCACCCAGCAAATTCGAAGATAGAAAAATTCACTCAATTCTTTGAAGGTTCAAAAGCAGTTCGTCGGGCGATTGACAAATTTCAGCCAGACATAATGATATGCTCGCATGTGCATGAAGCCGAGGGTTTGGAAGAGAAGATTGGAAAGACACGCGTCATAAATGTTGGATCGAAAGGGAAGATCATTGAGATTTAGGGATTTCTTTTATTGATTTTTCTATAAGGTCAGCCCTTAACCTGTCGTTCATTGATGGGCTAGAAGAAAGGTTTGGAATATCTATTATAGGATGGTTTGTTATCTCATAAAACCATCTCACTATTTCATATATCTTCTTCGCTTCATCAAAATCCTTTTCAACACGGATATCATTTCTTATGAATCCATTGGATGAAAGGGAAATGACGGCACAATATCTCTTATCCTCATCAACAGGAAAAGAGAATCCTCCGCCTAGAAAATAATTGCTGAATCCTATGTAATCATGCAATCCCCTGTCAAGGATCAAAATTTTAGGTTCAGGGCCAGTATTTTCCTGTTCAAATGATAATTCCCTATAATACTGCAAATCGCACATTATCCTCTGCCGCAAATTCCTATGCTCGTAATCGTCTGGCTTGTCCTTGAATCTATTTAATACTTCTTCAGCAACTTCTTCAAGTACGGCATATCCTCTAGATTTCAATTCCCTAAGAACGGAAGTCTTTCCCGATCCTGATGGGCCTGTTATGACGAATTTGTATATCATTATTATTTAACTGCGTAAAAGAATTTATTTTTTATTCACGTGATTTATGTGATGGTGTTGTATGTTCCATAAAATTTATAATAATGCAATATCTTTGCATAATATGAAATTATCTGTAGATTCTCGTTTGAAACTTAACGATGGAAAAAGCATCCCTATGCTTGGTTATGGCACTTGGCAGATTCCTGATGGTCAGACTGTTGAGGAATGTGTGTTTAATGCATTGCAGGTAGGTTATCGTCTGATTGATACTGCAGCGATTTATCAGAATGAAAAAGGTGTAGGTGCAGGAATCAGGAAGGCAATCGCATCAGGAATTCCTAGAGAAGATATTTTTGTGACGACAAAATTATGGAACTCTGATCATGATAATGTTGAGAAAGCATTCGATGAAAGCCTGAAAAGATTAGGATTGGATTATATTGATTTGTATCTGATACATTGGCCTGTGACAGGAAAGAGAATAAATACTTGGAAGATCTTTGAGAAGCTTCTCAAGACAGGAAAGGTGAAATCTATAGGCGTGAGCAATTTCACCATAAAACAATTGCAGGAATTGATGGAACAGACATCGGTTGTCCCTTCTGTCAATCAGGTCGAATTCTCCCCTTGGAACTATCAGAAGGAATTGCTTGATTACTGCAACAAGAGCAGGATAGTGCTTGAAGCATACAGTCCATTGACTAGGGGGAAGAAGCTCAATGACCCGACATTGGTCAGCATCGCAAAGAAATATGGGAAGAGTCCTGCGCAGACCGTAATCAGATGGTGCTTACAGCATAATATAGTATTGATCCCGAAAAGTACTGATCCTGTGAAGATAAAAGAGAATGCTAATGTCTACGATTTCGATATAGCTGCTGATGATATGGCGAAGCTTGATTCCTTGAATCAGAATATGCGATTCTGTTGGAACCCTGAAGAATTGGATTAATATTTTTTATAACTATTTTTTCCTTCTTCAAAGAATGTATCATATTTCATAATCATCCTTGGGATGTGCTTTATGACCTCTTCGCACTTATCCTCACCGTATTTCAATCTGATATATTCCCTTAATGCATCCTTGAATTGTTTTGGTTTCTGTTCATGCTTCAATGATATTTCATATATCATGCCTTCATTCTTAAAGAAATTTTCTGCTTCATCGATATTTTCTTCGAGTACAGATTCAAAATTTTTATTATTTTCCTTTATAGGATGTATTATCATCATCTCAGCCCTTAATCACGCCTAATGGCTTTAATCTTGCGACCATGTTGTCTATGCCAATGCCGTGGCTTACCCTGATCACTTCATCAATATCCTTATACATCTGCGGCGCTTCTTCTGCTATGCCTTTCATAGAGTTCCCTTTGATTGCAATATTCAAGTTATTCAATTGGTCGATTATCTCCTGTCCCTTGTATGTACGAAGAGCTTCGCTCCTGCTTCCTACCCTTCCTGCACCATGTGCTGTTGAGCCGAAAGAAACTTCTTCTGCCTTCTTTGTTCCAACTAATACGTATGACGCTGTTCCCATGCTTCCTGGAATGATTATTGGCTGCCCATATTGCCTGTATGCTTCAGGAATCTCTTCCCTGCCCGGGCCGAATGAGCGTGTAGCGCCTTTTCTATGGACGCAGACTTTTCTTGTCTCTCCATCAATCTCGTGCTTCTCGAACTTTCCGATGTTATGGCATACATCATATACCACATCAACATTCTCTTGGCTTCCATAAATCTTTTCTAGGCTCTGTCTCACCCAGTATGTTATCAATTGTTTGTTTGTGAATGCGAAATTTGCTGCAGCACCCATTGCTTTGATATATTTTTGTCCAAGCTCTGAATTTATCGGTGCATTGATCAATTCCCTGTCCGGAAGGTGTTCATGCCCATATTCTGTTTCCATCGCCTTGATGTAATCTGATGCGACTTGATGTCCTAATCCGCGTGAACCGCAATGTATCATTATTACTACTTGCCCCTCTTTTTCTATTCCGAATGCTTTAGCTATCTTTTCATCATATATCTTGTCAACCTTCTGCAATTCCAGGAAATGATTCCCACTTCCAATAGTTCCAAGCTGCGGGACTCCCCTTTCTATCGCTTTATCTGAGACGAATTGTGGGTCAGCATCGATATGACCATTCTCTTCTGTCCTGTCAAGGTCCTTATCCTTTCCATACCCTCTTTCTACTGCCCATCTTTGTCCTCGCTCCATCAGGTCAAGAAGCTCATCCCTTGTTATCTTTATCTGTCCCTTCCTTCCGGCTCCTACAGGAGTTTTCCTGTACATCTCTTCAAGGAAGTCTTTCCTCTTGCTTAATATCTCTTCTGCTGTGAAGTCTGTCCTTAGAAGCCTTACACTGCAGTTTATATCATAACCAATGCCTCCAGGGCTTATTATACCTTCCTCTAAATCAAAAGCTGCAACGCCGCCGATAGGGAATCCATACCCTTCATGACAATCAGGCATCGCGATAGCATTCTTTACTATCCCTTTCAGATGAGCGACATTCATTATCTGCTGAAAAGTCTTATCAGTCTTGACCTTCTCCATCAAAGCATCAGAACTATACACTATCGCAGGGACATTCATCCCTCCCTGCTTTTCAATCTTCCACGTGAACTCATTGATTTTTTTCAATTCCATGATAATAAGAAAAAAGAGCTGGTTTAAAAAGGTTTATGTATATTTTTTCGATAAGTTTTAATATATCCATGTTTATTTAATGCTCATGAAAACCGTTTATGTATTCGGACCAATTCATCTTTTTGGCCAAGATTATCTTCCAGTGTATAAACACTTGATGGATCTTTGTAAAAAATATTTTGATAAAGTTATCGGGACATACCCTGACTTTTGGGACTCTAAGGAAACACCTAGAGAATTTTATGATAGGACTTATGAAACAATCACTAAATGCGATTTATTTATTGGGGAAGTTTCGAGCCCTTCTATGGGTGTGGGGATGGAATTTCAAATGGCTCAAGAACATAACATTCCATGCATTGCTCTTTGTAAAATGGGTGTTGAACCATCAATAATGATTACAGGGATTCCTTGCACTAAAAAAGTCATTTTCTATAAGGACTTTGATGATTTGTCTAAACAATTGGAAGAGGAAATTAAGAATTTCATATGATTTTCTATTCCATCACTTGTTCTAGAACTCCTGAACTTCCACAATAGAAATATAGTCCGCCTTTGACTTTCATTATCTTCTGTGCGCGCTTCAATTGTTTCTGCGCCTTATGGATCCTGTATGAGCATTTGACTTCAAATAGGTCTGTATGTCCATCCTTTACGCCAGCCAAATCAACTTGTCCTAAAGTACGCTTGCTCTTCCCTATCTCATAGTCTAGAATTAGATAATCATACCTGTCCTGAACCTTCTTATACAGATACTGAACGTATCTGTCATGCATGTTTGGCTTCAGTAGC
>CAZJFT010000023.1:0-6688 GCA_964545585.1 uncultured Methanosarcinales archaeon
ATGAAAGTAGAGAGATTACACATAGTCCTAAGAGATTACAGTGTCGAATGGCAGAAGCAAGGGAATAAGTTGAAGTCTAGATTGACCAATACGGGGAAAAAAATCAAGGAACATTTCCATAAGATTATAGGCAAGAAATAAGCATTTCTAGATTATAAAAAAAACAGGAGAAATATAAACATAGAAAGAACTATAAAGATAATAAAAAAAAATTAAAATAATTTAGAAACTAGAATTCTTCTGAATCCTGTGAAGCATCATACTCTTCTTCAGGCTCTGCTTGCTCTTCTTCTGCAGCTGGCTCTTCAGATGGCTGTTCTCCACTACTTTCTGATTCATCATAGCTGCCGATTACATCTGCAAAAGCGACCTTCTTAGCAACCTTCTTTATCCTGATCTTTACCTTGTCTCCGACTTTTGTTCCAGGAACGAATATCACGAATCCTGACTTCTTTGCTATACCGTCCCCTTTCTCTGCGACTGCCTCTATAACTGCATTCAACTCTTCTCCCTCTTTCACTGGCTGGAATGGCCTGTTTCCGCCGCCGCCACCGAACTTCCTTTGGCCGCCGCCTCCGCCGCCGCCATATCCTCTATTACCGCCGAACCTATTTCCAAATCTTCTTTCATTCTCCATGTCTTACACCTTTATACTTTGAGAGCTTAGACTAAGACATCTATCACCTAAGAAATAGCATGACAAATACTCATTCATTTCTAAACTCCCTATGTGCTTCAAGAGTGCAACTATGTTTATAAATTTTATGATGAACACATATATGAAAAGAGATAAACAGACTGGAGCACAAATAACAGAAACATATTTAAATCACGGCTGTTAATTATGAGCATGTTAAAAAGAGGTAAGAAGGCCATTTCTCCATTGATAGCTACAGTGTTATTGATAGCATTCGCAGTATCCATAGGTACATTGATTATGAATATAGGTAAGGATGTGCTTGCAAATGTCGGTGATTGCACAGATGTTAAGATGGAAGTACAGACTATAAACGGCAAACCGTTGTTCTGTTATGACCAGGATAATGATAAGATAAATATGATGATAAAGAACAGTGGAGGAGTAGATATAAAATATATCAGGCTAGGCATAACCACGGCCGATTTTAACCATGAGGAGATAAATATAGATGACAGCGCCCTTAAGGCAGGAAAGACGTTGACAAAAAGCATCGATTATTCGAGAGAAGGTTCTTTCAAGACAGAGATAATACCTGTCATAACTGCTTCCGGTAAAGAAACTGTATGCCTAGATAATGCAATTATCGCAGAGACTACGGGACCCTGCAATTGATTTCTGGAATAAATTTTTAAACATTATAATTCAATCATCATTATGGAAGTGATTATTGATATATCAAAGCCTATAGAGCAGGCTGCCGGGAACTATTTTGATAAAGCCAAGAAGCTTAAGAAAGAGACTGTTGAAATAAACAGGTCGAGATTGGATAAGATAAAAGTTCCAGAAAAAAAAGAGAGGAAAACCCGCAAGAAGGAGTGGTATGAAAGATTCAGATGGTTCATATCAAGCGAGGGTTTCCTTGTTGTCGGAGGCAGGGATTCAACTACAAACGAGATAGTTATCAAGAAATATACTGAAAAGAATGATATAGTATTCCATACAGAGCTCCCTGGAAGCCCATTTGTAGTGATAAAGAATCCTGATGCTGCAAATATTCCTAAAAACACATTGGTTGAGGCTGCAGAATTCTGCGCGTCTTTCTCGAAGTCATGGAAATCAGGCAGGGGGACGGCCGAAGTTTATTATATCAATCCTGAACAGCTCAGCAAGGAAGCACCTAGTGGCATGGCAGGGCTTGCTAAGGGTATGTTCATGATATATGGGAAGAGAAATTATATCGATGCAAGGTTGAATGTTTCAATATGCAACCTTGATATCGAAGGACAGGGAAAGATAATGTCTGGCCCATTGAGTGCAGTGAAGAAATCCGCAGAGAAATATGTAGAGATAATCCCTGGAAACGACAAGTTGAGCGATGTCGCGAAGAGAATCCAGAAGAGTATCGGCGGGGATCTTGATGAGATAATAAGGGCCCTGCCTTCAGAGTGTACTATTAAGAAATAATATAAAAAAAACATTGATGTGGTGGCAAAATGGATGAAAAACAAAGGAAATTACGTTCAGAATCGAAGACGCTCAAACCTGCAATAATTATAGGCAAGAACGGAATAAACGACGAGGTAATAAAGAATATAAAGAAACATCTCAAGACATATGGACTTATAAAGATCAAGATACTTAAGACATATATTGATGGTGATGATGGCGTCAGGGATAAGAAAGCAATTGCTGCAGATATTGCAGCAAGATGTGAAGCAAAACTAGTTGATCTAGTGGGATTCACTGTTGTGCTGGCTAAATCATAAGCAGAAGACGGACATAAGCCAAAATTCTAGCAAAAGTTTTATAAATAGCTATTCCTATGATTAGGATATTGATAGATGATGGTCTAAAAATAACTGAGACGGTTAAAATAATGGTCAGGACAAAAGAAAAAAAGAGGTCTTATGGCTGAGAAGCAACTCACTATAGAGGAATTCGGTAAGAAACTTGGATGGGTCGAGGAAGAGTTTGAGGAGAACAATGAGGTATACATAAAGACAAATTATCCCGAGCCATACAAGAAATATAGGCTCGTATATGAATCGTTCAGCCTATCGATGGAAGAGACATATTTCTGGATACTTGACCAATTGAAATATCAATTCTCATTCCCTAACATAGAAAAGATAACTGACATATTCTCTAGCTCAGAGAATTCATCATTCTTCGGACAGGCATCACAAAGATTAGGCATACAGCAGGACAAGATACAGACCATACTAGCCACTGTGGGAAAGATGACTAAGGATCTTTTCGCATTGGTCAGGGAATTGAGGATTATTGATGAGAGGCTTGAGGCATACAATTCATGGGATAAGAACAAGAGTAAGGCGGCAGACGTTACGCTTAAGGAGATATTCATAAATCTAGTCGAGAATGCTGGTGGGCAGATGAAGACAAGCTCAGTATATGGACTTGCACAGAATCTTGGTTATGCGACACTTCCTGACTGGTTTTTCAATACGAAAGTATACAACAAGTCAGACTTGGACTCCATAGTCGACAAGATACCTACAAATGCTAACTTGAAGAATGTTTTGAGGAGAAAACTGTTTGAATTCCTTGTTTGGAAAGAGCAGACACATAAGGAATTGGTCAATAGGAGAAAGTTCAACCTGCATTATTTGAGGCAGCATTGGGGAGTTATAAAAATGTATATGGGTTGGCTCAAGCCCTATTTAAGGAATGTTAAGAGGCTGACTATGAGTGAGAAGCAAATAATGTCTCCAGAGGTAATTACTGCTTTCGAGACTGCCGCATTAGAGATAGAAATACTTGCATATGATGGCACAAAGACAAATAAAGGAAAACCCTCACCGTGTGTGCTTGTGACTTTCAAATATTTCGTGAAGCCATCATTAAGCTATCAACAGCCTGAAAGTTATCAGAGAGGCGCAATCCATGTAGGAAAAGTAGATATCTCATTCAGGTCATATGGATGGGATGATGAGGATATCGATACATACAAGAAATATCGTGAGAAGGAAGAGATGGAGCTACTAAGCATAATCGATTCATCATTGAAAGCGGCGATGGATGCATTATCTGAGGATTTGGAGAAATACCTTGCAGAAGCAGGAGAAGAAGAGTTCAAGAAAAAAGAGGATCCAGAGGAGAAAAAGGACAAGCGCAGCGCATTCCAGAAATGGCTCAATATAAGCACTGTTGAAGAACATCAGAAGGTGGATGTCTTGGAACCGTTCAAGGGCGTATTCATGGGATTCGGAGAGATACTCGGAGCGTTCCTGCCTTCACAAACAACAAAGAGCCCTGTGGTTGAAAGCGCTCCTGCAAAGACCAAATCGGGCGCAGATGCTTCTAAAAAGATGTGGTTGTTGCTGAAGAATTATAAGAAAGCGCATCAGATGTTGACTTGGTAAAAAAATGGCTACAGCAGATGACGTGATGGATATACACCCTCTTGAGAGGATGGACAGACTTAAGGATATAAAGAGTGAGAAAAAACAGTCATTGGCATCCAAAAGGAAAGAATTAGAAGAGTTAGAAGAGAGAAAAAAGCAGGAGATAGAAGAATTAGAGAAAATCAAAAGAAGAGAGCTAGAGGATTTAGATAACAAGAAGAAAGAGCTTGCCGACCTTGAGAAAAAGAAGGCAAAAGAGATACAAGAGACTGAAGACTTGATAGAGATGAGTTTCCAGGACTTGATGAGACATAAGCGCATGCTAATAAGCCAGGAAGAGCAGCTCAATAGGGAGTCAAAGAATCTGGAGCAGATGGCTGCAAATGCCCCGGGCATAATCCCGAAGAATGTCGATTATGGAAGATTTTTTGAGAAACTTGAAGTCCCTGAACGATTATATGATATGACAAACAACGGGTTTTACAATAATCTGACAGAACTGAAGAAAAAAGCGATGACTGGAGACTTGACACCGCAGGAAGAGACATTTGTCGAGAGATTAAGAGAAAAGTTTGAGAGTTTCAATCAGCCAGGATACCTGAACAACAGGGATGATCACAATTACATACAGAGGTCTATGAAACTGCTTCAAGAGATAGATGTTTCATTGGCGTATAGGTAGGTATATAACTATAAATAAGATTTGAGGAACAACATGGTTTTCAACACTGAATATTACACTACATTGGACAGGGGATATTATAGTACTCCTGCAATGGTCGATGCAAAAGATAAAGGCATCTATGCAGATTTCCCTGAACCGAGAGAGCAGATAACAAACTTGACCGGATTAGATATAGGATCTTCAGAGGCAGACATAGGTGGTGGTACGCCTCTTCAAAAATTGCAGGCAGCCATACGTGCCGGCTCTGCAAAAGTAGAATTCACATTCTTTGGGTCAGGAAAATCTGGAGGACAACAACACACTCCTGAGTCTGTAGGAAGGCTTGAGAGGCAGCAGATCCAGGAATTGGCAAAATTGAACCAAGTGAAATTCTCTACTCATGTGACTCCTAATGGAGTGATGGGCGTCGCTGGAATGTCTAGGGAAGGGTTTGAAGAGCAGAAAAGACAGGAAGCGGTAAGAGAAATAAATAAAGCCATTGAATTTGCAGCTGATGCAAGCACTGGTGGCGCAGTAGTATTCCATACTGGTGAATGGCAGAGACCATTGACTGATGTCAAAGGGAACTTCAAGGCATATTCTGATGAAGATAGAACTGCTCCAGTTATGGTTGTCGACAAGATAACAGGAGACGTGCAAGGGTTCAAGAGGGATCAATCTGTTTTTGAGCCGCAATTCGTTACGGCTGCAGAGATGGAAAAAGAAAGAGGAATAAGGCTAATCGGAAAAAAAGACAAGCACGGGATTATAATAGAAAAAAATGACTGGGTCGATATTGATGGCAATGCAATAAAAAAAGAATGGCTTCTTGATCCTGATAAGGCAGATAGGCTGTTCGACAGGGTCCCTAAATGGAATAAAGAGAAGACTAATTTTTTCGTCCAGGAAAGAAGGTTTGATGATTATGTCAAAGAGGCACAGGAATTGAAGAATAAAGGCATCGAGATAGATCCTGAAGTATTGTTCATGAAAAGTCAGATTGCCAACTCTGTGCTTGAAGCTAGAGGTGCATCATTATATCACGCACAACAATATGAGGATCTGAAAAAAGAGCGAGATGCATTGATGGAGAATCTTGCATTCGTAGAAAAATTAGAGAAAGCGACGCCTCCTGAAGAGAGATGGAAACTTATCGAAAATATACCATTAGGACGCGCACAAGGTATCGGTACAAAATATTCAGCAAGTGAACAAAAGATGCCCTCAGAGTTAATCAAAGACACCATCAAAGATGTGACTAATAGGATGAGACACATCCATGAAGCGTCTGCATCTTATGATGCACGTGCACAACAGGCATTGGAAAGAATGAATCGGGTAACGACACTCGAAGATTATGGTTTAAAAAAGAGTACAGAAACTATCGCCGAAGCAGGAATTAGTGCTATGTATTATTCTAGCAAAAACAAGAATAAGATTCAAGAGCCAATCTATATAGCTCCTGAGAGTTGGTTGCCTCAGATGTATGGCAGTCATCCTGATGAGATACGAACTTTGATAAACCAGTCTAGAGATGAGATGGCTAAGATGCTGGTGCAAAAAGGATATTCAAAAGATGAAGCTAAAGAAAGGGCAAAGATGCATATAAAAGCTACAGTTGATACTGGACATTTCAATCAATGGAGGAAATATTGGCAGGCCAAACCAGGGGAGGATCCTGAAAAAGCGGAAAAAAGATTTGAGAAATGGTATCTTGATGAGATGGAGAAGCTTGCAAAAGATGGGATCATCGGACATATACATCTTACTGATAATTTTGGGTATGACGATGAGCATCTGACTCCCGGTCAAGGAAACGTCCCGATGAAAGAGTTCATGAAACGCATGGAAAAAGCAGGGATAAAAGACTTTATCGTCGAGAGAGGAGGAGACAATCCTATGGCATTGCAGGAGACACTTGCAGAATTCGGCAGTCCCATACACGCATTGAGCACACGTGGAAGAAGGATGAATTTTTCAAACATACCCGGCCAGAAGGAGATCATTTCAAAGCTGATC
>CAZJFT010000023.1:6698-14494 GCA_964545585.1 uncultured Methanosarcinales archaeon
CATAAGGAATGCACATTTCGGGTATAATGCTCCTGCCAATTATATAGTCGGAGCATATGCTCCTAGCAATGAATGGAAGTTATGGAGCGAAGTCCCATTAGAATAAAATAATATAAAGAATAAAAACCTATAAACCACTCAATAATAGTCATCAAGTTTAATAAATAATCAAGTCATTTAATAATGAGGTGAGGTCGTTGGAGTTCAAGATAAATACTAAACATACACTGGCAGATAATAATCCAAGGTATGAGAAGCATGAGATTGATATAGTCTTGTCATTCGCTAAAGAGGCAAAAAAAGAGTTCAAGGACCTCCTGAAAGCGATAATATTGTTTGGGAGTGCAGCAAGGAAGACTAGCAGTGCAGCAAACAACAAAGGCCAGAAGGCCAATGATATTGACGTTCTGATAATAATTGATGATGTGCGCATAGATTTAAGTCCGGAGTTGGTGCAGACCTACAGGATAATACTTGAGAAGATAGTCGCAAAGACCTCAAAAAAATTGCACGTCACATCATTGAGATTCACAAATTTCTGGGAATACATAAGGGCAGGGGATCCTATAGCGATAAACATCCTCAGGGACGGCATACCTATACTTGATTCCGGATTCTTCGAGCCTTTGCAGATATTGTTATATCAGGGCAGGATAAGACCAAGCACGGAGAGCATACAGAATTATATGGCGTTGGCCCCGCAGACATTACAGAATTCCAAACAGCATATACTGCAAGCGACACTTGATTTGTATTGGGCAGTCATTGACTCGGCACATGCTGCATTAATGTCAGTCAATGAGATACCGCCAAGTCCTGCACACGTAGCAGATATGCTTGAGGAGAAAATTGTGAAGAAAGGTCTTCTTCAGAAGAAGCATGCATACACTATGAGGAATTTCTATGCACTCGGGAAGAGCATAATGCATGGAGAGCTGTTGCAGATTTCAGGCGACCAGTATGATGTATATTACAAGGAAGCGTTCTCGTTCGTCATGGACATGAAGACATTCATAGAGAAGAGATGAATAGGATAAACAATAGAAAAATCTAAAAATGGATTTCAATTCCTTTTTCTATGCAAGATTTCGACGTACAGAAAAAGCTCTGCTTGGATAAGTTATATAAGCCTGACAGGAGCAGGAAGGGAGATGTAGATGAACTGATAATTCCTTTGATAGATTACATCAATTCTTTGAACAATTATTACACAACAAGCTCATGTTCAGGAAGAATCCAGCTATTAACCGAAGCTGCCGCGAAGCCTGACGTAAAATGGCTTTACGTAACCCATGAAATCGCTGACGAGAGTAAAATAATTGATGTATTAAAAAATGAAATCCCTAAAGATAGAGTGTGGCTCCGCCAAGAAAACATGATATTGCATGTCGTATGCAGAACAATACAAGATGCAAATTCATTGCTTAAGATTGCAAGAGATGTCGGATTCAGGAGAAGCGGCATCATTGCAGACTCTAATCTGATTATAGTAGAGATTTGCAGTACTGAAAAGATGGATGTGCCATTGTCTGACAATGGAAAATTATTCGTTGAAGATAATTATGTAAAGCTCGTTGTTAAGATTGCTAATGAGAAATTCTTGAAAGGGAGAGAGAAGCTCGAAAAATTTGAGAGAGAAATGAGGAATAACATAATAAAAAATATAATATGATATATAAAATTGATAATTATAAAATTGATAATTATAAAATTGATAATTATAAAATTGATAATTATAAAATTGATAATTATACAAGTGAACATGATGCATAAAACAGGCATATAATTTATCTAACTATATATCTTTTTTTCTTATTGTCGGCACTCCATCCTCAATCGATGATATTCGATATTTTCTTTTGCTTATGACTTCTGCAGGATTGCCCATGCAAACGCTCCCCTCAGGAACATCTTTTATAACTACAGAACGGACATTTATTTTTGAATAATCACCTATCTTTACGCCTGGGCCGATTATCGAGTCTGCGCCTATTATCACGTTGTTTCCTATATCTACTTTCCCTATTACAAAAAATTCTCCTAGATTTGTATGGGTCTCTATCGCTGATTTGAATCCCAGTGTAGTATTGTATCCTAATGTTATCAGATGTGGAAAAAAGAAATCCATCATACAATGTCGCGCGATCATCGTGTTATCCATATTTTTTCCATATTCGTCTGTGGAAATGAAATTCACTCCCATTTTCTTAAGAAAATATTCTTGTATCCTATGAGAGGGGTTCGCATATGCAGTCATGGTCATTATCATCCCTTTTGCTATGGATTTATAGGGATTCTGCAATATTTTCCATCCATCATGCGATGGCAATCCGAACAGGAAATATTTTCTTGAGTCTTTCTCATCAAGATATTCTCTTATGTATCGTTCATCCTCTTTAAGTCTTATTCCTTTGCTGCCAACTGAAGGACTGTTGAATAGGGTCACATCTGCATCATGCGATCTTACTCTCCGGGATATTCCTATTATTGTCTCGTCCAGTGATAGATTATCTTTTCCCATATGTCAAGAGAAAGAAATAAGTATTTATAAATGTTACCACTGATAAGAGAATATAATATCCGTAAATTTTTCAGAAAAGGATCAATAAACTTTTTCAGAAGAGGAATTATATATTCTTCTATATATTCTTCTGTATCTTCGCGACAAAGAATCCTTCAGTGTTGTTGTCGTATGGATGAAGACGCAAGCATTTCTTTACTTCAGGATTTATTTTAAGGTCCTTGAAATGTGTGATTGCAGGAGTCCTAACTATCCCTAATCTCTCAGAATCAATATCCAATAGTCTTGCATCAGGATACTTATCCAGCAGATAACTTACAACAGCCTCATTCTCTTCAGGCTCGATAGTGCATGTGCTATAAACCATTGTTCCGCCATCCTTGAGCAATGCATATGCTGTCTCGATGAGATTCTTCTGTATCCTGCTTAATTTTGTTATTGCAGAAGGATTCCATTCCTTTATAGTCCTAAGACTTTTCCGTATAGTTCCTGTCCCTGAGCAAGGTGCATCGACAAGTATCTTATCGAACCTGAAATTCGTATTTGTGTCAAGCAGTCTCTTGAACCTGTTCTCTTGCATCATAGTCAAAATTGCGTTCCTTACGCCACATCTCTGCAGGTTCATCCCTAATGCCTTAAGTCTCATCCCTGAGACATCATTCGCTATAAGCAGGCCTTTGTTCTTCATGTACATCGCTATCTGGCTCGTCTTGCTTCCTGGAGCAGCGCACATGTCAAGCACAAGCTCTCCAGGTTCAGGTCCGAGAACTATCGGAGGTATCATAGAAGCTGATTCCTGTATGTAAACGTATCCCAGATGATGCTCAATCAGATTGCCGAGGTCGAATCTTTTCCCATCCTTATACTTTATCCAGAATCCTTCATCGCACCAAGGTATCGGTTCAAGAACCCATTTTTCTTCAAGTCGCCTCTTCACATCTTCAACATCAGACTTCAAGGTGTTTACTCTTATGCATTTCCTTATATAGGACAAAGAATAATTCATGAACTTATCATAGTCGCCTTTCAATAATTCTCGGTAATGCTCCTCAAATCTCTTCTTCACATCTACATTCCTAGGAATCTTCTCAAGATCGTGCAACTCTTTGGTGATCTCATTCTCAGGAACAAAATCTGCATCCTCCATCAAATCCTCCATCACATCCAGTGAAGCGACCAGTTCGCATCCATTGCATGAAGCATCATCCATAATGATAGAATGAGAGGGTCTTTTAAAAATTTAATCAAGCGTTAGTTGTCATTTGCTGTCTGCGCAGTTCTCTCTTCCTGAAGTGCTCCTTGACGAAGAATTTGCTCATCTCCATGAATATGAACCCGAAGCAGGATATCCCAAGTATTATGAGCCAATCCATCCAACCTATCGGCACAGTGCCGAACACATGCTGCAATGGGCCTATATATATTACTGCAAACTGCAATAATATAGAAGTCATTATCCCCAATGATAACCATTTGTTGCTGAAAGGATTTATCTTCTTGAATCCTGCAAACGACCTTGCAGACATCACTGCAAACATTTCGAACATCACGAGAGTCGTGAATGCCATCGTCTGTGCATAACTCAGTCCATTATCCTGATACATTGCGAAGACAAACAATGTCCCAAGACCCATTGCGAACCCAAAGAACATTATCAGCATGAGCATCTCCTTGCTTATAGGATTCTCTTTCGGATCCCTAGGCGGCCTCTTCATCACATCATCCTCAGGATTCTCCGAACCTAATCCTAATGCAGGTATACCGTCAGTAAGAAGGTTCATCAACAGTATCTGCAACGGTATGAGTGGCAGAGGAAACCTCAATATTATAGCGAGGAATACAGACACTATCTCGCCCACATTGCACGCAAGCAAATATTTAGTGGATTTTATTATCTTGTCATATATGTTCCTTCCTTCTGATATTGCATTAACTATAGTGTTGAAATTATCATCTGCAAGTATGGTCTTCGCCACTTCCTTGCTTACATCAGTGCCGATTATCCCCATGGCAATCCCCACATCAGCTTTCTTCAATGCAGGAGCATCATTGACGCCATCACCGGTCATCGCGACAACATGTCCTTTCTTCTGCAATGCGGTAACTATCCTTGTTTTCTGTATAGGCATGGCCCTCGCGATTATCCTTATGTTATCTATCTGTTCTTCAAGGTCTGCATCGGACATCTTTTCCAGTTCTGCTCCTGTCAAGACTATATCTCCCTCCTGCAATAGGCCTATCTGTCTAGATATTGCCTTCGCTGTCGTCGGATGATCGCCCGTTATCATAACGACTTTTATCCCTGCTTCTGTGCATTGTCTTATTGCTTGGTCAACATTATCCCTCGGCGGATCTATCATCCCGACCAATCCTACGAATATCAAGTGATTCTCGACATTAGATATTTCATATTTCTTCAGTTTAGGCAAGTCTCTGTATGCTAATCCTAGAACCCTTAATGATTGCTCTGCAAACATGTTGTTCTGTCTGAGTATGGTGTCTCTATCTTTCTTGTTTATCTTCCGGACCTTTCCATTGATAAGTATCCTGTCACATGCATCAAGCAGCATGTCCGGAGCACCTTTTACATATGCCTCCGTCTTCCTCTTCTTGAGATTCTCATATATAACTGACATCAGCTTCCTGTCTGAATCGAAAGGCAACTCATCCCTCTTGTTGAAATTCTCGTCGAAATATTTCTCATCCAAAGATTTTTTTGCAAGAACTATCAAGCTGCCTTCAGTGCTGTCACCTATTATCGACCATTTCCCTTCATTGTTGACTAATTTCGCATTATTACATAAGTATCCTACACGGAATATCACTTCCAATGAATTACGCTCTTTGTCCATCAATTTTTTTCCAGAAAAGAAGAATTCTCCTTTAGGAGAATATCCTGATCCAGTAACATCTATTATTTTGTCTCCAAAATATATTTTCGTTACCGTCATCTGATTCTTCGTTATTGTTCCGGTCTTGTCAGAGCAAATAACTGTGACAGAGCCGAGGCTCTCTGCCGCAGGCAGTCTCTTTATTATCATGTTCTTTCCTGCTAACCTTTTCGCACCTAATCCAAGGCTTATTGTGACTATTGCAGGCAGGCTGCTAGGCACTGCTGCAACTGCAAGACTTAATGAGAAAAGGAATAATTCCACCATCTCTATCTTAAGGCTGAATATTCCGAATATGAATACCAATGCAACCAAGAATAATACTGCAGCGCTCAGTTGTTTTGCCATCTTCTCGAATTTTATCTGCAACGGTGTCGATTGCTCACGTATCTCTTGTATTGACCCTGCAATCTTTCCAAACTCTGTGCGCATCCCTGTAGCGGTGGCTATGCCTGTGGCTTTTCCGAAGTTCACTATCGTGCCCATGAATGCCATGTTCGTCTGATCATTGACGACGACTTCCCCTTTAAGCTGCTCTGCATTCTTATGTGCAGGTATGCTCTCTCCTGTCAATGAGCTCTCATCAACTCTGAAACTTGATGTCTCGATGAGCCGCAGGTCTGCAGGGACTATGTCCCCTTCTTCCAGAACGACTATGTCTCCAGAGACTATCTCTCTTGCGAGTATCTTCTCTTCCTTCCCATCACGTATCACTTTCGCATATGGTGCAGATATCTTCTTCAGCGATTCCATTGCTTTCTCAGCACGATACTCTTGTATGAAACCCAATATCACTGTGAGTGTGACTATTGCCAGTATCCCAAAAAAGTCAGGCATCTCTCCTAGACTGAGGCTTAAGATTGCTGCGAATATTAATAGCAGCAATAAGAAGTTCTTGAATTGGTTCAAGAGTATCTTGAAGACGCTTGTTCCTTTATCTACGCCTATCTCATTGAATCCCTCTCGTTTCAATCGATCTTTTGCTTCTGCATCTGATAATCCTGACCCTGAAGAATTCAATCTTAAGTATACGTCTTTCAACGACTCGTTATAGTACAATAACCACACCTCTTTTCCTTATATAATATCTGAATATATCATTTATAAATATTATGCTTGAAGATTTAAATGAACTGTTTTGGAAATCAATTTGATAACATTTAAATAATACGCGACTGTGATATTTGGAATGGCTGAAATAGACACCAGCAACATGTCTCAAGAGGAGATTGCTGAATTGCAGAAGCAGAATTGCATATTCTGCAAGATTGCTGAGAAGCAGATTCCTGCAAAGATTCTCCATGAAGATGATAAGGTCATATGCATCCTAGATATCAATCCTGCTTCTGAAGGGCACATATTGGTCTATCCTAAAGACCATTATATGATCCTACCTCATATCCCTGATGATTTGCTTGCGCATCTTTTCAAAGTCGCTAGATTGATGTCAAATACTTTGCTTAAAGCAATGCAATCAGGAGGGACTTCTGTTTTTATCGCCAATGGCATGGCCGCAGGGCAGAAGGCACCGCACGTTCTTATACATGTTTTCCCTAGGAAGATGAATGATGGATTGTTGAAGCTTCCGAGTTATGATATGAATGATGACCAGAAGAGTAAATTGAAAATAGGTCTTGAGAATTATTTCATAAAAGAATTCGGTCCTACAAAACACTTCAGGGAACATATTAAGGAAAAGAAGAATACAGAAGAAAAGAAAACAGAAGACAGAAAAGAAAAAAAGACAGAAGAAAAGAAAACAGAAGACAGAAAAGAAAAAAAGACAGAAGAAAAGAAAGAGAAGAATAAGAG
Organism: uncultured Methanosarcinales archaeon; assembly: GCA_964545585.1. Classification (GTDB taxonomy): domain Archaea; phylum Nanobdellota; class Nanobdellia; order Woesearchaeales; family UBA9642; genus UBA9642. The sequence continues at coordinate 13,923 of CAZJFT010000023.1, forward strand.
AGAAGGACAAGAGAAGAAAATAGACTTAGATGACATAGCAAAATTATTCGGCTGATTAGGTGGATGTATGGGATGCAATATATGCGAAGGGAAAATGAAGGAGAACGTCATTTATGAGAATGATAAGATGATAATCGTTCTTGCAGATAATCCTAGCACCTCAGGGCATCTCCAGATATTCCCTAAGAAGCATATTTCGATAATGGAACAATTATCGCAAGAAGAGGCAGAGTATATAATAAGTGCTGCGAACAAGACTTCGATGATACTATTCGAGGCATTGAAAGTCCACGGGACAAATATTATAGTCCAAAACGGCATACCTGCAGGACAGACCATACCACACTTCTCCATACATATAATACCAAGGAGGACTGATGATGGATTGTCTCTTGATTGGGATATGAAGCAGGCATCGAATGAATCCTTGGACAGCATGCAACGTCTCATATCAGAAGGGATGGTTTATGAGACTGAGCAAAAAATACATTCAGAAGATTTGCATGAAGAGAGACCTGCAGACACAATGCCCGAAGACATAGTCAATGAGAACTCTGACAACAACGAAGAGG
>CAZJFT010000024.1:0-14080 GCA_964545585.1 uncultured Methanosarcinales archaeon
TTCTTCTCAATGTTTAGGGTATTCTATAAGCGATTGAGGGACAAAGGGAAGATACAATTGATACTGAAATTCATAGGAAAGAAGATATATGACCAATTCAAGAAAAAGAACAAGCTTTCAGGAAATATAAAGAAGGATCTCGGATTGATACAGAACTATTTCAAGAAGAACAAATTCTTTGTAAACTCACAGATATCCTGGAGTGACAAGAAGAGATTCAAGCAGACAATAAATGGTGCAGTCAATTATGAGGCATGCAAGGAGATATATCATGACTTGGGATTCTCCGCAAACCTGATCAGTAAAGTTATGGAAGCATACTTCAACGAATATAAGCTAAAGGTCTTTGAGAAACATTTCAATCCATACCAACAGACAAAAAAGATAGTCGAGTTCTGGGAATTCAAGTGAATGAGCTAGAATCAGAAGTTCTCCAAAATATTGAATTTATTGAAACGAAGCATAAATGTGGTACAGATATCAGTTTCTATTTTAGAGAGCGCCATGATGTTAAATACCGTGAAAGATACGTCTTTGAAATAATAGCACAAGACATGAAACTAGGAAAGAAATGCGGATTCTTCGAATTCTTTCATAACAAAGCGACATCAGGCAGGCTTAAGCAGTTGAATCCGAGAGTCCCTGAAGATAAACTTATATACAGCAATATTGAAGTTTATGAAGGATATAGGGAGCATGGGTTATCTAAATTGTTAGTGAAGAATGCATTAGAAAGGTTGAAAGGCACAGGACACATCCATGTTGTGCGTTTCTTCGATGAAGATGCCGCCCATGCAATGGCACATCAGTTTGCTAAAAGGGGATATCGGCAGATAAACGATGACATATTATCATTATATAAGAATTATCTATAATCTTTTCTGGCTTGCCTTTTCATACATCTCTCTTCTCTGATTCCGTCGCTAACACAGGCCTTTGTTCTTTCCAGTATTCTATCTCGAAATCTATTCCCTTCACTTTTATGAAATCATTCAATTTTCTTGCAGCAGGATTGTATCCGGTCTCGAAATAATATATTATTACCCTATTGTCCTTTGTATCGATCCATTTCTTATTCGCATATATGCCCGTCTGACCCGCGCCGACATCCAATTCTTGGCTGACACTGAGATTCAATTCCTTGTTTATATGTTTCTGTAGATTGTTGAACTGCTTATCATTTAATTTTTTTTCTAGTCCCATTGTACCCACCAAATAAGTATATTGAAGAGGTATATCATTACTCCTATAAAAATATTACTATCCTAGAATGAAAACAACATTATTTTCTCTTTTTTATAAATATCATTGTCACAGAAATGATTGTCAAGACAATAAAAGTGATTACTGCTATGGAAAATATCGATAAATAGCTTATCCGCCCCGTTTCATCTGCAGAGTCAAGATATGCCGCGTATCTCACACCAAATTCTTTAGGGAATATTGGTTGAGCAAAATCCCATTCGAATGTACGATTATCAATCATTCTTGCTTCGGGAAATATTGATACTGATAAGTCGCCCATGTTCAACAATGAATGATTCTCAGGCAGTACAATTGTATAATACAGCCTGCTTGAATTAATGGGAAAATCTATCTTCCTGTAGAACGTGTAATTGCCTGAATCATTCATCACTATGCCTGCATATGAATATGATATGTTTGCAGAGCAATTATCGCACGCAATCTCTTCCGAAACAGAAAGATTCTCGAAAGCAACACTATTTACAATCACATTATATGCTCCCTGAGGAAGCATGAGCTTGAATTCCCCTGCAGAATTATTCACTAAACGAATCATTATTGTCTCTCTCATCGACAAGTCAGTGTTAAGTCTGTCAGTTATGGAAATATCTGTTATTGATACAGACAACACTTGACCTCCAAACAACACCACAAGTATTCCCCACAATAACAATTTTCCCATGAATTCAGCGATAAATCTGTACTTAAATATTTTTCCACACACTTCCCACACTGGACATTGCCTCATAGGGTATTTAAATGAATGACACATTCTATACATTATTGGGTATCCATATGATATCCAAAACCTCGTCGCCTGGACGAGACCTTCCCCAAGGTGCAGTCATAATTTAAGGGCGATTTGAAATAAAATGCGACAAGCAAGAGGCAAAAATGGAAAGAGTAAAAACAATACAGGTGAAAGTCCCATCTGTCAATGATGTGATGGGTAAGAATCTCCCTGAGAAGAAATTCAGGGCAGGAGCTATTGCAGCGACAGTCTGGAGCAATGAGACTGTAAGAGATGGTAAGAAGGTCTCTTATAAGACTATTTCTTTCGAGAGATCTTACAAGGACAAAGATGATACTTGGAAGCAGACCAATTCTCTAAGGCAGACAGACATTCCGAAAGCAGTTTTGGTTTTGAGCAAGGCTTATGAGTACTTAGCACTGAATGCTGACGAAGAAGAAGATATCTACTGATAATATGAAGTGATTTTTCGTCTTTTAATTTTTTTATTTTATTTGAAAACATGATTTTAGTAGTCGTAAGACTATAATTTATATTAAAAAATGATATAGGTGAAAATATGGCAAGAAGGAAAATGATGGAAGAGAACGAGATGGATGAAGATGTGAATATAGATTTGAGCAAGATTGAGAAGACTAAGGATATGTCTTTGACAAGCCTGCCTGGAGTCGGGCCTAGCACTGCTGAGAAACTTAGTCTGGCAGGGTTCGACACTTTGCTTGCTATTGCTGTTGCGACCGTAGGAGAGATCGTTGAGGCGTCAGGAGTATCTGAGCCGATAGCAAGAAAGATAATTCAGGCCGCAAGAGCATCTATGGATATGGGTTTCATGTCTGGAGAGGAAGTCATGCAGAAGAGGGCACAAGTGAATAAGATCCCTACTTATTGTGAACCGTTCGATGCATTGCTTGAGGGTGGTTTCGAGACTAGGGCAATAACTGAATGCTTCGGCCAATACGGATCTGGAAAGACGCAGATAGGACATCTGCTTGCGGTTAATATACAGAAGCAAGACCCTGCGGCTGTTGCAGTATATATCGATACTGAATCAACATTCAGGCCTGAAAGGATTGTTCAATTCGCGAAGGGTGCAGACCTTGATCCTGAACAGGTGTTGAGGAACATAAAGGTTGCAAGAGCTTACAATTCTGACCATCAGATGTTGCTGGCTGAGAAAATTGAGGAATTGATAAAGAACGGCTTGAATGTCAAGTTGATTGTCGTCGATTCTTTGACTGCGCATTTCAGGGCAGAATTCGTCGGCAGGGGCACGCTTGCCGATAGGCAGCAGAAATTGAACAAGCACATGCACATTCTTGCAAAGCTTGCAGACATGTATAACTTGACTGTCTATGTGACTAATCAAGTCATGGCTAAGCCAGACACATTCTTCGGAGATCCGACAGAAGCGATTGGCGGAAATATCGTCGGGCATAATTCGACATTCAGGATATATCTCCGCAAAGGCAAGAAAGGATCCAGAGTCGCAAAACTCGTAGATGCGCCTAACATCCCTGATGGCGAAGCAGCATTCTTCGTAAGAGAGGAGCGGCTAGAGGCTGCGGCATAACTCATTTTTTTTATTTTTCTCCTATTTCTTTTAACAGACATTTCTTCTTTTAAGAAAATATTTAAATGGCTCATTTAATAGTATTATCCTATGAAGTATTATAGGCAATCTAAAGATTACACGAGCGGACCTGCAGCGGCAAGGATGATTCTGAATCATCATGAGATAAGATTGTCTGAATCATATCTTTCAAAGCTTCTTGACACGACGAAGAATTCTGGCACGAGGATGCTTCGCATAGTAATGATATTGCGTAATTTCGGACTGACATGCAAAGTATATAAGAATTCTACTGTCGGCCAGATAAAGCAGAAGCTGCAGAATAATCATGTCATGGTCAATTATTTTCTAGATGATTCCAAGGAAGGGCATTATGCCATCGTTAAGAAAGTCACCAAGAACAAGATTTATTTAATCGATCCATGGTATGGCTCAAAATATTTCCTTGAAATAGAATACTTCAACGACCATTGGCATAATTCCTCAAAGACATTGAAGAAAGCGATGATTGTAGTGAAGAAGTGATATTTTTGAATCTTAAGGATTTTTTTCTCTAAAATATTTCTCTGCATATGAGCACGACGTCTTTACTTTTAATTTTCTGCCATTCTCATCCTGCTCTTTCAACCATTCTGATATATGATCGTATATCTTCCTCGCAATCCCCTGTCCGCGCAGGGATAAAGGCGTGTATGTATGGTAGAAATCTATGGTATTTCCTTCAACAGCATACTCGACTATGCATTCTTTTCCACCTATTATCGTATAGAATTTATGGTTTGTTTCATCGTGGATTATTTCCATAAAACAAGTAATATTGTGTCCTATTTATAGTTTCCCATAAAATTTAAATACTCTCATATGACAAATCAGACTATGTGGCGGATACTTGCATTTTTTTTATTAGGTAAGAAGGGAAGGTTGGAGAATAATATAAAAATCCTGACTAATAAGCTCAACAATCTTGATAGAGTCAATAAGGGTTATAGGAGAGAGATAAATGAGACTTCTTCAACGATAGATTCCATCAAGGACGAATCTGAAAAGAAGAAGAGAGGATGGTCATTGTTTGGGAAGAGGAAAGAGCAATCATATCTTGAGAGGAAAAGGTTCAAGTTCACAAGAGAGTTGAACAAGGCACGAAATGAGTTGGCAAGGTTGAAATAGCAATTGTTTAAAAAAGTAATTCTCGAGTAATTACAGCGCAACATATTTCTCGACGAGAAAATCATAAGATTTATAAATAGATTTTTATTAACCAAATTTTTCATTATCGGAAGGAGGATTACCATTATACTACAAAAGTGTTCAAGACCGATACATTGGATGCAGATTACTCCAAAAGTCATGTGGAGATGATTCTATTACTTTTCAAACTCATAGCATTATCAGCTATAGGATGGAAGAACATTAATGCTTCTTCTTCTAGATTTATGATTCACACAAAAACGGACTTGATGGAGGAATAAATGGCAAAGAACGTTGTTATCGGAATGAGGATCCCACGGGATTATTTTGTGACGACTGGAAAAGGCGAGTCAGACATAACTATACACGCAGGATCGTATCATCTTGCATTGAAGGATGCTGGGATTGAGATGTGCAACATAATGACTTATTCTTCTATAATGCCATCGATAGCCAATAAGATACGCAAGCCAAAAGAGCTCACACATGGAGCGGTGATGGAGACAATAATGGCTGTCGCCCATGGGAAGAAAGGGCAGAGGGCGACTGCAGGGATAATTTATGGATGGCTCTACGACAGGAAGACAGGTAAGAAGTTCGGCGGACTGGTATGCGAGCATAATGGTAATTATGACGAGAAAGAGGTCGAGAAAAGATTGCAAGCAAGCATCAACGAGCTTTACGTGAATGGATTCTCAGGACAATACGAATTGAAAGACATCACGCTTCTTAAAGAGAGCATGAAGATAAACAAGAAGCATGGGACGGCGCTTGTGGCAATATGCTTTGTGAATCATGAAGTGCCGATATTGTAATATCTCCTCAAACAAATAATAATATTTAAATAACATAGCCCACATTTTCATCTTTAAGAGGTGGGTGTGTGATTAATCAGGAGCATTATTTTGTTCTTAAGGATGGCGGACTTATAAGATCGTTAGAGGAACTCATCTTAATACTTAAGAACATCGATAAGGAAGTCTTCGAATATCATGTTAATAATGAGAAGAATGATTTCGCTAACTGGATAAGATATGTTTTCAAGGCAGGAAGGCTTTCTGATATCGTTGCTGGTTTCGACTATTCTAATAAGGATGGCATGATAAAGGCCATCCGTAAGCATCTTGATGAATGCAAGATATTGATAATAAATGCCGGCTCTTCATCCATAAAATTCCAGGTCATAGAGATGACATCTAAAGACTTGATATTCAAGGGCATAATAGATGCTATAGGACTGGATAACTGCAGCATACAATTATTCAATGAAGAGACTATAGAACGTCCTATAAAAGTCAGAGATCACGATGAAGCCGTCTCTGCAATGATTGACGAGATGCTCTCCTCTGAAGCTATAGGCGACCTGGGCGAGATAAAGGCCATAGCCCATAGGGTGGTGCATGGCGGGGAGCTGTTCAAAGAGCCGACGATAATAGATGCAGAGGCACTCTCAAAGATAGATTCACTATCGAATATCGCACCATTGCATAATCCGCATAATGTCGCGTGCATAAAGGCATGTCAAAAGAGCTTCCCTGAAACGGAACAAGTCGCTGTTTTTGATACGGCATTCCATCATACCATCCCTAAGGAGAAATTCCTTTATGGACTACCTATAAGCCATTATGAAAAATATGGTATAAGAAAGTATGGTTTCCATGGATCTAGCCATAAATATATATCCGGATTGATGCAGGAATATTATAAGATAAAGAAAAAGAAGAATCCTAAATATATCATATGCCATCTTGGAAACGGCTGCTCAATCACTGCAGTAAAGAATGGCAGATCGTTCAATACTACGATGGGATTCACGCCGACTGACGGCCTCATAATGGGCACAAGAAGCGGAAGCCTCGATCCATACATCGCCGTACATCTTGAGAAAATACTGGGTATAGGATATGAGGATTTAGGGAAAATACTCAACAAGAAATCAGGATTATTAGGGATATCAGGATACAGCGATATGCGCGCATTATGGGAGAACAATAAGAATGAGAGCTGCAAGCTGGCAATGGATATGTTTGCTGACAGAGTCACCCATTACATAGGGGCATACATCGCTGAATTGAATGGCATCGACGGGATAGTCTTCACTGCAGGCATCGGAGAGAACGCATTCTACATACGCAAGAAAGTCTTGGATAATTTCTCATTCCTAGGATTGAAGCTCGATGGCAGGAAGAACAGCAAGAATGATTTCATTATCACTAAGAAAGATTCTAAGATAGAATGCTTCGTCATAAAGACGAACGAAGAATTACAGATAGCCATGGAAGTCAAGAAATTGTTGAAAATATAAACACATATCTACGCCCGCAAATACTAATCTAACCCGCAATATCTTATTATCCGCTCTACAAGATCCTGCTCTTCAAGATATAGTCTACAATGGTTATGCGCAGTCTCTACTGCATCTTCAAGGTCGACATCCACATTCCATAATTGCTTCATCAATCTGAGATAGTTAGGATATAGCTTCTGTATGACGAATGTACAGATAAAAACATCATCTATATACCCTTTAGGACCATACACATCATCAGGCAGAACATCGTCCGGGCTCACGAAGTATCCTAATGCAGCATTTATCAACATCCTTGCTTCCTTATCGACTTCATCCCTGTCAAGCATGTCTGATAATAATTTGAAGAAATCAGGTATATGTTTCACATCCTCTATATTCTCTCCAGAATCCTTGAAATCCTGCAGTTCTTGCATCAGGAATGTATAATATATCCTTTTCATTTGTATATGTATTGTCTGATGATTTATCTAGTTTATGTTTTTATTGGCTTATATTATTTCACACCACATTTCTCTTTGAGTTTATTCCATCTGTCATCAACGTCTTTCTGGAACTGTTCAATCAGATGCTCATTTCCAGGCCTCAATAAATGCTTGAATCTTGATTGGAGTTTTAAGAATTCTATTATCGGAAGTTTCTTGCCTGATTCTTCAGGGTTATAATTGAGCTTATATTTCCCTTCTTCTACTTCATATATTGGCCAGAAGCATGTGTCCACAGCTATTTTTGAAAGCATCACTGAGTCTCCATCATGTATTCCCCATCCGGGTATGCATGGACTGAATACGTTGATGAATGATGCCATCTCATCTGTTGATTTATATCCTTTCTCAAGCTTCATTATTAGATCTTGTATGTTTGAGAGTGATGCCTGTGCAATATATTTCATGTTGTGAGCGACCATTATCTCTGTAAAATTTTTTCTCAATTCCTGTTTGCCCTTCCTCGCATTACCCACAGGGTCTGTTGTCGTGTTTGCATACAATGGTGTCGCCGATGATCTTTGGATGCCTGTATTCATGTAAGCTTCATTGTCATAGCATACATACAAGAATCTGTGTCCGCGCTCTATCGCCCCACTGAGAGCTTGAAGACCTATATCGTATGTTCCTCCATCGCCAGCTATGCATAAATACCTGAAATCCTTATTCTTATCTATTAAACCCTTTCTCTTCATCACATTCACAGCAGTCTCTACCCCTGCAATGTTTGCAGCAGTATTCTCGAATGCAGTATGTATCCATGGTGTTTTCCATGCAGAATAAGGATAAATTGTCGTACTCACCTCAAGGCATCCTGTTGCGCTGCTAACTATTACCTCCTTGTCTGCAGCCATCAATGCAAGCTTAGCAATTGTTGGTGCAGGACAGCCGGCGCACAATCTATGCCCTCCCATAACCTTGACTTCCCTTTTCGCGAATTCTTTAATGTTGACCAAAAAAAATCACTCTCTTACTCCCCAATACCTTAATTTATTATGCTCATCTAGGAATTCATTATCGATCTTTTCCATCTCGTTGAATAATCCTAGTGCATCGCTCATGCCGAAGTTCCTTCCTCCTAATCCGAAGACGTAATTGACCATTTTCGGTTTGTTTGGATAATGGTATAATCCTGCAGATATCTCATTGTATAATGGACTGTATGACCCGAATCCGGAGACTCTTTCAAGGACAATTACTGCACGAGCATTCTTCAATGCCTGCGCAACCTCTATTTCAGGAAAAGGCCTGAACAATATTATTTTCAGAAGGCCGACTTTCTTCCCTTTCGATCTCAATTCATCGACCGCATTCTTCAATATGCCGCATGCAGAACTCAATGCGACTATTATATGCTCCGCATCTTCTGTCTGATATTTCTCTATGAACCCATAATTCTTTCCTGAGATCTTTGAGAATTCATCAAACACCTTCTTGATGACGTTTCTTGATCTTTCCATCGCGTCAAATGACTGTTTCTTATGCTCAAAGAAGTAATCATAGAAGTCTAATGTGCCTACTGACGTAGGATTCTTTGTGTCTAGGAAATCGAATGCCGGTTTCCTTATGCCTACGAAATCCTTGACTACCGAGTCTTCTAATATATCTACATTGACTAATGAATGACTTGTCACGAAACCATCCTGGCATATCATTGCAGGGAGCTGCACTTCAGGATCCTCAGCGATCTTTACAGCCATTATGTTATGCTCATACACTTCCTGCGCATCCTCACAATAGAACGATATCCATCCTGAATCACGCACAGCCATTCCATCTGAATGGTCGCAATGAATATTAATCGGCCCAGATAATGCCCTATTGACAAGATTCATTACTATCGGCAATCTTAATGATGGCGCGATGAACAACGGCTCGAACATGAACGCTAATCCTTGGCTTGATGTGGCAGTCATAACCCTTGCACCTGCCGTGCTTGCCCCTATTGCGACTGACATCACAGAATGCTCTGACTCGCATCTTACTGCTTCAGAATCCACTACTCCATCTGCAACGAATTGGCTGTACGTCTCCACAATCTGCGTCTGCGGAGTTATAGGATACATCGGCACTACATCTGGATTGATCTGCCTCATTGCCTCAGCAGCAGCTTCTGCACCAGTTAATGCTTTAGTTGATTTATTCATTTTATCTTATTCTTTTTTTCAAGTTTGCTTCTTCGCCTCTTCTTCCGGTATCATTTTTATGCAATGTACTGGACAGACTTGTGAACATATAGAACAGCCCTTGCAATGTTTCAGGTCGATTCCTGTGATTTCTGGATTGCCGTTCTGTTTGGCTGATTCTTTGACGATACATACTGCATTGTCTGGACAATATAAATAACACAACATGCAATGGATACACTTGTTCGTATCTATTATCGGTCTTATTGCTCTCCATGAGCCCGTATTGAAATCTGCTGATGAACCTCCTACTGCTCTTGCACCTACGCTTATCTCCTGCTTGTTCATCAATGTCATCCTTTGACCTCGTCATATGCTGATTGTGCCGCATCAAGGTTGTTCTTGAGCATCTCAGGGCTTAATTTCTTGCCGAATTCTTCCTCTATCTCATGTTTCAATTCATCTAATGTATAATAATTGCATGCTTTTGATACTGCGCCAAGCATTGTCGTGTTCGTTATCGGCCCTTTCAAGTATTTCAATGCTATCGATGTCGCATCTATAGTGTATATCTTGCCATTGAATCCTAATTGTTCCTTTACTTTTTCTGGACTTTCTGTAGTGTTTGCGATGAGCATCGTCTTTTCTGTCAATTTGAAGAACGTCCCATTAAGTGATAATAATGTAGGATCTATAACAACTATCACATCAGGATTTGCTTCATTGCTGCATCCTCTTATGCTTGTTTTAGAAGTCCTTGTGAATGCCCTTACAGGCGCACCCTTCCTTTCCGGACCATAATCTGGGAAGCTCTGAACATAGAATCCTTTCTTTATAGCCTGTCTAGCGACTATTTCTGCAGCTGTCTTGGCTCCCTGCCCACCTCTTCCTATGAACTCTATCTCATACATCTAACTCACTCTATGTATCATTTATGACACTATATAAATTTTATGGTAGAGTGATTTCAATTAAGAATACGTTTGGCTACCTGGAATCCTTTCTTATAATAAGAAGTATCTAATCGCACTATCGCCACACCTGTGCTTGTGCCCGCTTGTATCATTTTTCCATCACCGACATATATGCCTACATGACCTCTGGGCCTATTTCGATCAAATGTGAAAAAAAGCAGGTCTCCAGGCATCAATTTTGTGAAATCCATCTGTCTTTTCACTATCTCTTTTCCATATCCTGACAGTGTCCTAGAATTCCCTTCTAATGGTACGCCGTTCTTAGAGAATGCGTGCTTTACAAGAGAGGAGCAGTCCCATGTATCTGGATGAAAATTCCCCTTCTCATCCAACCTTCCATAAAGATATCTTTTTCCTATCTCCTTGCTCGCCGTAGATATTACACTCAATGCTAGAGGATTGTATTTGACAGGTTCTGCATTCACCACCATGGCCTTTGCAGGCGTATCTGGCAATGGATTGACCTTTACATTCTTTTGGACGTCCCCGGCAGTCAATGCTGTTGCTATTCCGAATATGCCTAAGAATTTCGCTATTGCACTTTGTTTCCCACGTATTTTTTCAAGGAATGATTTGCTGTATGTCTTTTGCAATAATGGCTCGAGTTGATTCATCTCCTGGACAAATCCTGCACATAAATATATTATTTTTTCCCTATCTGGCTGCGGTTTGTTCAATAATGCATTGAGAAATTTTACATATTCATCGAGCATAGTCAATTTTTTAATAAGAGTATCTGCCTTTGAAGCATCGACTTTTAATAATTCTCTTGCAGCAACATGCAATTTATTGTTTTCAACTCGTATTCCATTCAATATCTCTTTTGCTGCAGCTTTATCTACAAATACTTGGTTGAGAAACTCCAATAATTTTCCTTTGGAAAGCCTCTTCAGCTCTCTTAAATCTTCTTCCACATCAATCATCATATAAACTCACTTTTTTGGATTAAAAATTTTGCGAATTACACCAATATTTAAAAACTCTGGAATCATCCATACTCTATGATAATCAAGAAGTTCCCTGAAGATTTCATCGTCGAGGAGATTCCTGTAGGTTTTTCAGGAGATGGAGATTATGCAGTATATCTCCTGACGAAGAAGGATTACAATACGGAATCTGCAGTCGAACACATATGCAAGAGTTTGAATATAAAAAGGAAGGACATCAAATATGCCGGTTCAAAGGATAAGCATGCGATAACTAGACAGTATATATCCATATTCAAGGATGACGGGAAATTGTCGATCGACAATGATGACCTGAAGCTTCAATTCATATCATTCAATGACCAACCATTGAGTCTTGGCACATTGCAAGGGAACAAGTTCAACATAAAAGTCCGAGAACTGAATATCGAGGAGATGAGACTTTTTGAAGAGCATTTCATTCAGGATTTCATCTTCCCGAATTATTTTGATGATCAGAGATTCTCTGAGAACAATTACGATATAGGTCTTTCTATATTGAAGAGGGATTTCAAGAAGGCATGTGAACTCATAGGATTAGAAGTCAAGGGCAATGATTATGTGTCTGCATTGAAAAGCATCCCATCAAAGACATTGCTGTTCTATATTCATGCAGTACAATCATACTTATTCAATAAGGAGCTAAGTGAGAAAATAATGAATATGGGAAGATATTATCTAAGGGATTATAGGCATGGACAGTTGGCATTCCTCAATGATAAGGAGTATGACAAGTCATTGAAACATCTTAGGCTTGCAGGATTCGATTCAGACAAACAGAATGAAGCATTGCTCTCAGACATAGGGTTGACTTCAAGAGACTTCATAATCAAGCAATTCCCTGAATTGAGTGTTGAAGGCATAGAAAGGGAATGTTTTGTAAGGACAAATGTTTTCTATAAGAACAACAAATCAGATAATATAAACGAGATTGACCTAGAATTCTCTCTGCCTAAAGGGAGCTATGCTACAATGCTCATTAAGGCATTGTTCTAGAATGATGTTTGGCATGATCAGAAAGCATTCAGAAAAGCATGTGTTGATGTATCGCGGCAATCATTCTCTTTATGAAAAGAGCAGCGATTCCCCACAAGAATGGAAGCCAATAAGGTATGCCGATCAAGTTTGGGAATGCATAGTTCCATGCACCAAATGCGATGGCTATTGCTTCAGCCACCGCTCCAGCCACTCCTGATATGATGTATAAGTATAAGTCTTCCTTGTTCCGATAGAGTATAAGCATCGCTGAACTTATCAATGCCAAAATTATTGTCAATAGCAACGGATTCTTCCATCCGAAAGATACTGAAAGAAGCGTGATTATTGCAAGGACAGCGCTATATGCGAATGCCTTGAGCAGATGTTTCATTGTAGAAAACGGCAAATATCATTTATAAAGGTAACCAATACATTTATAATCGAATATCACACTCTCTCTTCTACAGGTTTTGAGACAATGATAACGATCCCGGGTGTCGACCCATTGTTCATGTGGATAGGATTCCTGATATTGGTAACTATATTTCTCGTCATTGACCTGGGGGTATTCAACAGGAAACAGCATGCAGTATCAGTTAAAGAGGCATTGATATGGACAGGCATATGGATAAGCCTTGCATTAGTATTCAACGTGTTCGTCTGGCTGGAATGGGGACATGAGATAGGCCTTAAATTCCTTGCAGGGTATCTTCTTGAGAAATCATTGTCTGTAGATAATATATTTGTGATATTTCTGATATTCATGAGTTTCAAGGTCGAGCCGAAATACCAGCATAGGATACTGTTCTGGGGGATTGTCGGGGCAATAGTGCTTAGAGGGTTATTGATACTTGCAGGCACAGCGCTTGTCTCTAAATTCCATTGGATATTCTATGTGTTCGGGATATTCCTTATATATTCAGGAATCCATATGGTATTCAAGAAGGATGAGGACTTCGACCCTCATAATTCTTGGATAGTTAAGACAATACATAGGATTGTCCCGGTTGCTAGAAAGCATAATGGACGGTTCTTCGTCAAACAGAAAGGTAAACTTGCAGTCACGGTCCTTTTCGTGAGTCTGCTAGTTGTAGAATTCACCGATGTTGTGTTCGCTTTCGACAGCATCCCCGCAATATTCGGTATAACGACAGACCCATTCATAGTTTTCACTTCTAACATATTCGCAATTCTTGGTCTAAGGTCGTTATACTTCGTCATAGCAAAGATACATGACATGTTCGTATTCCTGCAGTATGGGTTGGCATTCATACTCGTATTCATCGGTGTTAAGATGATAGTTGAAGAATTCGTGCACATAAGCTTAGGAATAAGTTTGGGAGTGGTTTTCTTCGTATTGTTCACATCTATTATTGCATCAATCGTTTTTGGGAAGAAAGTGAAGAAGAATAAATCGAAAAAAAAAACAAAAAATAAATAATTATACAATAAATAAATAATTATACAATATCAAGCTCTGAACGTTCTTT
>CAZJFT010000025.1:0-3489 GCA_964545585.1 uncultured Methanosarcinales archaeon
TAAGGGACTTGATGATTGGTGCGTATCAAGAGACGGCCCTTATTTCGGATTCAAGATCCCTGGCGAGGAGGATAAATATTTCTATGTATGGCTCGATGCACCGATAGGATACATCTCAAGTTTATCGCATAATCGCGGCTCTACAGATGCAGGATTAGATTATTGGAATGATGCAAGAGTAATACATATAATAGGGAAGGACATCGTTTACTTCCATCTATTGTTCTGGCCTGCAGTATTGATGGGTGCAGACATAAAGTTGCCCGAGAACATTCTCGTGCATGGATTCTTGAACGTGAACAATGAGAAGATGTCAAAATCTAGGGGAACATTCCTCAATGCGATAGAGCTTTCTGCATTGGTCAAGCCGGAATATTTCAGGTACTACATCGCATCAAACCTTTCAAGGACGATGTCAGACATAAACCTTGACTTGGAAGACTTCAAGGAGAGGATAAACAATGAGCTAGTAGGGAATATCGCAAATTTCGTATATCGAGTATTATCTTTCACTAACAAGAATTTCGATTCAAGGATAACATCAGGTACGGACGAGAAAGTATTGACAGAGGCGAAAGCCATATCCTTTGAGACGTTAGAATTGTATGAAAAATATGAATTAAGGCAAGCATCACAGTCCGCGTCGAGGCTTTCTGCTCTAGGGAATAAATATTTCCAGGAGAATGAGCCATGGAAGCTGATAAAGACAGACAGGGAAAAAGCTCAGCAGGTCATCAATACGGCGGTGAACATATTGAAGGATTTGGTCATTGTCTTGAAACCTATACTTCCAGATTATTCAAGGAATATAGAATCACAGCTAGGATTGAAGGATTTATCATTGAAAGATATTGGAGTCAGATTGAGAGAGCACTCGATTGGTGAAGCAAAGATAATATTCGAGAAGATAGAGAAGATAGAGTTTGGGCAGAAGAAAGAATCAGACGGGAAGAAAGATGCAACGATAGCTCCATTCGACAAGCTTCAATTGCGTGTCGCAAAGATAACAAAAGTGGAAAGGCATCCGAAGGCAGAGAAACTATACATTGAGCATATAGACTTCGGTGATGAGCAGAGGACAATAGTCTCAGGACTCGTGCCTTATTATTCTGCAGATGAGTTAGAAGGAAAAAAGATTCTCGTTGTGACGAACCTTGAGCCTGCGAACCTTAGGGGAGTGGAGAGCAAGGGGATGCTCCTTGCATGTGAAGAGAATGGCATAGTCGGGCTGGTTCTTCCGGATGCAGAATTAGGGACATATGCATATAATGGAGAGATTGATGATTCCAAGATTGAGAAGATAAAGAATCTGCCGAAGATAAACATAAAAGAATTCGCAGAAGTTTCATTGACCGCAAAAGACGGTGTAATATACGCAGATGGAAAAGAGCTTAAATTACAGAAAGGAACGATTTCTATAGATAAAGTGAGCAATGGAAAAGTGCGTTAGGCTTGTCAGTCGGGCTTTCGTGTGTATTCTCACAAAAACAGAAATATTTATAAAGAATAATTCCGGGAATTACTCTATAATTGTCAAGAGGGTGTGATGTGAGTTATTCGAAGGGTTTTTCGAGAACGATTTTGTATATATTGTATATAATGTGCGTATTATTGCTAGTTTCTTCTGTTTCTGCATCACTATATGTATCACACATTGAAGGTTCTGATCGCATAAAGGATTTCAGGAGAGTTAGTGATACAGTATCATTCAATATTTCTTCAACATCAGACATAACAACAATAAATGGTGCTACGCCGACATGCCAGAAGAACTCTATGAAATATTATTGTGCAGTCACAGACACAAAGAACCAGGCGACAGTCACATATACTATAGTTAATCAGGAAGGGGATACTGCCACAGCGAACATAAATGTCGATAATTCTATCGGTGCAATAACTTATTCTGTAAGCCAGAACAATGGTAATGTCACATTGACATACAGTATAACAGATACAGGATACAATAACAATCCTCCATGCACAGGAATTGAGAGGGTTGATGTATGGTGGCAGGGAAGCAATACTGATGTTCTCGAATTCGAGAATAACAATTGTGCACAATCAGGCACTCGCAGCCTTGCGATAAGCGAATCAGGCAAAGGAGAATTCTATCTCGATGTGACTGATCGCATAGGCAACACAAAAAAAAGTGTAGTCCAGAATATTACAATCGATGTATCATTGCCTGAAGTGAGCAATCTGGAGATATGGAATAATGGCCTGCCATTAACCACTATCGCTCCCAATACAGATTTCCAGGTCGATATAACATTCGACATAGCTGAAGAAAATCTTACATCAGTAATCGCTGACTTAAGCGACATAACGAATAATCCTCAATTGAAGCCTGCATACAAGAATACTGTGGTGCCGCTGTCTGCATGTAGGATAAACAACACTGAATCCGGCAGGGTATATAATTGCGTAATAAACTCAAAGGTATTGAGGACGAACAAAGAGTCAGTTTTCGTCAATGTGACTGCAAAAGATGGTGCAGGAAACAATGTCGTTGAGCGATTGGAGAAATCATTCACGCTAGACAATGTAGCCCCAGAAGTGCAGATAATAACAGATTATTGCGATGAGGATGATGCATGCTATGTGAAGAATGGGCTGAACAAGTTCACATTCCAATTGACTAAAGACAACTTTGAGAAGAGACTAATATTCTTTGAGGTTGCAGGAGTCTCAAGTAGAGTGTTCAATTGCTCAGGTAATGAATGCGTAGGATTCGCAAACATAAACTGCAATGGTCCGACTCAGATAAGGATATTGACTGTCAATCCATCAAGCCAGGATGATTCAGGGAATAAGCTTCCATATTATTCAAGGACGCTGCAATGCGACAATTCGATGCCCTCAATAATCAATATCGATTGGGGTTCTAATAGTGAATTAGGAGAGAATCTTTTGATAACAGGATCGGCGGTATCATTAGCAGTCACTGTGAATGAGCCGGACTCTAAAGTCCTTGCATCAGCATATTTTGACAAGATAAAGAATGAGACGATAGCTGCTACATGCACTGAATCAGCGACAGGCTCAGGGAACATATTCAATTGCACATGGAGCGTCTCACCGATTGAAGACGGATACTATGATGCAGATGTAGTAATAACCGCTTCTGATGTAGTAAATAATTCAGTCACAAGAACTGAGAAAGTGAGGGTGTTAGGATTCAAGGCAGACAATCTCACTCCGACAAATTTGCGTGCAAGTTATTCAAATACTGTCCCTTCAAGCCTTAACAGGGCAGTGCTTCAATTAGCAGAATTCAACAGCATCCCAATGTATGCTCATGCATATTATTCTGTATCAGTAAAACAGGGACAGGACGTACAATTATTATCACAAGAGCTTTCATTAGATAATTGTGTACTGCGTGAAAGGGACGGTGATATGGTCGATGCGTCTTACTTGTTCAGCGAGATAAAGCTTGCAGACACATACAAGGGAATAGGAGATAATCATAGGATAGACTTCACA